>JBDSLT010000224.1:0-19907 GCA_039916265.1 Casimicrobiaceae bacterium | reverse complement strand
CGACGAAGGTGTCGAACGACGGCGACGGACGCGACGCCGACGCCTCCGACCCCGGCGACTTCGTGCTCGCGTCCGAGGCCGACGGCGATTGTCCGGCGGCGAACAGCTCGTGGCACGGGACGTCGGTCGCCGGCGTGATCGCGGCGAACACCAACAACGGCCAGTGGATCGCCGGCATCAACTGGTCAGCGATGATCCTGCCGGTGCGTGTGCTCGGCAAGTGCGGCGGTTACGATTCGGACATCATCGACGGGGTCTCGTGGGCCGCGGGCGTGCCCGTGCCCGGCGTGCCCGCCAACCCGTATCCGGCGCACGTGATCAACCTGAGCCTCGGCGGCGACGGCTTCTGCACCGCCACCTATCGCAATGCGATCGCCGCGGCCTACGCGCAGGGCGTGACGCGCGCGATCGTCGCCGCGGCGGGCAACGAAGCGCAGGACGTCGCGACCCACGTGCCCGCGAGTTGTCCGTCGGTGTACGCCGTCGCGTCGACGACGACGCAGGGAAGCCTCGCGCGCTACAGCAATTCCGGCGCGGGGGTGGCGCTCGCGGCGCCGGGCGGGCAGTACAGCGCGGTGTCGGGCAACCAGGGGATCATCACGCTGTCGAACGCGGGCCGCACGGTGCCGACGACCGATTCGTTCACCAACACCGGCGGCACCAGCTTTGCCGCGCCGATGGTGGCCGGCGTCGTGTCGCTGATGCTCGCGGCGGCGCCGAACCTTACCGCTGACGACGTGCGCGCGATCCTGGCGTTGACGGCCAAGCCGTTTCCGGACGGCTCGACCTGCAACACCGCGATCTGCGGCGCCGGCATCGTCGATGCGAACGCAGCGGTGCGCGCGGCGGCGGCGATCGGCCCGACCGCGCCCGAGACCGTCGACGTCGTGGAGTTCTACAACGCGGCGCTCGATCACTATTTCATCACCTGGGTGCCGGCGGAAATCGCCAACCTCGACGCCGGCAGGACGCCCACCCGCTGGACCCGCACCGGTTACGGCTTCAAGGCGGGCGTGCTCGCCGGCGCGGCTGCATCGCCGGTGTGCCGCTTCTACATCCCGCCGGCAAAAGGCGACTCGCATTTCTTTGGCCGCGGCAGCGCCGAGTGCAACGCGACCGCCGCCAGCAATCCGACGTTCGTGCTCGAGGATCCGGCGTTCATGCAGATGACGCTGCCTACGGCGGGCGTGTGCCCCGCCGCCCTGACGCCGATCTATCGCGTGTTCAGCAACCGGCCGGACGCGAACCACCGCTACATGACCGAGCGCGGCGTGCGCGACCAGATGGTGGCGCAGGGCTGGATCGCCGAAGGCGACGGGCCCGATCTGGTCGTCATGTGCGCGCCGAACTGAGCGAGGGGCGCTCCGGGCCCCTCGTGCTGAGCGTTTGCGCGTCTGCTTGCGCCGGCGCAGGGGAGGGAGGTCATCGATGACGGAAGTGGATCCGCGGGCCGCGCCGCTTCTCGCGCGTTTCGGACTTGCGGCCGAGGCGGCCGGCGTTTGCCTCGGTCCCGGCCAGTGGCGCGGCGGCGGCGCGGCCATCGTCTCGACCAATCCGGCGAACGCGCAGGCGATCGGAACCGTCGAGTCGGCGACAGCCGACGATCTCGATGCCGCCGTCGCGTCGGCTGCGGCCGCCGCGCGCGCCTGGCGCGACGTCCCGGCGCCGCGCCGCGGCGAGGCCGTGCGGCGTTTCGGCCTGCTGCTGCGCGAGCACCAGGACGCGCTCGGCTCGCTCGTGACGCTCGAAAACGGCAAGATCAAGGCCGAAGGCGACGGCGAAGTGCAGGAGATGATCGACATCGCCGACTTCGCCGTGGGGCAGTCGCGCATGCTCTACGGCAAGACGATGCCGTCCGAGCGGCCGCGGCACAGCATGCGCGAGCAGTGGCACCCGCTGGGCGTGGTCGGCGTCATCACCGCGTTCAACTTTCCCGTCGCCGTGTGGGCCTGGAACGCGATGCTCGCGGCGGTATGCGGCAACGCCGTCGTGTGGAAGCCGTCGCCCAAGACGCCGTTCACCGCGCTCGCCGTGCAGGCGCTCGCCAACCGCATCGTCGAATCGCTGTCACTGCCGCCGATCTTCGCGCTGGCGGTGTGCGACAACGCGCTGGCACCGGCGCTTGCCGCCGATCCGCGCGTCGCGCTGGTGTCCTTCACGGGATCGTCCGCGGTCGGACGCGAGGTCGCGCGCAGCGTCGCGGGACGCATCGGCAAGACGCTGCTCGAATGCGCGGGCAACAACGCGGTCATCGTCACCGACGACGCCGACCTGGACCTCGTGGTGCCGGCGGTGGTGTTCGGCGCCGTGGGCACTGCGGGCCAGCGCTGCACGACGACGCGCCGGCTGATCGTCGCGCGCGCGCGCCACGACGCGATCGTTGCGCAGCTTGCGGCCGCGTACGCGCAGGTGCGTATCGGCGACCCGCAGGACCCGGCGACGCTGATGGGGCCGCTGATCGACGCCGCCGCCGTCGACGGCTACCGGCGCGCGCTCGCCGAGGCCACCGCCGCGGGCGGGACGATCGTCTGCGGCGGTAACGTGCGCCCCGGACCGGGTCACTGGGTCGAGCCGACGATCGTCACCGGGTTGTCGGCGCACTGCGACGTCGTGAAGCGCGAGACGTTTGCGCCGATTCTCTACGTGACGCCGTTCGACGCGCTCGACGACGCGATCGCCGAAAACAACCGCGTGTCGCAGGGCCTGTCGTCGGCGATCTTCACCCGCGACGTCCGCGCCGCCGAGGGCTTTGTCGCCGGCTCGGGGAGCGACTGCGGCATCGCGAACGTCAACCTCGGCACGTCGGGCGCCGAGATCGGCGGCGCGTTCGGCGGCGAGAAGGAGACAGGCGGCGGCCGCGAGTCCGGGTCCGACGCGTGGCAGGGCTACATGCGCCGCCAGACCAACACCATCAACTGGGGCAGCGAGCTGCCGCTGGCGCAAGGCATTCGCTTCGACGTCGGCTGACGCGCGTCAACGGCTCTCGGCCCGCGCGAGCGCCAGCCAAAGTCGGCCCCTGGCTTCGCGGGCCGCGAACGGTCCGCCTAGCGCGCCTTCGTCGTCTTGCGCTTGGACGTGCCCTTGCGCTTTGCCGTGGCTGACGCCCGCGCGTTCGCCGGCACGCGTCGCGCCGCCGCGGCGGCCGAGCGCGCGGCGGGCTTGCGCGCGGCCGCGGGCGTCGAGGGCGCGGCCACCGTAGCGGCCTCCGGCGTCTTCGCGGCGCGCGTTCGCGCCAGGGTCGTCGCAGCGCGCGGCCGGACCGGCGTTTTCGCGGCGCGCGTTCGTGCCGGTGCCTTGGTCGACTTCGACTTCTTCGTACCGGTCGTCTTGCCCGACTTTTCGTCGAGGATCGCGATGGCCTGCTCGAGCGTCAGCGTGTCCATCGTGTCCTTGTCGGGCAGGGTCGCGTTGACGCTGCCGTGCTTGACGTACGGTCCGTAGCGGCCCGCGTGGAGCTCGACGGGCGCCTTGTCCTTCGGATGCGGGCCGAGCACGCGCACCGGCGCGCCGCCGCGTTGCGGGCGGCCCTTGCGGTTCGGATCCTTCGGCTCGAACTCGAAGCCGACGCTGCCGTCCTTCTGCCGCGCGAGGAATGCCGAGAAGGGCCGGCGCGTGCGCGCGCTGACGAACTGCAGGAGGTCGGTCTTGCCGCTGGTCAAGAGCTTTTCCATCTGCGCGCGTTCGATCGGCCGTTGCAGGATCGTGCGGCCCGAGCGGAAATCGCAGCTCTTGTCGGGGCCGACCGCGCGCTCGCAGACGTAGGCATTGGGCGTCTCGAACACGTGGTTGCCGCACTTCGGGCACGGACCGAGCGGCGTCTGGCCGGTGAAGTCGGGCGCTTCGGCGTCGTCGTCGGCGCGCGGGCCGAAGTCGAACTCGACCTCGTTCCCCTCCGACAGCCTGAGCTTGGCGGAGAACGGGCGGCCGATGCGGCTCCTGAACCCGTCGAGGGGACCGATCTCCCGTTCCGTGAGAAGCGTTTCGGCTTCCGCGGGCTCGATCTGGCGCCCGCCCATGATCTTCCAGAACGCGAAGTCGCAGTTGACGCATTGGAACTTCTTGTACTTCTCGTGCACCTCGCCGCCGCATTTCGGGCACGGCGAGGCGAGCGTCGCGAAGTCACCGGGGATCGTGTCGCCGTCGAAGTTCTTCGCCTGCGCAACGATGTGCTCGGTCATCTTGACGATGTCGCGCATGAACTCGTCGCGCGCGAGCTTGCCGTGTTCCATCTGCGCGAGGCGGAACTCCCAGTCCGCCGTCAGCTCGGGCGAAAACAGCTCGGGCACGCCGAGGCCGTGCAGCAGCGTCATCAGCGAGAAGGCCTTCGCCGTCGGCTGCAGTTCCTTGCCCTCGCGGTGAATGTAGCGCTCCTGGATCAGGCCCTCGATGATCTGCGCGCGCGTCGCCGGCGTCCCGAGGCCCTTTTCGCGCATCGCCTCGCGCAGGTCGTCGTCGTCGATCAGCTTGCCTGCGCCTTCCATCGCGGAGAGCAGCGTGGCTTCCGTCAGCCGCGGCGGCGGCCGCGTGACCAGCGCGTTGACGTCGACCTTGCGCGTGGCCACCTTCTCGTTCGGCTTGACCGGCATGAGCGTGGGTTCCTCGCCCGCCGCTTCCTTGCCGTACACCGCGAGCCAGCCCGCGTTGACGAGCACCTTGCCCTCGGACTTGAACGGCTCGCTGTCGACGCGCGTGATCCGCGTGGTGACGAGGAACTCGGCGGGCGGATAGAACACCGCGAGGAAGCGCTTGACGACCATGTCGTAGAGCTTCTGCTCGATTTCCGACAGGCTCTTCGGGCGCACCAGCGTCGGGATGATCGCGAAGTGATCGGACACTTTCGCGTTGTCGAAGATGCGGCGGTTCGGCACAACCCACTTCCGCTTGATGACTTCGCGGGCGAACGTGCCGTAGGCATTCGATTCGCCGAGGCTCTCCATCGTCGCGCGCACCGTGGCGAGGTAATCCTCGGGCAGCGCGCGCGAATCGGTGCGGGGGTACGTCAGCGCCTTGTGCCGCTCGTAGAGCGCCTGCGCCAGCGAGAGCGTGGTGCGCGCCGAAAAGCCGAAGCGGCCATTGGCCTCGCGCTGAAGGCTCGTGAGATCGTAGAGCAGCGGCGAGATCTGGGTGGTCGGCTTCGACTCCTCGGTGACCACCCCCGGCTTGCCGCTGCACTTGGCGGCAAGCGCGCGCGCGTCCGCTTCGCCCCAGATCCGGTCGGCGCGCAGGTCGGGGTCGTCGTCCTTCTTCCGGAACTTTTCGTCGAACCAGCGCCCCGTGTACTCGCCGGCGGCCGCGCCGAACGTGCCCACCACTTCCCAGTAGTCGCGCGAAACGAACGCGCGGATCTTCTCCTCGCGCTCGACGAGGATCGCCAGCGTGGGCGTCTGCACGCGGCCGACCGTCGTGAGCTGGAAGCCGCCCGCCTTGGAGTTGAACGCGGTCATCGCGCGGGTGCCGTTGATGCCGACGAGCCAGTCCGACTCGGAGCGGCACACGGCGGCGTCGGCGAGCGGCAGCATCGCCTCGTCGCTGCGCAGCGCCCCGAAGGCGTCGCGGATCGCGTTCGCTGTCATCGACTGCAGCCACAGCCGGCGGATCGGCTTGGCCGACTTCGCGTATTGCACGACGTTGCGGAAGATGAGTTCGCCTTCGCGACCGGCGTCGCAGGCGTTGATCAGCGCGCTGACGTCCTTGCGCTTCAGCAGCTTCAACAGCACCTTGAGGCGATTCTCGTTCTTCTCGATGGGCTTCAACTCGAAGTGCGACGGAATCGCCGGCAGGTGCGCGAACGTCCACTTTCCGCGCTTGACCTCCTCGTCCTCGGGCATGCCGAGCTCGAGCAGGTGCCCGACCGCCGACGACAGCACGTAGCGGTCGCTCTCGAAATGGTCGTCATGGCGCGCAAAGCCGCCGATCGCGCGCGCAATGTCGGCGGCGACGGAGGGCTTCTCGGCGATGATCAGGCTTTTCACGACGTGCGGGTCCGGGCTGCAAAACGGACGCCGATACTACAGAAGGACCGATGGCCGGAGCAAGACTACTTTATGCGAACGGCCGGCCAACGCGCGCGCCCGCGCGAGCGCGCGCGATACGGGGGCGCCCGTGCGCGGGACGACCCTAAGCCAGGGCGCGCGGGCTCCGGCGCTGCCAGCGGCCGCCGGCCACAGCGGCGACGCGGCCATCGAGCTCGAGCGTGGTCAGCGTCGCCGCGACATGCTGCGCGGTCATCGCCGTGCGCGCGATCAACTGATCGAGATCGACGGGATCGTGACCCATCGCGTGGAGCACCGCCGCTTGCAGCGGCGTCTGCGCAGCCTCGGCGAGCGGCGCGGCGTTTTTAACGGACTGCGACGACGGCGCGAGGCCCAGCTCCTCGAGCACGTCCTGCGCCGTTTCGACGAGCTTCGCGCCTTCGCGGATCAGTTTGTGCGGGCCCTTGGAGAATGGCGAGTGGATCGACCCGGGAATCGCGAACACTTCGCGACCCTGTTCGCCGGCGAGCCGCGCGGTGATGAGCGAGCCCGACGACAGTGTCGCCTCGACCACGAGAACGCCGCGCGCGAGACCCGACAGCAGCCGATTGCGGCGCGGGAAATTCTCCCTGCGCGGGGGGGTGCCCGGTGCGAACTCGGACACGATCGCTCCGCGCTCGGCGATCGCGTGCGCGAGATCGCGATTGCGTGCCGGGTAGACGCGGTCCGGTCCGGTGCCGATCACGGCGATCGTTGCGCCCGGGCCGTCGAGCGCCCCGCGGTGCGCGGCGGTATCGATGCCGAGCGCCAGGCCGGAGACGACGGTGAGTCCGGCCGCCGAGAGCGCTCCGGCGAAGGCGAGCGCGTTGTCGATGCCCTGCGGGGTTGCATTGCGACTGCCGACCATCGCGATCGCCGGTCGCGCGAGCAACTCGCGGCGCCCGATGAAGTAGAGCGCCGGCGGAGCGTCGGCGAGATCGAGCAGGCTGCGCGGATAGTCGGGGTCGTCCCAGGCGATCAACGCGTGGCGCGGATCGGCGAGCCAGGCGCGCGTGGCCTCGAGCGCATCGGGATGCACCGGGGCCAGGATGCGCTCGACTATCGCCGGTGGAAGTCTGGCCGCGAGTTGGGCGCGCGAGGCCGCGAGCGCCTCGATCGGGCCGTCGAAGGCGCGCAGCACGTCGACCAACGCCGGCGCCGGCAGCGCCTTTTGCGCGAGGATCGCCCAGGCGTCGATGCGGGCGTCGAGCGGCATGAAGTAGGCGACAAAAGGCCGGCTCGACCGTCAGCGGCGACGGTGGAGCCGGCAAGGGGGATCGAGGCGCCGGGCCGCCGCCGTCAGGGCGTGCGCCAGTAGTCGCCCACGCGGACGGATTCGTCCGAGTTGACGACCAGCGCGTAGGAAACGTTGTCGAATACGCGGAACACGAGCAGCAGGCCGATCCGCTGGTCGGGAACCTGCAGGTATTTGGGCGGCGAATAGAACGTCGTCTGGTCGAACGCCGGCAGCATCACGGGAGCGCCCTGCGCCGACGGACGCTTGTCGAGGATGGGCTCGATCACGCGGTAAATTGCCAGCACGTTGCCGACCTCGAGGCCCGACGAGGTACCGCGGTCGAGCGTCACCACGTAGCCGCGCCCCGTTTCGGCGCCTTCGAAAGCGAGCTTGAGGATGCGTCCGGCGACGTCCTTCGCCGGCGCATGGGGGACGTAGTTCTGCAGCGTCTCCCGTGGCGCGGGAAGCATGCGGTCGCCGATGACGATCTCTTCGCGCGCCGACTCGATCTTCACCGTCGACACTTCGGCGAAACGCTCGACGCGCGCGGTGCCGAGGAACTTGTTCTCGTAGCCCAACACGACGCCGCTGTCGTTGACGAGGCGTTCGCCCGGGCGATAGATGAACCAGAAGTCGCCATCCTTTGGCTCCATGCCGATGACGTAAACACGGTCGTTCGCGCCGCGGATCACGCGTTCGTCGCGCCCCTTGATGATCTGCGCGGAGCCGTCGAGGCCGCTCGGTCCGGTGACCAGCGGGCGCGTCAGGAAGGGCTCGATGTCGCCGGGCGGAATGACCGGAATCGCCTCCGCTTCGAGGGGCTTCACGCGCACGCTCGGCGCGATCCGCACCGTGTCGCGCGGCGCCAGCGCCAGCCGCGGCGCGCCGTCGGTGATCGTCAGCGTCACGACGTCGCCGGGATAGATCCGGTTCGGGTTCTTGATCTGGTCGCGGTTCATCCGCCAGACCTCCGGCCATTTCCAGGGGTCCTTCAGAAACTTGCCCGCGATGCCCCAGAGGGTGTCTCCTTTTTGCACCGTATAGCTCGTCGGCGCGCCCGGAGCGACCTGAATCCCCTGGGCGAATGCGGCGGCGGCGGCCAATGCCAGCGCGGCCGCGGTCAGGGCGGCCGCGAGGCGGCCTATGGTAAAGTCTTGAAGCATATGGCCTCTCTCCGACGGAGGGGACTTGCAAAGGTCCTAAACCGCCGCAAAATAAGGACTTAACGAGGATTCTGCATCTGTCACATGCATTTGGCAAGCCGTACGTAAACAATGGCCCTTCTCCACATACTCGAGTACCCCGACCCCCGCCTCAAGAAGGTGGCGAGCCCGGTCACTTCGTTCAACGCGGAAGTGCAGAAACTCGTGCGCGACATGGCGGAGACCATGTATGCGGCGCCGGGGGTGGGCCTCGCGGCCACGCAGGTAGACGTGCACAAGCGGGTCGTGATCATCGACGTCTCCGAGGCCCGCGACGATCTCAAGGTGCTCGTGAACCCGACGATACTGGCGGCCGACGGCGAGGCTGAGCAGGAGGAGGGATGCCTGTCGGTGCCCGGCTACTACGACAAGGTCCGGCGCGCCGCGCGCGTGACGGTGCGGGCACGCAACGAGCGCGGCGAGCGATTCGACCTCGCTGCCGACGGCATGCTCGCGGTTTGCATTCAACACGAAATGGACCATCTGCTCGGTAAGGTCTTCGTCGAGTACCTGTCGCCGTTGAAGCGCGCGCGCCTCGCCACCCGGATGCGCAAGAAGCAGCAGCTCGCGGGCTAGACAGCCGAGCCGCAAACGCCAAGCAACGCGACCCGACCCGGCAGCGCACCTCAGCCCCCGCTGAGCAACGCCCAGCCCTTGCGCGTCGGCTTCGCCGGCACGCCGCCCTTCGCCGCGCGTGCGCTGCGCGCCATCGCCGACGCCGGACATACGATACCGCTGGTGCTGACGCAGCCCGATAGGCCGCATGGCCGAGGCCTGCGGCTCGAGCCCTCGCCGGTCAAGGCCTTCGCACAGGCCAACGGCATCGCGCTCGCGCAGCCCGTCTCGCTGCGCGACCCCGTCGCGCGCGCGCCGGTGCTCGCCGTGGCGCTCGACGTTCTCGTCGTTGCGGCCTACGGGCTCATCCTGCCGCGCGAAGTGCTGGCGTGGCCGCGCTTCGGCTGCCTCAACATCCACGCGTCGCGGCTGCCACGCTGGCGCGGTGCCGCCCCGATCCAGCGCGCCATCGAGGCCGGCGACGCCGAAAGCGGCGTGACGATCATGCAGATGGACGAAGGTCTCGATACGGGGCCGACGATTGCCATCATCGACGTCGCCATCGCGCCGCGGGACACCGCCGGCACGCTGCAGGACAAGCTCGCGGACGCGGGTGCGCGCGCCATCGTCGACGCGCTTAACCGCCTTGCTCGCGACGGGCGGCTCGATGCGACCCCGCAACCGGATGCCGGCGCAAGTTATGCGGCGAAGATCGGGCCGGCCGACATCGTCGTCGACTGGCGGCGGCCGGCCGCCGCCCTGGAGCGCCAGCTCCGGGCGCTCGACCCTGTGCCGGGGGCGACGGCGCGCTTCGACGGCATCCCGATCAAGCTGCGCCAGGGAACAACGCTGGCGGGCGCTGCGCCTGCGCCGCCGGGCACGGTGGTCGCGGTCGGTGCAGTCGGTATCGACGTGGCGGCCGGCGACGCCGCCGCGCTGCGCATCACCGAATTGCAGCCGGCCGGGGGTAAGCGCATGGCCGCGGCGGCGTTCCTGCGCGGTCGCGTCGTCACGCCAGGCATGCGCTTCGAGTAGATGAGGACCCCCACGCTCACTTCGTTCGCTGCCCCCGGAGGGGGCTAGGCATGCACGTCGAGCAGCAGCAGGCCGCGCGCGCGGTGCACGCCGTGCTGGGCGGTACCAGCCTGCGCGCCGCGCTCGCCGCGGTCGACGACGGCAAGGCGACGCGCGGGCACACGCTCGTCGCCGAGCTCGCGTACGGGACGTTGCGCCACTACGGCACGCTCGACGCGCTGGCGCACCGTCTCGCGGCGAAGCCGATCACCGATCCGCTGCTCGGCACGCTGCTGTGCGTTGCGCTCTATCAGCTCGCGCATACGCGCGCGCCGCCGTTCGCCGTCGTCGACCGTGCCGTGGACGCGGCGGCGGCGCTCGTGCGTCCGGCGGCCAAGGCGTGGATCAACGCGCTCTTGCGCCGCTACCTGCGCGAGCGCGAAGCGCTCGACGCGGCGGTTCTCGGCGATTCCGTCGCGCGCTGGTCGTATCCGCGATGGTGGATCGCGCGCGTCAAGGCCGATCATCCTGCGCACTGGCAGGCGATTCTCGCGGCGGGCAATCTGCGAGCGCCGCTGACGCTGCGAGCCAATGTCCGCGTGGGATCGCGCGCGGCGCTCGTTGCCACGTTGCAGGCAGCCGGCGTCAACGCCACCGCGGCCGGCGCGCAGGGCGTCGTCGTCGTGCCGCCAGGCGCCGTCGACGCGCTGCCCGGCTACGCCGAGGGTGCGTTCTGCGTGCAGGACCTGGGAGCGCAGATCGCGGCGCCGCTGCTCGGCGTCGCCGACGGCATGCGCGTCCTCGACGCGTGCGCCGCCCCGGGCGGGAAGGCGACGCACCTGCTCGAGCTGGCCGATGTCGAGCTCACCGCGATCGACAGCGATCCGGCGCGACTCGCGCGCATCCGCGACAATCTGGCGCGCCTTCGCCTGGACGATCGCGGCGCGCGCATCGCGCAGGGCGACGCCGGCGCGCCGGACCGGTGGTGGGACGGGCAGCCCTTCGATCGCGTGCTGGCCGACGTGCCGTGCAGCGCCTCGGGCGTGGTCCGCCGCCATCCGGACGCCAAGTGGCTGCGCCGCGCCGGCGACATGGCGGGGTTCTGCGACGAACAGGATCGCGTCCTCGACGGCCTGTGGCCGCTCGTCGCCCAAGGCGGCAAGCTGCTGTACGCGACGTGCTCGGTGTTTGCGGCCGAGAACGAAGCCCGGCTCGCGGCTTTCATCCCGCGCCATCCCGACGCGTTGCGCGAAACCATCACGTTTCCCGAAGGCGCTGCGCACGACGGCGGCCAGCTCTTGCCATCGTCCGAAGCGCCGGGCCACAATCAGGACGGGTTCTTCTACGCGCTTCTCCGCAAAGCCTGACGCGGCGTCACGCCGCCGGCACCCTCCTGGCGCGGTCGCCGACGCCCCGCGGCCGCGGGCTCCTTGTCGCCGGCATGCCGAAACTCGCTCGCCCTGCCCTCCTTCCGCCGTCGCCGCGGCGCCGCGCCGCCTTGCGGATGCTGGCGGTCGTGTCGCTCGCCGCGGTAATCGGAAGCGCACATGCCGATGTCGTTCCGGTGAAGTCCGCCGAGCTGCGGCTCGCGGAAGGCGATCTGCAGCTTTTCGCCGACTTCGACCTGGCGCTTACGCCGTCGCTCGAGGAGGCGCTCGAAAAAGGCATCCCGCTGTATTTCACCATCGAATTCGAGCTCTCGCGCACGCGCTGGTACTGGACCGACGAGAAGCTTGCGCAGTGGTCGATCACGTATCGCGTCTCGTACAACGCGCTGACTCGCCAGTATCGGGTGAGCACCGGCCCGTTGGGGCAGCACTTCGAATCGCTGGACGAGGTGCAGCGATTCGTCAGCCGCGTATCGTCGCGGCCGGTCGCGCGCGCCGAGTCGCTGACCCGCGGGGTCAGGTACGAAGCCGCCGTTCGCTTCAAGCTCGACGTCAACCAGCTGCCCAAGCCGTTCCAGGTGAACGCGCTCGCGTCGCGCGAATGGCAGCTCGCGTCCGACTGGCATCGATGGACGTTCGTGCCATGAGCGCGAAGCGGCGCACGGGAGCCCTTCGGTGAGCGCGCCGCAACGCCACGGCGAATCGCGCGGCAGCGCCCGGCGTGCGGGCGGGTCCGCGAGCCCGCGCGGCGGCATCCTCGCCTCGCGGCGCCTGCGCTGGGTGCTCCTGGTCGTCGCGTGCCTCGCGGCGATCGCGCTGTTCCTGCTCGCGACCGCCGCCGCGAACACCGAGCTTTTCGCCGGCAGCTACGACCAGCTGCTCGTCATCAATGCGGTGCTCGTCGTGCTGCTCATGCTGGTGGTCGCGTGGCAACTGCTGCAGCTGCGGCGCAATCTGCGCACGGGCGTATTCGGCTCGCGCCTCGCGTTGCGGCTGGTGTTCCTGTTCGCGGTGGTCGCCGTGCTGCCGGGCGCGCTCGTGTACGCGGTGTCCGTGCAATTCCTCGGCAAGAGCATCGAGAGCTGGTTCGACGTGCGCGTCGATCGCGCGCTCGACGGCGGCATCAACCTCGGGCGAAGCTCGCTCGACTACCTGCTGCGCGAAACGACCAACCGCGCAACGCAGATCGCGAGCGCCCTCGCCGACGCGCCGGGCGCACCGGGGCCGGTGCTCAACCGCGCCGCCGAGCAGGCGGGCGTGTACGAAGCGGCGCTGTACGCAATCTCGGGCAACGTGCTCGCGGTCGGCGGCATCGGCGGCGCGCGCACCACACCCGAGCCGCCGCCCTCTTCCGCGCTGCGCCAGGTTCGCCTGCAACAGACGTTTGCGAAGGCGGAACCGCTGGCCGACGGGGGGCTCGTGCTGCGTGTCGTCGTCCCCGTCAACAGCGGCGACCGCCTCGATCCGCTGCGCGTGCTCCAGGTGGTCGAGCCCGTGCCGAAGGCGTTCGCGCAGGATCTCGACAAGGTGCAGACCGGCGCGCGCGACTACCAGGAGCTCTCGTTCTCGCGGGCGGCGCTGAAGCGCCTGTACGCGCTGACGCTGACGCTGACGCTGCTTTTGGCGCTCACCTGCGCGCTCGGGCTCGCCGTCGTGCTGTCGGAGAGCTTCGCGGCGCCGCTTGGGCTGCTGGCCGAAGGCACGCGCGCCGTCGCGCAGGGCGATTTCACGCGCCGGCAGCCGGTGACCTCGCGCGACGAGCTCGGCGTGCTCACCGAATCGTTCAACACGATGACCTCGCAGCTCGCCGAAGCGCAGGCAAAGGCCGAGGAGTCGCGGCGCGCGATCGAAACCGCCAACGCCTACCTAGAAAGTGTGCTCGGCAACCTGTCGGCCGGCGTGCTCGTCTTCGACGACAGCTACCGGCTGCGGATGGCGAACCCCAGCGCCGCGGTGATCCTGCAGCAGCCGCTGTCCGACCTGACCGGTGCGCCGCTCGCGGACTGGGGGCGCACGCATCCCGCGCTGGCGCCGTTCGCCGAACTGACCGCCGAGGGCTTCCGCGCGGGCCGCGACGGACAATGGCAGAAGGAATCGTCGCTCGCCGTCGCCGCGCAACCGCGTACGCTGCTGATCCGCGGCACGCGTTTGCCCGGTGCGCCGATCGCCGGGTACGTGGTAGTGTTCGACGATGTATCGGAACTCGTGCAGGCGCAGCGCGACGCCGCATGGGCGGAAGTGGCGCGACGCCTGGCGCACGAAATCAAGAATCCGCTGACGCCGATCCAGCTCTCCGCCGAGCGCCTCGCGATGAAGCTGGCGCCGCACCTCGACGGCGTCGAGGCAGAGACGCTGCGCCGCGGCACCCAGACAATCGTGTCGCAGGTGGGCGCGATGAAGCACATGGTCGACGATTTCGCGATCTACGCGCGCCAGCCGCGTCCGGGCCAGATGCAGAGCGTCGACGTGGCCGCCCTCTTGCTCGACGTGCTCGCTCTGTACGACAATCTGCGACCGCACGTCGCGCTTGCGCTGCCCGAGGCGCCCGTGCTCATCCTGGGTGAGCCGACGCGCCTGCGCCAAGTGTTTCACAATCTGCTGCAGAATGCCGTCGATGCCCAGGCCGATGTGGCCAATCCGCGCTTTGCGATCGCGCTTGCCGCCGTCGACGGGGAGGCGAGGCTCTCCTTCTCGGATCATGGCCCGGGCTTCGACGACCACATGATCACGCACGTCTTCGAGCCCTACGTGACGACCAAGGCCAAAGGCACCGGACTCGGCCTCGCGATCGTGAAGAAGATCGTCGACGAGCACCGCGGGCGGGTCGTGGTCGAGAACACGCCGCCGGTGGGAGCGCGCGTCACGCTGATCTTTCCCGCGGTGTCCACGGCCGGCGCCGCGGCCGCCGCCTAACGTCGAGAGCCACGCATGGTGCAAGCGCGGGAAATCCTGATCGTCGACGATGAAGTCGGCATTCGTGAACTGCTGTCCGAGATACTGCAGGACGAGGGCTATCGCGTCGCGCTCGCCGAGAATGCAGGCGAGGCGCGCGCGTATCGCCAGCGCCAGCAGCCGGCGATGGTCCTGCTCGACATCTGGATGCCTGACACCGACGGCGTCACGCTGCTGCGCGAATGGGGCGCGGCGGGCCTCGTGACGATGCCGGTGGTGATGATGTCCGGCCATGGCACGATCGAGACCGCGGTCGAGGCGACGAAGATCGGCGCCTTCGACTTCCTGGAAAAGCCGATCGGCCTCAACAAGCTGTTGTCGACGATCACCCGCGCGCTGAAGACCGCGGCGGCGAAGGAGCCGAAGCGCGTCTCGCTCGCCGTGCTCGGCGCGAGCGCGGTGATGCGCGATGCCGAGCGCGCGCTGGAGGACCTCGTCGCCGCGCGACGCTCGGTGCTGATACTGGGCGAGCCCGGGACCGGCCACGACATCGCAGCGCGCGCGCTCGCGCCGTCCGACGCGCCGTTCGTGGTGCTGGACAACGGCGTGCGCCTCACGGCGAACCCGCTGGCGCTGATCGAAGAGGCGCGCGACGGCGTCCTCTACTGCCAGGAGATCGGTCAGTATTCGCGCGCCGAGCAGAAAGGCCTCCTGTTCGTGCTCGGCAAGCTCGACAAGCTCGGCGTGACGCTGGTGGCGACGTCCGCCGAGCCGCTCGGCAACTTCGCCGCGGAGGGCAAGTTCGACGCGGCGCTGCTCGCGCAGCTCTCCGCCGGCGCGCTGATGCTCCCGCCGCTGCGCGCACGTCGCGAGGACATCGCACCGCTGATCGAGCGCTACTGGCGGGCGACGCCCGCCGGCGAGCGTGCGCCGGCACTGCTGTCGGCGCTGCAGCCCACGGCGCTCACTGCGCTCACCAATGCGCACTGGCCCGGCAACCTCGACCATCTCGCGAATGTCGTCGCGAACCTGCAGGTCGTCCGCGGCGAGGTCACGAGCGAGCACGTGAAGCGGCTCCTCGGCGAAGTCGCCGCCCCCAACCGCGCGCTCGCGCCGGAGATCACCGCGCGCTTTTTCGAGCTGCCATTGCGCGAGGCGCGCGAGGCCTTCGAGCGCATCTACTTCGAGCAGCTCCTCGGTCGCGAACAAAGCAACATGAGCAAGGTCGCCGAGAAGGCCGGTCTGGAACGCACCCACCTCTACCGCAAGCTGAAGCAGCTCAATATCCGGTTCTCGCGCCGCGGCGACGACAGCGCGCTGTAGCGTCCGCGCCTTCCACCGTGACCAAGTCCCCGGGTTCGCCGCGAATCCAGCAGCGCATGACGCCGCTCGTCATCGGGGCGATTGGCGTGGTCTACGGCGACATCGGCACGAGCCCGCTCTACACGCTGCGCACGGCGTTCACGGGGCCGCACGGCATGCCACTCACGCAGCAGAACGTGATGGGCGTGCTGTCGGTGATCTTCTGGGCGCTGGTGGTGGTCGTCACGCTGAAGTACATCACGCTGATCATGCGGGCCGACAACCGCGGCGAAGGCGGGATTCTGGCATTGACGGCGCTGGTCTCGCGCGGGCTCGAGGGCGCGCCGCGGCGGCGGTGGTGGCTGGTGGGCTTCGGCATCTTCGGCGCGGCGATGTTCTACGGCGACGGCATGATCACGCCCGCGATCAGCGTGCTGGGTGCTATGGAGGGGCTGGAGGTGATCACGCCGGCGCTGCACCCGTACATCGTGCCGGTGTCGGTGATCATCATGGTCGCACTGTTCGCCATCCAGAAGCGCGGAACGGCGACGCTCGGGGCGAGCTTCGGACCGGTGATGTGCGTGTGGTTCGTGACGCTCGCCGCGCTGGGCGGGATGGAGATCGCGGCACGTCCGTCGGTGCTGGCGGCGCTCAATCCGGTGTACGCGTACATCTTTGTCGCTGCGCATCCGGAGATCTCTTTCATCGCCTTCGGCGCCGTCGTGCTCGCCGTGACCGGTACCGAGGCGCTCTATGCCGACATGGGGCACTTCGGTGCAACGCCGATCCGCCGCGCGTGGCTCCTGTTCGTCATGCCCGCGCTCGTCGTCAACTACTTCGGGCAGGGCGCGCTGATCCTGAACGACCCGGCGACGATCAGGAACCCGTTTTACCTGCTGGCGCCGGACTGGGCGGTGGTTCCGCTGCTGGTGCTCGCGACGGCGGCGGCGATCATCGCGTCGCAGGCGGTGATCTCCGGCGCCTTCTCGCTCACCCGCGCGGCGATCCAGATGGGCTACTGTCCGCGGCTTACGATCGAGCACACGTCGGAGCGCGCGATCGGGCAGATCTACGTGCCGTTCATCAACTGGTCGCTGCTCGCGGCGGTGATCGCACTCGTCGTCGGCTTCCGCAATTCCGACAACCTCGCGGCGGCGTACGGCATCGCCGTCACGCTGGCGATGCTGATCGACTCGATCCTGATCTTCGTCGTGATGCGGCGGCTGTGGAACTGGCCGATGTGGGTGGCGGTGGCCATCGCGGCGCCGCTTCTGCTGGTCGACCTCACGTTCCTGTCGTCGAACGCGTTGAAGATCCCCGACGGCGGCTGGTTCCCGATCGTGATCGGCATCCTCGTGTTCACCCTGCTGACGACGTGGAAGCGCGGCCGGATCGTGCTGATGGAGCGCCTGGCCGAGGACGCGATGCCGCTCGACCTCTTCATCCAGAGCATCGAGGCGTCGCCGCCGACGCGCGTGCCCGGCACCGCGATATTCCTCACCGGCACGCAGGACCGCGTGCCGCACGCGCTGCTGCACAACCTGAAGCACAACAAGGTGCTCCACGACCGCATCGTGTTCCTCACCGTCGTGACGCGCGACATACCGTACGTCAACGACGACGAGCGCTACGAGATCGCCCCGCTCGGCTGCGACTTCTTCAAGATGATCGCGAACTACGGGTTCAAGGAGGACCCTGACATTCCCGCGCTGCTGGAAGACTGCGGCCGCAAGGGCTTTTCCTTCGACATGATGGAGACGTCGTTCTTCGTGTCGCGGGAGACGCTGATCCCGACCGTCGCGCCGGGCATGGCGCTGTGGCGCGAAAAGCTCTTCGTGTCGATGTCGAAGAACGCGACCAAGGCGTCCGAGTTCTTCCAGATACCCACCAACCGGGTGGTGGAACTCGGGACACAGGTCGAGCTGTGACCGCGCCCCGTCGCCGTCGCGCGCCGCCGTGAACATCCGGTTGCGCCACGTCGCGTTCTGGCTGCTGGTCGGCGGCGTCGCCTACCTCGGCTTCGACACGCTGCTGTCGCCGAAAGTGACGCGGGTGCGCGTCATCGAGGGTGCGGGCGTCGTCACGATCGCGCGCTCCTACGACCAGCACTTCTACGTCGAGGGCTCGATCAACGGGCACACCGTGACGTTCCTGGTCGACACGGGTGCCTCGAGCGTGACCGTCGGCGAAGACACCGCGCGCAAAATCGGCCTTGCGCCCGGCTTCGCCGCCGATTTCAGCACCGCCGGCGGACGGGTGGCCGGTCGCCTCGTTCCTGACAACGCCGTGCAGGTGGGGGGCATTCGCGTCAACGGACTGCGGGTCGCGGTGAATCCCGCGTTGCGCCAGCCGCTGCTCGGGCAGAACTTCCTGAACAAGGTTGCGCTGACGCAGGACGCCGACCGGTTGGTGCTTCGCGTCCGTAACCCCGGCTGATCCCCGGGCCGCTCGCAGCCCCGGCGCAATACACTTCGCCGGGCGCGGCGCGAGCCGGGCCCGGCGAAGCGGGCGTCAAGCCGCCATCTGTGTGCGCATCGTCTTGATCGCCTTGCTCTCGATCTGCCGAATGCGCTCGGCCGACACGCCGTACTCGTCGGCGAGTTCCTGCAGCGTCAGCGGGTCCGTCTCCTTGAGCCAGCGCGCCTCGATGATGCGGCGGCTGCGGTCGTCGAGCTTGGACATCGCGCGCTGCAAGCCTACGCTGCGGTTGCGCGCCGTCTGCTCACGCTCCAGGATCTGCACCGGCTCGTCTTCCGGGTCGGACAGGAACGCGATCGGGCCGACCGACTCCTCGTCGCCCGGGGTGGGGTCGAGCGAGACGTCGCCGCCGGAAAGGCGCGTTTCCATTTCGAGCACTTCCGCGCGCTTGACGCCGAGCGCCTTGGCGATGTCGTCCGCCTGCGCGTGCGTCAGCGCGGCGGTCGACCCCTTCATGCTGCGCAGATTGAAGAACAGCTTGCGCTGCGCCTTCGTCGTGGCGAGCTTCACCAGGCGCCAGTTGCGCAGGACGTGCTCGTGCATTTCGGCCCTGATCCAGTGCAGTGCGAACGACACGAGCCGCACGCCGCGCTCCGGGTCGAAGCGGCGCACTGCCTTCATCAGGCCGACGTTGCCTTCCTGGATGAGGTCGGCCTGCGGCAGCCCGTAACCCATGTAGTTGCGCGAGACCGCGACGACCAGCCGCAGGTGCGACAACACCAGTTCGCGGGCGGCGCCGAGGTCGTTGTCCGCCTTGAGCCGGCGGCCCAGCGCGAGCTCCTGCTCGGCCGTCAACAGCGGAAAGCGGTTGACCGCCTGGATGTAGTGATCGAGGCTTCCCAGCGAGGCCGGGGTCGGAAACGCCAGCGCAGTACCGGACATCCAAGTCTCCTTTTAGGAAGCGGCGCCCCGTCGTGCGAGTTGAGCGCCCTGGGGATTCGCCGTCATTTTAGCACTCGCAGATTGTGAGTGCTAAGGCCGCGCAAAGTTCCCGACCTTTTCAGTCGGGTATGAGCGCTGCAATCGTCCGTGGCCGCAAGCGAAGCCAGTACAGGTCAAGCTACGGAGTAAGCGCTTGCTTACGGCGACGCGCCGAACCGTGTCGCTAAACCTTCGCCGGCAAAAGCGCGTCGACGAACTCGTCGACCGCGAACGGCCGCAGGTCGTCCACCCCTTCGCCGACGCCGATGAATTGCAGCGGCACGGCGTGCTGCCTTGCTATCGCCGCGACGACGCCGCCCTTGGCGGTCCCGTCGAGCTTGGTCAGCACGAGTCCGGTCAGGCCGACAACGGCGTCGAAGGCCTTTACCTGGGACAACGCGTTCTGGCCGGTGTTCGCGTCGAGGACCAGCAGGACGGCATGCGGCGCGCCGGGCATGGCCTTCGCCAGCACGCGCTTGATCTTGCCGAGCTCGTCCATCAGGTGCGCCTGGGTCGGCAGGCGGCCGGCGGTGTCGGCCAGGACGACGTCGATGCCGCGCGCGCGTGCGGCATTCACGGCGTCGAACATGACGGCTGCGGCGTCGCCTCCTTCCTGCCGGATGACGGCGACGTTGTTGCGCTCCCCCCAGACCGCGAGCTGCTCGCGCGCGGCCGCGCGGAACGTGTCCCCCGCAGCGAGCAGGACCGACAGCCGCTGCCGCTGCAGCCACTTGGCGAGCTTACCGATCGACGTCGTCTTGCCGGCGCCGTTCACGCCGACCAGCATGATCACGAACGGCCGCTCGCCCGAAATGACCAGCGGCCGCTCGAGCGGTGCCAGCAATGCGCCCAGCGCCTCCTTCAGCACGACCCGCCCGTCCGCCTCGGGGCCGGCGCGCCGGTACCG
>JBDSLT010000223.1:0-6886 GCA_039916265.1 Casimicrobiaceae bacterium | reverse complement strand
AGTCCTGCAGGAACAGGAACACCACGAGGAACACCAGCACCATCGCCTCGGCGAGCGTCTTCAGCACCTCGCGGATCGACACTTCGACGAAGCGCGTCGTGTCATAGGGGATGGCGTAGGTGAAGCCCTGGGGGAAGCGCGTCGCCAGCTCCTCCATCGTCGTGTTGACCGTCTTGGCGACGGCGAGCGCGTTGGCGCCCGGCGACAGGAAGATGCCGACGAGCGTCGCCGGCTTGCCGTTGAAGCGGCCGAGAAACTCGTAATCCTTCGAGCCCAACTCGACGCGCGCGACGTCGGTCAGGCGCACGTAGGAGCCGTCGGGATCAGCGCGCACGATGATCTGCTCGAACTCCTTCGCGTCGGCGAGGCGCCCCTTGGCGGTGATCGTGTAGACCAGCTCCTGGTTGTTGAAATGCGGCGCCTGGCCGACCTTGCCCGCGGCGAACTGGGCGTTCTGCTCGTTGACCGCGCCGATCACGTCGAAGGGTGTGAGCTTGAGCTGCGCCAGGCGGTCGGGCTTCAACCAGATACGCATCGCGTAGTCGTGCGCGCCGAAGATCTGCACGTTGGTCGTGCCGGGCAGCCGCTTCAACCGGTCGAGCACGTTGAGCGTCACGTAGTTCGACGTGTACAGGTCGTCGTAGCGCCCGTCGGGCGAGTAGAACGCGAGCACCTGCAGGAACGCCGACGAGCCGCGCTCGACGTTGACGCCCTGGCGCCGCACTTCCTGCGGCAGCCGCGCTTCCACCTGCTTGACGCGGTTGTTGACGTTGATCGCCGCGTCGTCGACGTTGGTGCCGATGTCGAACGTGATCTGGATCTGCACCACGCCCTGCGACGACGAGTTCGAGCTCATGTAGAGCATGTGCGGCACGCCGTTGATCGCGTTTTCCAGCGGTGCGGCGACGGTTTGCTCCAGCACTTCGGCGGAGGCGCCCGGATAGACGGCGCTCACCGTCACGACCGGCGGGGCGATCTCCGGATACTGCGCAATCGGCAGGTTGCGCATCGCGGACAGCCCCGCGAGCACGAGGAACGTCGAGATGACGATCGCGAAGATCGGCCGGTCGATGAAAAAACGCGAGAACATGACGGGGCGCTCCTGCGCTTATTTCTTCGACGCTTCGGACTTCGACGCTTCGGGATTCGGCGCCGCGGCTTTGCCGTCCACCGGCGGCGCGCCACCGATCTTGATCGGCGCGCCCGGCATGAATATCTTGGCGATGCCGTCGACGATCACCTTGTCGCCGGCGGCGAGCCCCGATTCGACGATCCACAGGTTGCCTTCGCCGGTCACCCAGTCGCCGAGCGTCACGGGCTTGGGCAGCGCGACGTCCTTGCCGTCCTTGTCCTTGCCCGCGACGTAGACGAACTTGCCCTGCGGGCCGTCGAGCACCGCGGCCTGCGGCACCGCCAGCGCGCCGATCCGCTTCGGACCGTTCAGGATCACGCGCAGGAACTGCCCGGACTTGAGCGCGTTGTCGCGGTTCGCGAACTCGGCGCGTGTTTCGTACGTGCCGGTGGCGGTGTTGATCCGCGTGTCGGCGAAGTTGATGCTGCCCTTGCGCTTCAACAGCGTGCCGTCGCCGAGCTTCACCGCGACGCTCATCGTGTCGTTGCCCGGCCAGTCGAGCTTTTTCTCCGCGACGGCGCGCTCGACCTTCAGTTTTTCGTTCTCCGAAATGTTGAACTGGACCCAGATCGGGTCGACCTGCGAGATCGTCGTGAGGAGGTCGGTGCCGGCGGCGACGAGGCTCCCTTCGGACTTGGCGGCGCGGCTCGTCATCCCCGACACCGGCGCGACGACGCGGGCGTAGCCGAGGCTGAGCCGCGACTCGCGCAGCTTCGCTTCGGCCGCCTTGACCGACGCCGCGGCGAGTTCCCCCGTGGAGACGGCGTCGTCGTACTCCTTCTGGCCGATGGCCTTTTTCTCGGCGAGCGGCTTCAACCGCGCTGCCTCGCGCTGCGCCTGCGCGAGTTGCGCCTGCGCCCGCGCCAGGTCCGCCTCGACGCTCGCCGCCTGCGCTTCGAGCGGCTTCTGATCGAGGACGAACAGCGTCTGGCCGGCCTTCACCGGTGCGCCTTCCTTGAACAGCCGCTTTTCGAGGATGCCCCCAACGCGCGCGCGCACCTCGACTTCCTTGGAGCCGACCGCCTGTCCGACGTACTCGAAGGTCACCGGGATGTCCTTCGGCTCGACCGTGTAGAGCGTGACGTCGGCAGGGGGAAAGCCGCGGAATCCCCCGGCAGCCTGCTTGGTGTCGCCGCAGGCGGCGACGGCGAGGGCGGCCGCGAGGGCGGCGGCGAGGTGGGCGAGACGGGCTTGGCGGCGAATCATGGGGAACTCCATGAAGAGCAGGGGCATCGAGGCGGCGTTTTGTTGCGGCGCACAGTTGCGCGAGCGGCGAAGAATACATACAATCACGACTGTTTGTAAACCCCTACCGTGTCAGGGACTCTGCGTGGCCCGCCGCACCAAATCCGAAGCCGCCATCACCCGCGAGCAATTGCTCGACGCTGCGCAGCGCGTTTTTCGCGAGCGCGGGGTGACGCGCACGTCGCTCGCGGAAGTCGCCGCCGCCGCGGGGGTCACGCGGGGCGCGCTTTACTGGCATTTCCGCGACAAGGCCGATCTGTTCGACGCGATGTGCGAGCGCGCGACGCTGCCGATCGAGCGGGAGCTGGAGCGCGTCAGGCCACTGGTCCTCGACAATCCGCTCGATGCGCTGCGCACGCTGGCCGTCGATGCGCTCACGCGGCTGGCGACCGACCCGCGCACGCAGGCGGTCTTCGAGGTCGTCTTCCACAAGTGCGAGCTGACCGACGACCTCGGGTCGATCGCGATGCGGCGCAACCGCGAGCGCCGCGATTGCCTCGTGCACGTCGAAAGTGTGGTCGCGCGCGCGGTCGCCGCGGGTCAGCTTCCGGCGGACACCGACACGGCACTCGCGACGCGCGCGCTGCATTCGTACATGGGCGGCATCATGCGCGAATGGGTGCTCGACCCCGCCGCCTTCGACCTCGCGCGGGCCGCCCCGGCGCTGATCGACACGCTCCTCGCCGGTCTGCGCGCGGCGCCCCCGCGGCGGCAGATCGGCGCGCGTTCGCGCGTGCGTCCCCGCGCCGCGATCGCGTAGCCCCCGCCGCTTCGGCCCGGCGCGCGCGGCATAATGCGCGTCCGGCGGGAGGCTACGCGCCGAAGGTTTTTCTACTGGGGGGCAGGCGGCCATGGCAGGCGTTCAAGAAGCAACGCAGCACGGGGAGCCGGAGATGATCGACGACGATCCCGTCGCGCTCGACCGCGAGTTCGAGCGCCTGCTGAACGCCGGCGACCTCGACGCGTTGATGGCGCTCTATGAGCCCGACGCGGCGCTGATGCCGATGCCGGGCAGCGTCGTCGTCGGCGCGGCGGCGGTGCGCGAAGCACTCGCCGGATTCATCGCGATGAAGCCCGCGATCCGCACGTCCGGCCGCCTCGTCGCCCGCACGGGCGACCTTGCGATGCTGGCCAACGACTGGACGCTGGAGGCGACCGGCCAGGACGGCAAGCCGGTCACCATGAGCGGCAGCGCGGTGGAAATCGTGCGCCGGCAACCCGAGGGGCCGTGGCGTTTCGTGATGGACATGCCGTTCGGCACACCGAAATAATCGCGGCGCGAGCGACGCGCGGACGTCGCCCGCGCCCGCGCTACATCGTGACGTTCACCGAACCGCCGTCGATCACCAGGTTCTGGCCGACGATGAAGCCGGCATCCGCGCTGCACAGGAACGCGCAGGCCTTGCCGAACTCTTCCGGCGTGCCGAAGCGTCCGGCGGGGTTCTCCGCGACGCGCGCGGCGAGAAACGTGTCGTAATCCTGGTTCGCCTTGGCGGCGAGCTTGCGCAGGCCGTCTTTCTGCCGGTCGGTGAGGAACGGCCCCGGCAGCAGATTGTTGATAGCGACGTTGTGCTTCGCCACCTGTCGCGAAAGCCCTGCGACGAAGCCCGTCAATCCCGCCCGCGCGCCGTTCGACAGGCCGAGGTGCGCGAGCGGTCCCTTCACCGAGCGCGACGTGACGTTGACGATGCGGCCGAAGCTGCGCGCGATCATGCCGTCGACGACGGCGCGGATCAGCATGATCGGCGTCACCATGTTGTCGTTGACCGCCTGCTGCCACGCGGCTTCGTCCCAGTCGCGGAAGTCGCCGATCGGCGGCCCGCCGGCGTTGTTGACGAGGATGTCCGGCGCGGGGCACGCGGCGAGCACGGCGGCGCGGCCTTCCGGCGTCGTGATGTCGGCGGCGACCGCGGTCACGCGCACGCCGGTCGCCGCGCGAATCGCCTCCGCGGTCGCATGCAACGCGTCGGCGCCCCGCGCGTTGAGGACCAGATCGACGCCCTCGCCGGCGAGCGCCTGCGCGCAGCCCCGGCCCAATCCCTGGCTCGCTGCGCAGACAATCGCCGTGCGGCCGCGAATCCCGTAGTCCATCGATTCAGGCTCCGATCATGCCGCGGGAGACGAGGGCGGCGGACGCTTGTGAAACGCGCCGTCCTTCATGATGGCGATCAGGCGTTGCGCATCCTCGAGAATCGCGAGGTCGGCAAGCGGATCGCCGTCGACGAGCAGCAGGTCGGCGAGATAACCCGCCTTGATCTGCCCGAGTTCGCCGCCCATCCCCATGATCTCGCCGCCCCATTTCGTCGCGGCGACGATCGCCTCCATCGGTGTGAAGCCGAGGAGATCGACGAAATAGCGCAGATCGCGCGCGTTGCGCCCGTGCGGATTCCACAGGAAGCCGTAGTCGCCGCCCGGCAGCACGCGCACGCCGCGGCGCTTGAGGTCGATCATGCAGTCGACCGTCAGGCCGAGGTCGTGCTCGATGCGCGCCCTCATCGCGGGCGTTGACGGCAGGCCGAAACGGCCGGCTTCGTGCAGGCGCGTCCACGTAACGGACAGCGCGGGCGCGACGAACAGCGCGTCCTTGTGCGCTTCAAGCTGATCGCGCGCCGCTTCGTCGGCGTACGTCGCGTGGTAGATCACGTCGACGCCGTGACGCACGCACTGCTTGACCGACTCGGCCGAGCGCGCATGCGCCGCGACGCGCCGGCCGCGCTCGCGCGCGACCTCGGTCACCGCCGCGACCTCGTCGTCGGTCATCAGCGTCTGCGCGGACGGTACCGCGGGTGTGGACGTGTCGCCCGACGGCACGATCTTCAGCACGTCCACGCCCTCGCGGCAGGCCTCGCGCGCGGCGCGGCGGAACTCGACCGGCCCGTCGCACGGCAGCGTATACATCGCCTCGCCCGGATCGAGATGCATCTGGCGCAGGTCGCCGACGCCGCCGGTCACAGTGAACTGCACGCTCGCCGCCAGCATCCGCGGGCCGGGGAACTGACCGGCGTTGATCGCGTTGCGCACGACGACGTCGAGCCGCGGCTTGGTCGCCGCCGCGGAAAAGCACGACGTGAAGCCCTGGTCGAGGTAGAGCTTCGCGTGCTTCAGCGTCAGCAGCAGATGCTCCTCGACGGGGAGCGCCTGCAGCGCCTGCGGCGTCGCCTGGTCGACGAAGGAAAGGTGCGCGTGCGGTTCGATCAGCCCCGGCATCAGCGTCCGGCCGGCGCAGTCGACCGTCTGCGCGACGGCACCCGGAGGCGGCGCGCCGGCGGGCGCCACACTAACGATCCGCGCACCTACCACCAGCACGTCGCCGCGAAAGGGCGCGCTGCCGCTGCCGTCGAGCACGTTGGCGTTGCGAAATAGCGTCGCGCTCATCCTCGGCTCAGCTCACGCCGCAAGCATCCGGTCGATGCCCTGCTCCAGCGTCGTCGTCGGGACATAGCCTAGCAGGCCCTTGAGGCTGTCGTTGACGAGGGTCCACGCCGCCGGCGGTGTCCGGGTCGCGATGCCTTCGACGGTCAGGCCGGGGAAGCGCGACTGCAGATGCGCGATCGCGTCGCGCACGTGGCGCTTGTCGCCGACGACGTTGGCGACGGCGTTGCGCGGCAAGGGTCGCTCCAGCGCGCGCAGCAGCACGTCCGCAGCATCGTCGATCCACGTCCAGTCGAGCGGGTCGGGGTAGTCGGGGTAGACGAGATGCCGCTCGCCGGCGCGCACGCGCTCGACGATCATCTGCACGTCGCGCCAGCCGCGCACGCGACCAGGCCCGTAGACGTAGCCGAAGCGCAGGCCGAGGTAGCAAGGCGCGTCGGGACGCGCGCTCATCGCGCGCGCCAAGTGCTCGCAAAACGCCTTGGTCGCGCCATAGACGTTGCCCGGATCGAGCCGCGTGTCGTCGCCGACCGGTCCGCTGGTCGGGCCGACCGCCGAGATCGACGTCGCGTAGATCACGCGCTCGGCGCGCGCGGCTTCCGCCGCCGCGAAAACGGCCGCGGTGCCGAGCGCGTTGAGTCGCGTGGTCGCGACGGGATCGCGCTCGCCGGCGTCGGTGAGGCCGGCGGCCAGATGGACGATCGCCGCCGGACGCAGCTCGGCGACGAGCGCCGCGACGGCGCCGGGGTCGCTCGCGTCGAGCGGGCGATCGGCACCTTCCAGCACGTCGGCGCTCGTCACCGAGTGGCCCGCCGCACGCGCCCGCGCGGCCAGCGCGGCGCCCAGAAAGCCACAGCCGCCGGTGATCAGGACCGACGCCATCAGAGCTTTGCGCTCTGCGGCGCGGACTGGCGCAGGCGCAGCGGCCACAGCGCGGCAATCTCGCGCGTCGCCGCGAAGTCAGGGGCTGGATACAAAGTCAATGACGAAACTCGCTACAGAACATGATTTCAAACTGGAACCATGTTCCATTTTCCGTAATGTTGCGCTAACGTCAAGTCGTCATCAACGTCGGGAGCCGCTTCATGAGCCTCGCAGGCAAGGGCGCCGTCACTATCTGGCACGACATCGCGCAAG
>JBDSLT010000222.1:0-4065 GCA_039916265.1 Casimicrobiaceae bacterium | reverse complement strand
GGCCGAGGGAGGCGTGCTCGAACGACGTGCCGTCCAGGCGGGTGAACAGCTCCTCGGCGCGGTCGAGCATTCCGGCGCGGTGGAAATCCTGCGCGAGCTCGTAGGTCGCCGTCGTGCGCTTGTCCGCAGGCAGGTCGGGCCGATCGAGCAGGTTCTGGTGCATGCGGATTGCGCGGTCGACCTCGCCCTGGCGCCGGAACAGCGAGCCCAGCGCGAAGTGCAGGTCGATGGTCTGCGGATCGACTTTGACGACCTCGATGAAGGATTCGATCGCCTTGTCGGGTTGCTCGTTCAGCAGGAAATTCAAACCGCGGAAATACGACAGGGGCAACGCGCGCGATTCGCGCATCAAATGCTTGATGTCGATCCGCGCTGCGATCCAGCCCAGCGCGAAGAACACCGCCACGATCGGCAGCAGCCACCACAGCTCGAAATCCATCCCGCCCTAGCCTCCCGCCGGGCCGGCCCAAGGGAGGCTTGCGCCCCCTTCGGGGGCAGCGAACAACGTGAGCGTGGGGGTCCAGCCTCCCGCCGGGCCGGCCCAAGGGAGGCTTGCGAACAACGTTGTCGTGGGGGACCTCACCTAAGATCGAAGCGCTCGAAGCCGGGACCCGACGCGGGCGTCGCGCCCGGGGCAGCGCCGTGCGGCGCCGGCGGCTCGATCGCCGGCCGCTGCTCGCGGCGCAGGCGATTCAGCTGTCCCTTGAGACGCGCCGCCTTCACGGCACCGGCGAGCAGGCCTGCAGCCACTCCGGATGCGAACGCCACCAGCACCACGAAAATCAGCGGCGCCTCGAACGTCATCAGGTTGAAAAAACGAAGGCGCACCTGCTCCGCATTCAGCAGCGAGAGGACCAGGAGCGCGAGGAAGGCGACGATGCCGACGATCCAGCGTATGACCCGCATCAACGCCGTCCTTCGCGGAGATTGCTACTTCTGATCACCCTTTCCAAAGTCCACCCTCTCCCGCAACTCCTTGCCGGCCTTGAAGTGGGGCACGTGCTTTTGCGGCACCTGCACCTTCTCTCCCGACTTCGGGTTGCGCCCCGTGCGCGGCGGCCGGTAGTTGAGGCCGAAGCTGCCGAATCCGCGGATCTCGATGCGTTCCCCCTTGGCGAGGCTCTCGGCCATCGCATCGAGGATCATCTTCACCGCGAGCTCGGCATCCTTGGCGACCAGTTGCGGAAACTGCGTCGCGAGACGGTCGATCAGCTCCGATTTGGTCATCGTGCTCGCCTCTTGACGGGTCAGTTGCTGTTCTTCGGGTCGAGCTTCGCCTTGAGCAACGCTCCGAGGTTGGTCGTGCCGGTGTTGACGCTCGAACTCTCGGAAGACATCCGCTGCATCGCCTCGCTCTCGTCGGCATTGTCCTTCGCCTTGATCGACAGGTTGATGCTGCGGTTCTTGCGGTCGACGTTGATGATCATCGCCGACACGGCGTCGCCTTCCTTCATCCGCGTGCGCAGGTCCTCAACGCGGTCGCGCGAGATTTCGGAGGCGCGCAGATAGCCCTCGACGTCGCCGCCCAGCGCCACGACCGCGCCCTTGGCGTCGAGCGTCTTGACCGTCCCCGCGACGACGCTGCCTTTGTCGTGCACCGCGACGAAATTGGTGAACGGATCGCCTTCGAGCT
Source organism: Casimicrobiaceae bacterium (assembly GCA_039916265.1). GTDB lineage: Bacteria > Pseudomonadota > Gammaproteobacteria > Burkholderiales > Casimicrobiaceae > VBCG01. Next base: position 2,432 of record JBDSLT010000222.1, on the reverse strand, counting down.
GCTTGATGCCGAGCGAGATGCGCTCGCGCTCGACGTCGATCGCCAGCACGACGGCCTCGACCTCCTGCCCCTTCTTGAAGTCGCGCACGGCCGTCTCGCCCGGATTGGCCCAGGACAGGTCGGAGAGATGCACGAGGCCGTCGATTCCGCCCGGGAGACCGACGAAGACGCCGAAGTCGGTGATCGACTTGATCTGGCCCTTCACCTTGTCGCCCTTCTTGTGGTTCATCGCGAACTCGTCCCACGGATTCGCCATGCACTGCTTCATTCCGAGCGAGATCCGGCGGCGGTCCTCGTCGATTTCGAGGATCATCACTTCGACTTCGTCGCCGAGCTGCACCACCTTGGTCGGATGAATGTTCTTGTTGGTCCAGTCCATCTCCGAAACGTGGACGAGCCCTTCGATGCCCGACTCGATCTCGACGAACGCGCCGTAGTCGGTGATGTTGGTGACCTTGCCGAACAGGCGCGTTCCCGGCGGGTAGCGGCGCGACAGGCCGACCCACGGGTCCTCGCCCAGCTGCTTCAAGCCCAGCGAGACGCGATTCTTCTCCTGGTCGAACTTGAGCACCTTGGCGGTGACTTCGTCGCCGACCGCGAGGACTTCCGACGGGTGCTTGACGCGGCGCCACGCGAGGTCGGTGATGTGCAGCAGGCCGTCGATGCCGCCCAAGTCGACGAACGCGCCGTAGTCGGTGATGTTCTTGACGATGCCCTTGACCGTCGCGCCTTCCGACAGCGTCGACAGCAGCTTCTCGCGCTCCTCGCCGAGGCTCTCCTCGAGCACCGCGCGGCGCGACACGACGACGTTGTTGCGCTTGCGGTCGAGCTTGATGACCTTGAACTCGAGCTGCTTGTTTTCGAACGGCGTGGTGTCCTTGACCGGGCGGATGTCGACCAGCGAACCCGGCAGGAACGCGCGGATGCCGTTGATCATGACGGTGAGCCCGCCTTTAACCTTGTTGGTGACAAGCCCGGAGACGACCGAGCCTTGCTCCATCGAGGCTTCGAGATCGTGCCACGCCTTCAGGCGCTTGGCCTTGTCGCGCGAAAGCTTGGTGGTGCCATAGCCGTCCTCGATCGATTCGATCGCGACGGTGACGAAGTCGCCGACGTTGACTTCGACGACGCCCTGATCGTTCTTGAATTCCTCGATCGGGATGAAGGATTCCGACTTGAGGCCGGCGTTCACCACGACGACGTTGTAGTCGACGCGCGTGACCTCTGCGGTGATGAGTTCTCCCTGGCGCATCTCCTGCCGCGCGAGGGATTCCTCGAACAGTGCGGCGAAGTTTTCGACGGGATCAGGTGCTGCGGTTTGCGCTACGGTAGCCATGACGGGTTGGTTCCTTTCAGAACGTTTTAGCCGCTCCGCGCGAGAACCCAATTTCTCGCCCGGTACGGGTTGATTGATGGAAATCCGCGGGATCGCGCCGGCTAAAGCGCGGCCCTGCGGCCCCTTGCGCTGGCTGCGTCCGACGTGTTGCACACGCGCGGCGCTGCACAGTTCTCACTCACCCGTCGGCGTTGCCGCCGGCTGTCCGCACCCGATGGAGATCGAGAACGGCGCCGATCGCAGCATCGATCGAGAGACCGGTCGTATCCAGGATCACGGCGTCGGCGGCCGGCACGAGAGGCGCAATCGCCCTGGCCGAGTCGCGCGCGTCGCGTTCGCGGATGTCGCGCAAAAGACCGTCTAGTGTAACGGAGATTCCTTTTGCGATCAACTGCTTATATCGGCGCCGTGCCCGCTCCTCGGCACTCGCCGTCACGAAGACCTTGAGCGCGGCGTCGGCAAACACCACCGTGCCCATGTCCCGGCCATCGGCCACCAGCCCGGGCGGCTGCCGGAACGCCCGCTGGCGGGAAAGCAGCGCGCCGCGGACGGCCGGATGGACCGCCACCCGCGAGGCCGACGCCGACACGGCTTCGCCCCGAATGCCCTCGGTCGCGTCGCGGCCGTCGAGCCGCACGCCACCCCCGTCGAACGCGACATCGAGGCCGGCGGCCGCGGCAGCGAGGGCCGGTCCGTCGTCGACGTCGATGCCAGAACGCATCGCCTTCAGCGCGACGAGGCGGTAAAGCGACCCGCTGTCGAGATATCGCAGCCCGAGCTCTCGCGCCACGCCCGCGGCGATCGTGCCCTTCCCGGAGGCCGCAGGACCGTCGATCGCGATGACCAGCGGCGGCACCGCCTTCGCCACGCCGCCTGTGTCCGCCTGACTCACGTCGGCGACCCGCGGCCGGCAAGCTGCAGGAAGGCGTCGAAAAACGCCGGGAAGGTCTTGCGCACGCACATCGGGTCGTTGATGGTCACCGGCGTGCCCATCAGCGACACGAGCGCAAAGCACATCGCCATCCGATGATCGTCGTAAGTGTCGATCGCCGCGGCCTTCGGCATCGCCAGCGGATGGACGACGAGCCAGTCGATA
>JBDSLT010000221.1:0-2822 GCA_039916265.1 Casimicrobiaceae bacterium | reverse complement strand
GGCGGCTTCATCCCCGGCGTGCTGATGGCCGTGTTCATGATGATCATGGTCGGCTACTACGCGCATGTGCGCAAATACGGCGCCGACATCGTGTTCTCCTGGCCCCGCATGGGCCGCGCGTTCTTCGAGCTGGGTTTCGTCTCGATCACCGCCACGGTGCTTTATTTCCTGTGGTCGAACGAGACGCAGCCGGGATGGCTGCGCTTCGGCGTGCCGCTCGTCGGCGTGCTGATCGCCGACAAGGTATTCAAGTTCGAGGCGTTCATGGCGCTGTTGACGCCGGTGATCCTGATCGGGGGCATGACGTCGGGGCTGTTCACGCCGACCGAGGCTGCGGTGGCGGCGGTCGCGTGGGCGCTGTTCCTGGGTTTCGCGTGGTACCGCACGCTCACGTGGCGAATGTTCGTCAAGGTCTCGATGGAGACCATCGAGACGACGGCGGTGGTGTTGTTCATCGTGGCGTCGGCGTCGATCTTCGCGTGGGTGCTGACGACGACGCGCGTCACCGACGCGATCGGCGCGTGGGTGCTGTCGATCTCCGACAATCCGCTGGTGTTCCTGCTGCTGGCGAACATTTTCCTGCTGTTCGTCGGCTGCTTCATGGAGACCATCGCCGCGATCACCATCCTCGTGCCGGTGTTCATGCCGATCATCGCGAAGCTCGGCATCGACCCCGTCCATTTCGGCCTCGTCATGGTGCTGAACCTGATGATCGGCCTGCTCACGCCGCCGGTGGGCATGGTGCTGTTCATCCTGCAGAAAGTCGCGCGCATTTCCTTCGAGGCGACGGTTCGTGCGGTGCTGCCGTGGCTCGTTCCGCTGCTGATTACGCTGGCGATCATCACCTACGTGCCGCAGACGGTGCTGTGGCTGCCGTCGGTCTTCTACAAGTGAGCGCGAAGGCAGGCACCGCTGCGGTGGCAGCCGCAAGCCTGGAGGTCGTTTGACGGCAATCGAGCGCGTCGAGATCTGGCAGGTGAACCTGCCGCCGAAAGTCGTGCGCACCGACGCGATCCAGTCGTTCGTCACCCAGGAGACGCCGATCGTGCGCCTGACCTGCGCCGACGGCGCGCAGGGAATCGGCTACACGTACACCATCGGAACCGGCGGCTCGTCGATCGTCGCGCTGCTGCGCGACCATCTCGCGCCGCGATTGATCGGCCGCGATGCCACGCAGATCGAGGCGATCTGGAAGGACCTCTACTTTCACACCCACGCCACGGCCGTGGGCGCGATCACGAGCCTGGCGCTTGCCGCGATCGACACCGCGCTGTGGGATCTCAGGTGCCGCAGGGCCGACCTGCCGCTGTGGAAAGCTGCCGGCGGCGCGCAGTCGAAGGTGCCGGTCTACACGACCGAAGGCGGCTGGCTCCATCATTCGCCGCAACAGCTTGTCGACGAAGCGCTCGCCGCGAAAGCGCAGGGGTTTCGCGGCGCCAAGATGAAAGTCGGGCGCCCGACGATCGCCGAGGACGTCGCACGGCTGTCTGCCGTGCGTGCCGCGGTGGGAGACGCCTTCGAGGTGATGGTCGACGCCAACCAGGCGTTCACCGTCGCCGAGGCGCGCCGGCGCGCGCATGCCTATGCGCCGCTGATGCTGGCATGGTTCGAGGAGCCGCTGCCGGCGGAGGACCTCGACGGGCATGTCGAGCTGGCGCGTGTGGCGACGATGCCCGTCGCCGTGGGCGAATCCCTCTATCACCCGGCCCACTTCCGGGAGTATCTTGAGCGTGGCGCCTGCTCGATCGTGCAGGTCGACTGCGCACGGATCGGCGGCATCACCCCGTGGCTCAAGGTGGCCCATCTCGCGGAGGCATTCAACGTGGCCGTGTGCCCGCATTTCCTGATGGAGCTGCACGTCTCGCTGACCGCGGCGGTGCCCAACGGCGCGTGGGTCGAGCACATCCCCCAGCTCGACGCGATCACGACTTCGCGTATGGCAATGGACGACGGCTTCGCGCTCCCGCCGTCGACCTCCGGCCTCGGCATCGATTGGGATCTGGCGGCGATCGAGCGCTCGGCGGTCGCGCGCTCGGTCGCTCATTGAACAGGAGTTCGTCTCATGCTTACTCGCAGCTCGCTCACCATCCGCCTCCATCCGAACGACGACGTCGTCATCGCGCGGAGCCAGCTCGTCGGCGGGACCACGCTCATCGACGAAAAGCTGACCGTCGTGGGCCTCGTCCCGCCGGGACACAAGGTCGCGACCCGCAAGATCGCCAAAGGCCAGCCCGTCAAGCGCTATAACCAGATCATCGGCTTCGCGAGCCGCGACGTTGCGCCGGGCGAACACGTGCACCTGCACAACCTCGCGATGGGCGCGTTCGACCGCGATTACGCGTTCGGCGCGGACGCGAAGCCGACGCAATTCTTCGACCCTGCGGCAAGCTTCGACGGCATCGTCCGCGACGACGGCCGCGTGGCGACGCGCAACTACATCGGCATCCTGTCGACGGTGAACTGCTCGGCCACCGTGGCGCGCGGCATCGCCGACCATTTCCGCGGGCCCGCGCTCGCCGCGTTTCCGAACGTCGACGGCGTCGTCGCGCTGACGCACGGCTCAGGGTGCGGCATGGACACGCACGGCGAGGGCATGCAACTGCTCCGCCGCACGCTCGGAGGCTACGCGCGCCATGTCAACTTCGCCGGCGTGCTCGTGGTCGGGCTCGGTTGCGAGGCGAACCAGATCAGCTCGCTGTTCGGCGCCGAGAACCTCACCGAGGGACCGCTGTTGCGCACGTTCTCGATCCAGGACACGGGCGGCACGGCGAAGACGATTGCGCACGGCGTCGACATGGTGAAAGAGATGCTGCCCTACGCCA
>JBDSLT010000220.1:0-6914 GCA_039916265.1 Casimicrobiaceae bacterium | reverse complement strand
CGGATCGGCGTGTTCGTCGATGCAGTCATGTCAAAGAAACGTCCCCGGGCTAGAACGTCGCGAAGATCCTGGGCGACGACGAAGCATCGAGGTAGTACACGTTGATCGGCCCCTTCTTGTTGCCGGGCATTCCGGGCGCGCCCACCGGCATGCCGGGAACCGACAATCCCTTGATCGGCCGGTGCTCGTCGAGTACGCGCTTGACGTACTCGGCCGGAACGAGGCCTTCGAAGACGTAGCTGCCGATCACGGCCGTGTGGCAACCCTCCAATCGCTGCGGGACCGAGTACTTCCGATGGATCGACGCCGCATCGAAGGTATCGATCAGCTCGACGTCGAAGCCGCTCCCGGTGAGGTACTTGGCATAGACGTCGCAGCAGCCGCAGTTGGGATTGCGGTACACCTTGATCGGCACGCCCGCGAGGGCCGGCATCGAAACTGCGACCGCAACCGCAACGAACCATCTTTTCCAGTCGTGCATGGGAGAACTCCTCTTTTGGTTATGACTGCGCCGCGCATTGCGGCGGGTCGATTGGAAACGCGTCATGGCGCCTCCGGCGGAAAGGGGTGAAGCCGGCTTTCTTCCTGCTGGAACTGCCGCTGCTCGGGCGTCCAGAGGCTCTTCAGGTACGCGACGACGGCGATCGTTTGTGCGCGCGAGAGTTGACCCGCGTACGCGGGCATGGTCAGCCGTTCGGTCCTGTTGAAGGGATCGCGCCATCCGCGCTGAACGACTCGGTACAGCATGGCGTCGGAATGCTTCCACGTGTGTCCTTCAGCGTCATGGGGCGGTGCCGGGAGCTCGCCCTGCGAATCCGGTTGCTGCCATTCGGCAGCGCCTTCCCCGCGCGCGCCGTGACACGACGCGCACGATTGCCGGTAGATCGCGAGTCCGGCGCTGACCCGCGTGGTGTCAGGCAGCGGCGGCGACTCGTTCGCGAACGCCGCAGCTGCGGCGGCGCCGACGAGCCCGGCTATCGCCGCGTGCGCAAGCCTACTCACCGACCTGACGCCAATTGCTGCCATGATCGGCGCTCTTGAAAAGCCCGCCCTCGCCGGCGGCTGCGTACAAGACTCCTGCCGGGGTCACGACAAGCGCGGTAATCGCTGTGCCCGGCGCTTGCGCCTGCGACCAGTGTTCGCCGCCGTCGCCGCTGGAATACAGTCGGTCGCCGGAGGCGGCGTAGACCTGCGCTGGCCGGCGCGGATCGTACGCAACGGCGGTCACTGCGCGCGCGAGACCCCCGGCATCGCGCCAGCCGCAAAAGCAATCCATCGAGCGGCCTACACCCTTGGCGGTGGCCGCGAAGAACCAGCCGGTCTGCATGCTCCCCGGCATGTCGGAGTGGACGAGCTGCAGAATCTTCTCGCGGGGTCCGGCATCCATCATGCGCCAGTGATCGCCCATGTCTTCGCTGCGAAAGAGACCATGTCCCGCCACATAGACGTATGCCGTCGCCGGTTGATCGGCGTGCGCGGACAGGGCGACGACTTCACTGCTTGGCAAACCGTCGTTCTTGGTCACCCAGCTCCGCCCGCCGTCCGCGCTGCGCAGGATGCCGAATCCCGGACCGGCGACGTAAAGGAGCCCGCGGCTCTGCGCCGGAATCGACACCGCAGCGATGCGGCCCCGCGCGATCGTCTCGGGTAGCGCAATGCGCTCCCAGTCCCGCCCCTCGTTGCCGCTGCGGTAAAGCGCGCCGGCATTGGCCTTGATCAGCGCGTTATCGCCAGCGGACGCAAGCGCGACGATTCTCTCTCCGGAGGGACCGGCGTCGTTGGCGGCGCTGGCACCGCCGATCGCAAACCAGCCGAAGATAAGCGCGATCGCTGCGGCGCTCGCGCGGTGTTCAGGATATCGAAGCTTGAATTCCAAAGCGTACTCCCAGCATGTGCGCCTCGACGCGGCCGGAACTAAAGCCTGTGCAGGCGACCCGTGGATGACGGTCAACCGTCGACGGTATCGATCACGCTAACCGTGAACGAGGGGAATCGTCACCGCGCTCGCGACGACTATCGCGAGCGGTCCGGCAACGAAGCGGGGACGCCGCCTAACTCAGAAAGCGGAGGAAGAGGATGTATGCGGGTGTTGCGGTTCTCGCCGAAGCGGCGAGGGGGAGGATCGGCGCAGAACGCGCGGCAATGCGCGCCACCGGCGACCGATCAACAAGCGGTAATGCCACGTCAGACGGCGACCGCGCGCCGACGCTGGTGGCCACCGGGATCGCGCCGGCTAGCGCGGTGAGACACGCGTCGCCGGAGGGGGGCGCGCCGTCGCAGCATGCAGAAGCCTCAACGCCATCGGGTACAGCAGCATGCGCGAGCATCGGGGCGCCGCCCGCAGCGTTGCCCACCATGACGGCACGACACAACTGGCCGGCGAAGGCAACCTGGGTCGCCAGCAGCAAGACCACCGCCAACGCGGCGCGGCCAAGTTTTCGGTGCAGTGAGTGCCTCATGGATTGGTTCGTGCCGTCCAAGTTGGGTTCCAGGACGTCGCTAGTTTAGCAGTGCGCCGCCGCGGGGTAAAGGAACAGGCCTGCCACCTGACTGACGGTCCGGTTGCGTTGCGCCATGGCTCGCTCCATCATTGTTGCGGAATGTTGCGCCGGATCGGGCGGCCCGAGGCCACGCTAACCCGCGGGCGATTTGCGGCAGCGGGCCGATTACTTCGCTAACCCTGCGCTTAACCGGACGGGCGGGCACGAGGTTCGTCGCTGTCGAACGTCGGCGACGGCCCGATGGTCAGCTGGAACGTTAGATTGCACAGGAGAATTTCGTATGACCATGACTCCCCATCTGAGAAAATTTGCGCTCACCGCGCACATCACCTCTTCGGTTGGTTTGCTCGGTTCGATCGCCGCTTTCCTGGCACTCTCGATTGCCGGCCTCAATAGCCAAGACACCCAGACAATCCGAGCAGCCTACTTGGCAATGGATTTGATCGCTCGGTTCATCATCGCGCCGCTGGCGTTCGGTTCACTACTCACGGGACTTGTCGAGTCACTCGGTACGCCTTGGGGCTTGTTCCGCCACTATTGGGTTCTTGCCAAACTTCTGCTCACTGCCTTTGCCACGACCATTTTATTGATAAAGCTAAAGATGATCGGCCACGCCGCCCAATTGGCGGCAGAAACAATTTTGCCTCGCGCTGATCTCAGCACAGTGGGAATGGAACTCAGATTCCACGCCGCTGCTGGTCTACTGCTGTTGCTTGTGCCCGCAGTGCTCTCGGTGTACAAGCCGCAGGGCCTCACCCCTTACGGGCGGCGCAGGCAGCAAGAGCAGCGGGTGCCATCGCAGCAGCCACATCTTCCTCAGCGGCGCCCTTCACTTGCTTCTGGTGGCGGCGCAAACGTGTCGTCTGGCGGGGCCATTACCATCACGCTGCGCCGAATGCAGGTCCTTGGCCTAGCTGTCGTAGTCTTAGTTGTGCATGTTCTTATTCTCCACCTCACAGGCGCTGGACATGTCGGCCACTGAGGAGGGAGCACGCAAGGGTGCGGTCTTACATTTCGCTCAAGCCGAAACTGCCTCGTACCGTCCCGCACCAGCCGGCGTTGCCGGCGCCGCTTCCGTCATCCCACAGTGCGCAGAGAAGCGGTCCTATCGTCCCATCCAATCGGACAGTTTTTCGGAATTCTGACGGCAGGATCGGCAAATACTGGAATAGGCCGATCGGGTAGTGGCTCAGTCTGACGCGGCCGGCGGTTCCAAAAAAATACCACTATCCGTCCGGTCCGAACGGCATTTGCCAACCGGCATAGACGGCCGCCTGATAGAAGAAGTAGAGCGCAGAGGCGAGCATGAGTGCACCGGCGATGCGTTCGACCCACAACAAGAATGGACGCGTCCGTCGAAGGCGGGCGAATTTTCCGGCGAGCGTGCCCGCCAGCACAATAGGAACTCCTCGGGCCAACCCAAAGGTGAACATGAGGACCGCGCCCAACAGCGGATCAGCGGTTGCCGCTGCGGCGACTACGACAGGCAACAGCAGTGGTGTACAGGCGGGGCACGTCGATAAGCCGAATGGAATCCCAAGTAGATAGCTGCCGACGAGGCTCCGGGTTTGCTTTGGGGATGGAACGACGATCGGAATGACGACACGAACGACGCGCAGCAGCGCAAGTCCCGTGATCGCCAGAACCAGTCCAAGCAAGCCGTAGGCGAGCGCGAGAAAGCTCGCCAATGCGCGCAGTACAGCGAATCCTGCCAGTCCGAAAAGCGCGCCGAGCACGGCGTCAACCGTGGCGATACCGAGCGCGAATGCCGCCGAATGCCCCAAACCTCCGCTGCCCCGATCGCCGGAATCCGCGATGCCCCGACTGGCCGCCAAGCTTGCCGCGACCGAAATCAGCGGAAACGAACTCGGCGCGATCCCGACAACCAGCCCAGTCAACATGACCAGCCCCACGGCCAGCGGAGTAAGACCGTTGATATTTTGGAGCAGAGGTTCGAGGTCGATCATGACCCCCCGGTCCCAGTCACCCAGGCCATGAGGAATCTTGGTGCAGGGCAACTCCGCACCACGGTCCTTGACAGTCCGCGCAGGCTTGCCCGATGTAACCGACCGGTGCGTCAAACTCGACCACGGCGGCTACACAAAAGCGCTGCCGCCCCGCCTGTCGGTGCCCTCCCAACATCAGTTGCGCTTGTACAGTTCGGGAAACTTCTCGCGCAGCCGCTGGACCTTGGGCGCGTCGTTGATGGCGATGTAAGGTTCGTAGGGGTGCAAGGCGGCGTAATTCTGGTGATACGACTCGGCAGGGTAAAAAGCGGGCAATGGGGCCACCTGCGTCACAATGGGACGCGAATACACCTTGGCCTGATCGAGTTGGAGGATATAAGCCTGCGCTACGCGTTTCTGCTCGTCGGTCGCGTAGAAGATGGCCGAACGATATTGCGTTCCGACATCCGGCCCCTGCCGGTTGAGTTGGGTCGGATCGTGCGCGACCGAGAACAGCACGCGCAGCAATTGTCCATACGACACGCGCGCGGGGTCGTAGGTCACCTGCACCGACTCGGCATGCCCCGTGGAGCCGCTGCCGACGGTGTCGTAGCTCGCGTCCGCCGCCCGGCCGCCGGCATAGCCGGAAACTGCGGTGGAAACGCCCTCGACATGGCGAAACACCGCCTCGACGCCCCAGAAGCAGCCGCCCGCGAACACGGCCGTTTGCAGTCCCTTGGATTCGGAGAGGGCGGCGTCGATTGCCGGCGGCGGCAGCGTAGCGGCGTTGCCGGCATCGGCCACGGTGCAGGACTGCAGCAGCGTCGACGAGGCGATCGCGAGGCCGTAGATGACCCGGCGGGAAGCAAGTCCAATCATGATGGATCTCCAAGGGGCCGCGCGATCCGGACGGGCACTGCGTGAGACCACGGGTCCGAACGGCATTATCTTCCGAATACCTAAGCGTCTCCCACAAGACAACTTCGGTGGGCGGAGGTTCCTCGCTCGCGGAGTTCCGCGCAATCGCGGGAACCCATGTAAGCGCGCAGCAGCGGCGATCGACTGTAGGTGTCCTCGTTCCTGCTGGAGGTTGATGTGCGGGCAATTCCCTCGAATGCGATGGTTGTTTCGACCCGCCGAAGCAATCCCGGCCCCGCACGGCGGCAACCGCGGATGCCCCCGTGCTGAGGCTCTGGCGCGGCGACGTTGCGCCGTCGGCGATCACCGACAAGGCGCTGTGGGTGGGCCGCAGGCGATTCATCGCGGGCGCCGCCGCCGCAGCGCTCGTAAACCTGCCGGCCCCGCGCCACGCGCGCGCGGGTGAAGCGCTGACCGGCTATCGCGCGAAGGCTCTGTCGACTGACGAGGCGCTGACGCCCTATCGCGACGTTACTTCATACAACAACTTCTACGAGTTCGGAACCAGCAAGACCGCGCCCGCCGTGCAGGCGGCGCGGCTCGTCACGCGGCCGTGGACTGTCGCAGTGGAAGGCGAGATCAACCGGCCGAAGGTTTACGACATCGACGATTTGCGCAAGCTCGCTCCGCTGGAGGAGCGCGTCTACCGGCTGCGCTGCGTGGAGGGCTGGTCGATGGTGATTCCGTGGATCGGCTATTCGCTCAACGAGCTCATCAGGCGTGCCCAACCAACCGGCAACGCCCGCTACGTCGAATTCACAACGCTTCACGATCCGGCGCAGATGCCGGGACAGCGTTCGCGCGTACTCAGCTGGCCCTACGTCGAGGGCCTGCGCCTCGACGAGGCGGCGCATTCGCTGACGCTGCTGACGTTCGGGTTGTACGGCGAAGTCCTGCCCAACCAGAACGGCGCGCCGGTGCGGATCGTCGTGCCGTGGAAGTACGGTTTCAAGAGCGCGAAGTCGATTGTGCGCATCCGCTTCGTCGAGCAGCAGCCGCTCACCGCATGGGGTCGCGCCGCGCCCAACGACTACGGCTTCTACTCGAACGTCAATCCGGACGTCGACCATCCGCGCTGGAGCCAGGCGCGTGAGCGGCGCATTGGCGAAGACAGCTTTTTCGCGCGCAAGCACAAGACGCTGCTCTTCAACGGCTACGCCGCAGAGGTCGGTCAGCTCTATGCCGGGCTCGACCTGAAGAAGTATTTCTAGGCGTTTCCACCGATGGACCCCGCCGCAAGGTCAACCCCGGCGCTGCAAGTTGTAACGCGACTGAAAGCCGCGTGCTTTGTCGTCGCGCTTCTTCCGGTTGCGCGGCTGGTCTACGGTGCGATCGCGGACACGCTGGGCGCCAACCCGATCGAATTCATCATCCGCGACCTCGGAACGTGGGCGCTGACATTCCTGTTGATCACGCTCGCCGTCACGCCGTTGCGGCGGCTGTCGAATCTGGCGTGGCTGCTCCGCTTTCGCAGGATGCTGGGATTGTTCGCGTTCTTCTATGCCGTGCTGCACGTCCTGTGCTACGTCGGATGGGACCAGGCCTTCGA
>JBDSLT010000219.1:0-5211 GCA_039916265.1 Casimicrobiaceae bacterium | reverse complement strand
ATCCCGCAACACCCCTGTTGCTGCTGGACGGGCGGGCATTTCACCGAGCCGAACGAGCAGAACACGCAGCAATGTCCGGCATCGGGCCGCAGCAGCGACCCGCAAGCGGCGCATTCGTAGAAGAACTGGCAGGCATCGGTTGGCATCGTCTCCCGCTTGGCGAAGCCGCAGCGCGGGCACGTCAGCACGGACTCGAGCAGGATCACCATTGCCTCAGGGACGCAGCGTCGACGGAAAGCCGGCGTTGGTGGTCGCCTTGGTCAGCGCCGCCACGTCGGCCTTGTCCGGGTCGAATCTGACGGTCGCGGTTCGGGTGGCCAGGTCGATCGTGGCGCCTGCCACGCCCGGCACCCTGCCGAGCGCGCCCTTGACCGTCAGCGGACACAGTGAGCAGGTCATGTTCTGCACGTCGAGCACGACCGTGCGTGGCGCACCGGCATTGACAGAAAACGGCGCGGCGACCAGGGCCACCAGGAACAGTTTGCGCATGGCATATCCTCTCAATAGAACAGCGGCGCGAGCGAAGGCACCGCAAGCAACCCGAGCACCAGCGCCGCGACGATCCAGAACGTCACGCGCTGCCGCCGGCAGAGCGCGGGATCGGCGCAAGCGGTTCCGGGAGCGCAGACCTGCGCCCCGGCATAAAGCCGGCGAAATGCGAGCGCCAGAAACAGCAGCGTGACTCCGATCAGGATCGGCCGGTACGGTTCCAGCGCCGTTAGGTTACCGATCCACGCGCCGCTGACGCCGAGCGCGAGCAGCGCCAGCGGGCCGACGCAGCAGACCGACGCGCCGACAGCGGCAAGCACCCCGGCAATCAGCGAACCTCTGGCATTCAACGCGTTCACAGGCAAATCCAGCGCAGCCGGCTATAGTCGTGCAACAGCTTACAACCCGTACCATGGTACGGAGTCAATGGGTCGCGCGATGAATCAGATCCTGACAATCGGCGCGCTGGCGGCATCGGCGGGGGTGAACGTGGAGACCGTCCGCTATTACCAGCGGCGCGGTCTCCTCGAGCAGCCGGCCAAGCCCCCGGGCGGGCAGCGCCGCTACGCACCGGCGGACGCTACGCGCGTGCGGTTCATCAAACGGGCGCAGCAACTCGGCTTCACGCTCGAAGAGGTGAAGGGCCTGTTGCTGCTGGACGACGGACAGAGTTGCCGCGAGACGCGCCTGCTCGCAGAGCGCAAGCTCGCATTGATCGAGCTTCGCATCGCCGACCTCAACCGCATGCGCCGGACGCTGAAGGCGCTGACCGCGCAGTGCGCCGAGGGTCGGCGGCCGCGCTCGTGCCCCATCATCGCCACGCTGCAGGCGCCCCGGAAACGGATCGAGGAGCCATGACCGGCATTTAGTTGCCGATGCGCCGACGTGTGTGCGACCGGACGGCATTGTGGTCTACGTGACACACGCGGCAGACGATCGGCGGCGCCAGACTGCCGCGAGGCGTCGCACGCGCGCGTCGGCGATTGCATAATGCGTCCAGGGAGGCGGCATGTCGTTCTACGAAGGCCGGCCACGGCGTGCAGGGCACATGGACGTCCACGAGACGCCGGCCGTCACCGAGCGCGCGTCGACGCCGGCGCCTGTTGCCGATACGGTCGATTGGCTGGAGCATCGTACGGCGAGGCCTGCCGACCAGGTCCTGCCGATCGCGCAGCGCTGGAGCGCATCGCTGCCGATCGGCCTGCGGCCACGCGCGCTGCTCGCGCTCTATCCACGCGTGGCCAATCTGATCGCGCTGCAGTGGAACGACTCCCTCGCTCGCGCCGCTTACTTCGATGAATTGCTGATCGACCGGCGCGGACGCCGCATGGGCTTCCCGGCCGCCGTTCACGCGGAAATCCTGCGCCTGCGCGACCACAGTTTCGCCAGCGGCCTTCGCTGACGGACCGCCGGCTCTGCGCGCCGCGCGTCTCTCCGACGCCGCGCAACCGGTCCTGGCGCGGATATTGCACAGCCTCGCATGCTCGTCGTCCCGCGGCAGTCATCCCGGGAGGCGTCGCCCGAATCCCGACAAATCAATGGACACGCCGCTCGTTCGAAGCTTGCCCGAAACCGCCTCTCCGCGGCCGACCAGCGGGGCGTCGCTTGCGCTGCTGCACGAGTGCTTCGCAATGTTCCACACCAGCGTCTGCGACCTCGCACGGCTTTCCATCGAGACGAGCGGCGACCTGTTCGAGATGGACGGTGCCGTGCCTCCCGAAGCGATCCTCGCGTTCCGATCCCACCGCAAGGATTGGCGACGCGTCTTCGACGCATCGCTGCGACACCTGTACGAGCACAGGATCGGCGGCAATCGACGCAAGCGACGGCGCCCCGATTCCGAGGAATCGTTGCGAACGCTGCGGATCCTGACCGATGCCGATGCGCAAAAGCAAAGCATCCTCGGCGCTCTCACGAAGCAGCTTGCGGCGGCCGCCCAACAGGAGCTCGACGCGCTCGATCTGCGCTTCTCGGCGCTGCTCGACGAGCGGGCGGGCGCCGATATCGACAATCCGTTCTCGACGGCGTACCTGCTCGACGCCATCGGGATGACGTCGCGATCGCTCTATCCGGACCCGAGGATCTGGCGCTCGGTGATGCAGCGCGTCATCACCGACTTCATCCCCGCGATCGCCAAAATCTACATTCCGCTCAATCGGCTGCTGGCCGAGCGCGGCGTGCTGCCGGACGCGGGTGCGCTCGTCCGTGCGCGCAGTCAGCTCTATCCCCGCGACGACGCTCAGGTGATGCCGCTGTTCCACAGGCTGATCAACGAGATCCATCCCTCGCTGCAGGCGTGGCGCACGCTCGACGTGAAGGCGGCGCGGGCGGCGCGCTACCCGCTGCTGCCGTTGGCCGCCAACCCTTACATGGCGGCGCTTGGCGCACCATCGAACGAGCCCGCGGTCGCGCCGGACCCTGACGGATTCCCCCGGCTCGACGCGATGATGCCGCATCGCGAGCTTCATCCGATCCTCGAGACACTCGATCGCTGGCAGCGCGACGATCCGATGGCCGCGCATTTGCGCACGAGCGCGCCGGACGGCATCGACGCCAGCGTCACGCCGATCAATCGCATTCCGTGGATCCAGGCGGCGCTCGGCCCGCAGGTCAAGAACGCGCACGAACGCAATACGATCGACGTCGTCGGCTTCCTGTTCGACTACGTCGTCCGCGACATCTCGATTCCCCCGCGGCTGCGCCTCATCTTCGACGGCTTGCAAGTCCCGATCCTGAAGATCGCGCTCACCGATCCGGCATTCTTCGCCGGACGGCGCCATCCGGCGCGGCGCCTGCTCAACGAGCTCGCCGAAGCCGCCATCGGCGGCGACGACGACGGTACCTATGGCGCAGCGATCACCAGGACGGCAGCCCGGATCGTCGACATGGTCCGCAGGGAGTTCGGCATCGACTCGCGCGTGTTCGACAACGCGTGCGCCGCACTCGCGGAGTTCACCGAGCGCGAGCGCGTCGAGGTGACGGTCGCGATCCAGCCGCAGGTGGACAAGGTGCTCGCCGACGAATCGCGCGACGTCGACCGCGCGCAGGTGCGCATGCTCGTCCGCAATCGCCTCGCCGGCGCCGACCTTCCGTTCGACGTGCGGGCGTTCGCGTGCACCGTTTGGGCCAGTTACCTAAAGCAGGTCCGCCAGACCGATGGACCGGACAGCACCGCCTTCGTCGCGGCGACGCAGACGCTCGACGACCTGCTCTGGTCGATCACGCTGAAGCCGCGATCGGGCCAGAAGTCACGGCTGTCGCGCCTGATTCCAACGCTCATAGGGCGCCTGCGCGAAGGCGCCGCCGCCGTGCAGGTCACCGGTGAAAAGATGAAGCGCTTCCTCGACGCGCTCTACGCGCTTCATCTCGCGGCGATTCGCCCGGAAGTCGTCGCCGAGCAGGCCGAATCGCTGCTTGCGGCCAACGATCCGCCGAAAAACGTTTACGACCTCGTTCTCGACGCCGCCAAGGGGACGTGGTTCGCGTTCGATCGCGGCGGCGGCCGCTGGACGCACGCGCGTCTCGATTGGATCAGCCCGATGCGCACGACTTACGTGCTCACCGGACGCACGCGGAACGATACGACGCTCGTCGTGCCCGAAGACCTCGCATGGGAGATCGAGCGCGGCAGGGCATCGCTGGTCGCGGAGCCCGTGCCACTGTACGACCGCGCGATCAGCGCCGCGCTCGACTTCCTGGCCGCGCGCGGTGATACGCATGCTGCGGCGCAGACGGAAGCGCGCGCGGAGTCTGCGCCGGCCGGAGTTCCGCGCGCAAGCCTTGCCACCGCGTAGCAGCACATCGATCGCGCCGCGAAGCGGTTACAATCCGCGTCCCCAACACACAGTGGAGTACGTCATGGCGTTGTCGATCTATCAGGCCTCGGTGCCGGTCTTCGTCCGCTCGCTCAACAGCCTCAAGAATATCCTCGCCAAGGGCGCAGCGCATGCGCAGGCGAAGAAGATCGACGAGGAAGCGTTCATGCAGGCGCGCCTCGCGCCCGACATGTTTCCGCTGACGACCCAGGTGCACATCGCCACCGACATGGCGCGGGGCGGCGCCGCACGCCTCACTGGCAGCGAGCCGCCGAAGTACGAGGACACGGAGAAGACGTTCGCGGAGCTAATCGCCCGCGTCGAAAAGACCATCGCGTATGTCCAGTCGCTGCCCGAAGCATCGTTCGATGGCGGCGACACGCGCACGATCACCCGCCCGGTGCGCGGCCAGCCCAAGACGTTCACCGGCGTCAACTACCTGCAGCAGTTCATCGTTCCCAATCTCTACTTCCATACGACCACCGTGTACGACCTCTTGCGGCATAACGGCGTCGAGCTCGGCAAGCCGGATTTCATCGGCTCGCTCGACTGAACGGCGGCGGCGGCGTCATCGGTCCGCCCAGCGCGGCTCGATCGCGATGCCGCGCGATTTGCCGGTGAGCTCCACTTCGACGTGCAGCCTCTCGCGCAGCGGCGGCACGGCGCGGCGGATGGCGCGCGCGAGCCGGCGCGCGGCGGGCTCACCGGGCGGTGCGGCGTCTTCGACATAGAGCGCGCGGCGCACGGCGAAGTCCGGCGACAAGAGCGCGAAGTAGCGTTCGAGCTCGCGGCGCGAATACTCCTTCCAGTGGTGGCCGTGCGTGGGCGTCGCGAGGATCTCGTCGACGCCGATGCCGCCGCCGCCGCCGAGCCACGCACGCGCCCGCTGCAGGTGCCTTCGCGTGAG
>JBDSLT010000218.1:0-4744 GCA_039916265.1 Casimicrobiaceae bacterium | reverse complement strand
GGGGGCGCCGGTGCCGGCGCCACTGCCTTGTCGGCCACCGCGAGGGTGACGGGCGCGGGTTGCGGCAATGGCTTCAACTGCGCGGCGACGTCGAAGATCTCGCCGGGGCCCGGCTGGATCTTCGTCGTCGGCGAGCGCGGCGCCGCCTGCGTGAACAGCTTGGAGTCCTCCAGCAGCGTGACGAGCCGCCCCGCGTTGGCGGACTCGCCGCGCGCGGAGCTCTTGATCTCGAGCTGCGTCAGCCACGTGTCGTCAGGGAGAATCTTGGTGACGTCCTCGAGCACCTGAACGGCCCCCGGATAGGCGTACTTGCGCTCCAGCGCAAAATTGTAGTCGCCGACCTGCCGCTCGAGCTGGGTGCGCAGCGATTCGGACGCCCCCGCCTGCTGCATCGCCTGCGTCGCCACGTCGTTGAGCGCGATCGCGTACTCGCGCTTCTGCCACACCGGCAGCACCACCGCCACGAGTGCGACCAACCCCAGCACGACGATCGGCAGCCAGAACTGCCAGCGCTTCGCGAAACGCGTGCCGTTGCGCATGTCCGGGGGCAGGAGATTGAGCGCGGTGCTGGCAAGCGCCGGCGGCACTGCCGGCGTCACGGCGACCACCTTGGCGCCCCAAGCCTGGACCTGCGCGACCGCGGCGTCGACCTGCGCGCGCCGCGCGGCGGCGAACTCGACGCGAATCTGCCCTCGCGCAGGATCGCGGTCGACGACCTGCGCGTCGAAATACACTTCCTCGGACCTGAAGGGCGTATGCCGGTCGAGATCGTAGCTCAGCGCCTGCCGCAGATCGTGCTCGACGGCTGCAGGAAGGACGAGCGACTTTTGCAGGATCGTTCGCGGCGGGAGCGCAACGGCGACTTTGAGCGGCGGCGCGCGACGGGACAGCTTCGCCAGCGCAGCGCGGCCCTCGGCGGCGACGGCGGCCGTGTCTCCCTGAGTCCCCACGCGGGCGACCTCGACGAGCTCGACGCGGCCATCGCTGCCTTGCGCCTGCCATACGACGGCGCGATCCCCGACGAAGGCGACGACGGGACGCATGCGCCGCCGCTCGAGCGCCGCGCGCGGTCCGGCGGGAACGAGCGAGGCGAGCATCCGCATCCACCAACGCCAGAAACCGGCGACGCCAAGACGGCGCGCGAGGTCGCGGCGGGAGGCGCCGGCGGAAGGCAGGGCGATATCGCGATCAGCGGGCATGCGGGACGGCGTCGGAAGTGGAAGCGCCCGCCGGCGGCGGTGGCGCGACGGAGGCGCGTGCGCCATCAACCCAGGCGAGGACGATCATCGGACGCCGCACGTCCGCGACAGGACGCACGACCGCTTCGCGGATGAAGGTTACACCATCGGCGAGCGCAACCTCGGCGCGGATTCGCCAGACCGCGACTGCGCCGACGCCGAATCCTTGCGCCGGGGGAAAGAACGGGACGGGCTGGCGCGCGTCGAGCGCATCCATTCGCGTCACGAGGTACTGGTCGACGAGTTCGGACGTGGCGTTGGGGAGCGCCAGCAGGACCTCGCGCGATGCCGTAGCCGGGTTGATGCCGGCCTGGCGCGAATAGACGGTGAGGCTGCCGGACACGCGCTCGTAGAGCTCCGGCGTGACGCCGAGCACGCGTCCGAATTCGCCGACCGACTCGAAGGGCGCGTTGCCCGGACCGTACTTCAGGTTGGCGGCGCGATAGTCCGCCTCCTCGGCACCATTGGGCCGACGCAGGTCGTCGGCGTCGCGCCAGTCGAGGACCGCATCGACGATCCTCGCGGCGGCGTCGGCGTCGAGTTCGCCGACCTGCGTCATCAGCCCCTTGAGCAGCGGTTCAGGCGCGGAGTTGAGGTCGATTTTCGACGTCTCGTCCACGGCGGTGACGAAGATCTGCGCGCCGTCGTCGGTCCACTTGTGCTGGCGCCCGTCCGGCGCCCATGCATCGGGAAGGCGCGGCCGCGACAATTCGTAGAGCGTTCGCTCGACCGCGCCGTCGGCAAGCGCGCGCGCCTGCGCGAGCGAGATCGCGTTGCGCGCAGCGATCGCCTCGCTGCGCATGGAAAAGGCGAATCCGCTCGCAATGACGGTGAGGAGCACCGTGAGCCAGAGCGCCAGCACGAGCGCGATCCCGCGCTGCGCCGAAGGCGGCGCGCACGTCGCGTCAAGGCGGGCGGCACGGGTCATGTTCACAGCGATGCGCAGCGCAGGCGCGCGCCGTCCCATGCGCGACAGCCCGCTTCCGGACCCTCCCGCGGCGCGACGATCAGCGTGGGCCACGGGGGACCGCGCTTGGGCACGACGTCGATGCGGATCAACAGCGGCAGGCGCTGCGCGTCGTCCCAGCGTTCGCGCCACGTCGGCTCGTTGGCGTCGTTGGCGTCCTTGTCGCGGCCGAAATAGCCGATCCGCATTTCGGCGATGTCCTGCGCGAGCACCGAGCGCTCGGCGTCCCGGAACTCCGGCATCCTGGAGTCGTTGAGGTCGGGCAGCGTTCGCTCGAGTACCAGCGGGGAGCGCGCATCGGCAGTGTCGATCGCCAGCCGATGGAACCACATGCCGCCACCGATGACGCGTGCGGGCAGCGCCGCGGTATAGCGCAGCTCGTCGCGCTCGCCCGCGAAAAGCAGCGGCAGCTCGGCAATCCGGCGCATCCGCAGCGGATGCTGCTCCTCGAGATTCGACCGCAGGAACGCCTGCGTCAGCCGCATTCCCGACGTGGCCTCGACCTTCGCCTCGCCGCGGTCCAGGCTCGTCCCGGCCAGATTGAGCGAGCCGAACAGCACGCCGGCCAGCAGCGCGAGCAGCACCAGCGCGATCGTCAGCTCGACGAGCGTGAAGCCCCGCGACCGGCGCGCAGCGGGAGACGCGCTCACTGCGGATTCCTCGCGGCGAGGCGCAGCGTCGACAGCGCCACGACGCGGTCCTTGCCGGTATCGGACGGAAAGTGCACTTCGGCTGTCACGCGATAGACGCGCGTGGGCGTATTCTCGCTCGCCCGCGCGAGGTCGGGCGAAGTGTCGGGCGTGACATAGAGTTCGACCCTGGTCTGCCAGGCAAACGGCGTGTCCTGCAGCGTTCCCCGATCGCTACCCTCGCGCAGCGGAAGGGCATTGGCGGCGACGGCGAGGCGCGCTTCGGCGACGAGCAGCGCCCGACTCCAGTCGTCGGCGGCCGCCGCGTTGTTGAGCGCACCGCCGAAAAGGCGAAAGAGCGCCGTGGCGACGAGCGCGAGTATCACGAACGCCACGAGGACCTCGAGCAGCGAGAAGCCTCTGCCGCGCCGAGCAGGAGAGTCGCTCATTCCAGGATCGCGACGCGGCCGGTCAGCCAGTCGACGTCGACGTCGAACTTGCGCGCGCCCGCCGCGACGGTGATGCGCCCGCCGTTGCTGCCGCCATCGGGGAAAAAGCGGATCGAGCCGGTCTTCGCATCGACGAGGTCGCGCTGCGCCGTGAACAGCTTCATCTCGAGGCGCGCGGGCAACGCGTGTTCGCGCGGATCGCGGTCGACCTTGAAGCGACGGCCTTCGAGATCGACCACGAGAAAGGTCTCGCGACGTTTCGACACGGCTTCGCTGCGTGCGGCGCGAAGTCCGGCGGCGAGCTGGCGTGCCGACGAGCGAAGCTCGCTCGTGGACACGCCGCCGCCGAACGTCGGCAGCACGAGCGCGGCGACGAGTCCGATGATTGCGAGCACGACGAGCAGCTCGAGCAGCGAGACGCCGCGCGTGCGCATATTCATCCCGGTGATCTATTGCGCACTCGAGATGTCCTTGTTCGCGCCGTCGCCGCCTTCCTTGCCGTCGGCGCCGAGCGAGACGATGTCGTACGCGCCGCTCTGGCCGGGAGAGCTGTACCGGTATTCGTTGCCCCACGGATCCTTGGGCAGCGTTGTCTTCTTCCAGTACGGCCCGTTCCAGTTGGCAATTCCGGGCGGCGCGCTGATCAGCGCCTGCAGGCCCTCCTGCGACGTCGGATAACGCCCGACCTCGAGCTTGAACAGGTCGAGCGCCTGTCCGATCTGGCTGATCTCGATCTTCGCCGCGTCCGCCTTGGCCTTTTCACCGCGGCCGATGAAGTTGCCGCCGACGATGCCGAGCACGATGCCGATGAGCACCAGGACGACCAGGATTTCGATCAGCGTCATCCCGGACATGCGATTGCGCGAAAGGTTCACCATTCTTGTCTCCAACTCCCCTGAATGCGTGCCACGCAAGGCGCAGCGAAGAACTTAGACACGGATTACCCGACGAGTTCGCTCATGCCCATGACGCCGAGCAGGATGGAGAACACGATGCCGCCGACCAGCACGGCAAGCGTCAGGATCATTGCGGGCTCTAGCACCGCGAGGAAGCGCTTGATCGCGACCTGCACCTCGCGGTCGTAAACCTCGGCCACCCGCGTCAGCATTTCCTCGAGGCGCCCGCTCTCCTCGCCGACCAGGATCATCTGCGACGCGAGCCGCGGATAGATGCCCGTCTCGGCCAATGGACGTCCGAAGCCCTTGCCCTCGCGCAGCTTCGAGATCACGCCCTCGAGCGACGTGGCGAGTACCACGTTGCCCATCGTTTCCTTCACGATGGCGAGCCCCGAGAGCAGCGTCACGCCGTTGCCGAGAAGCGTCGCCAGCGTGCGAGCGAAGCGGGCGACTTCGAGCTTGGCGATGAGGTCGCCGATGAGCGGCGCGCGCAGCAATCGAATGTCGCGCGCACGGCGCACCGCAGGGTTCGCGCCGCGGCGCCGATACCAGAGCGCGAACACCA
>JBDSLT010000217.1:0-7883 GCA_039916265.1 Casimicrobiaceae bacterium | reverse complement strand
CCCAGCGCCAGCGTGACGTCGGGACTCACGCGGAAGCGAAAGTGATTGGGTTGCGCCGCACAGGATTTGAAGATCGCCGGCGGCCGCTTCAGTCGCAGCATCACCTCGGTGCAAGTCACCGGCAAGCGCTTGCCGGCGCGAATGAAGAACGGCACGTTCTGCCAGCGCCACGAGTTGACGGCAAGCTTCACCGCCGCGAAGGTTTCGATCGTCGAGTCGGGCTTGACGTCGGGCTCGTCGCGATAGCCGCGGAACTGGCCGCGCACGAGGTCCGCGGGCTCGAGCGTGCTGATGGCCTTCAGCACCTTGACCTTTTCATCCCGGATCGATTCGCTGTCCATGCGCACCGGCGGTTCCATCGCAAGGTTGCACAGCACCTGGAACAGGTGGTTCTGCACGACGTCGCGAATGGCGCCGGTCTGGTCGTAGAAGGCCCCGCGGCCCTCGATGCCGAAAGCTTCGGCCATCGTGATCTGCACGCTGTTCACGTGCCCGCGATTCCATAGCGGTTCGAGGAACTCGTTGGCAAAACGGAAAAAGAGCATGTTGTGCACCGGTCGCTTGCCGAGGTAATGGTCGATGCGAAAGACGCGCGCCTCGTCGAACGACCGGTGCAGGATGGCATTGAGCGCGCGCGCGGACTCGCGGTCGCGGCCGAACGGCTTCTCGACGATCACCCGCGCGCCGGCCGTACAGTTCGCCGCGGTCAGGTGCTCCACGACCGGGCCGAACAGCGACGGTGGAATCGCCAGATAGTGTGCCGGGTGCTTCGCGTCCTTCAGCCGCGCGCGCAGCCTGGTGAACGTGGCGGCGTCGGTGTAGTCGCCGTCGACGTAGTGCAGCAGCGCCACGAGCTTCTGAAACGCCGACGCATCGAAGCTGCCGTGCTTTTCGACGCTGTCGCGCGCGTGCGCATGGAACTGCTCTATCGTCCAGCCGGACCTGGCCACGCCGATGACCGGCACGTCGAGCGTGCCGCGCTTGACCATTCCCTGTAGCGACGGAAATATCTTCTTGAAGGCGAGATCACCGGTCGCGCCGAAAAAGACGAGCGCGTCCGAAGGCGCGGAAGTGGAGGGTGCGGATTCGGATCGGGAGGCGGTGGTCATTTCGGAAAAACGTCCGTTCGGTGTCATTTGTCCGCGGGCTTTTCGTGGTGCCCGCCGAACTGGAAGCGCATCGCCGACAGAACCCTGTTCTGGAAATCGGCTTCACCGCGCGAGCTGAACCGCTGGTACAGCGCGGCGGTGAGCACCGGTGCGGGTACGGCTTCGTCGATCGCCGCCTTGATCGTCCAGCGGCCTTCGCCCGAGTCGGACACGCGCCCGGCGTAATGTACGAGTTGCGGGTCTTCCTGCAGCGCGTTTGCCGTCAGGTCCAGCAGCCACGATGCGATAACGCTTCCGCGGCGCCAGACTTCGGCCACGTCGGGGAGGTTCATGTCGTACTGAAAGTGCGCGGGGTCACGCAGCGGCGTCGTCTCGGCGTCGGAATCGTGGCTGCGCTTGCCGACGTTCGCCGCCTTCAGGATGCTGAAGCCTTCCGCGTAGGCCGCCATCAAGCCGTATTCGATGCCGTTGTGCACCATCTTGACGAAGTGCCCGGCGCCCGTGGGACCGCAATGCAGATAGCCCTGCTCGGCGGTGCCGCTGTTCGCCGGACGGTCGTGGGTGCGTTCGATCGTGCCGATGCCGGGCGCCAGCGTGCGGAAGACGGGATCGAGGCGCGCGACCGATGCTTGCGGTCCGCCGATCATCATGCAGTAGCCCCTTTCCAGGCCCCACACGCCGCCACTGGTGCCGACGTCGACGTAGTCGATTTCCTTAGGCGCCAGCGCCTTCGAGCGTCGAATGTCGTCGATGTAATACGAGTTGCCGCCGTCGATCACCGTGTCGCCGGGCGCCAGCAACGGCACAAGGTGGTCAAGCGTCTCGTCGACCACGGCGGCCGGCACCATCATCCAGATGGCCCTGGGTTTCTCGAGCCGGGTCACCAGGTCGGCGAGCGCCGCCGCGGCGACGGCGCCTTCGCCGGCCAGTTCCTGGACGGGCTTCGGCGCCCTGTCGAACACCACGCACTCGTGTCCGTCCTTCATCAATCGGCGCACCATGTTGGCGCCCATCCGGCCCAAGCCGATCATTCCCAGTTGCATGGCTGCAATCCTTGCATGATTTCGATGAACGCGCGGTCGATGCCGCACCCCAGGCGCGCTCAAGCGCCTTTGCCCTCGCGGTAGCGTCTGATGAGCGCGTTGGTCGAACTGTCGTGGTCGAGCGGGGGTGCCGTGGGACTTTCGAGTTCGGGGATGATCCGTTGCGCGAGCATCTTGCCCAACTCCACCCCCCACTGATCGAAGGAGTCGATGCCCCAGATGGCGCCTTGGGTGAACACGCTGTGCTCGTAGAGTGCGACAAGTTTGCCCAGCGCCTCGGGC
Source organism: Casimicrobiaceae bacterium (assembly GCA_039916265.1). Taxonomy (GTDB): domain Bacteria; phylum Pseudomonadota; class Gammaproteobacteria; order Burkholderiales; family Casimicrobiaceae; genus VBCG01. The sequence continues at coordinate 5,449 of JBDSLT010000217.1, read as the reverse complement.
GTGAGTTCCTCGAGCAGCAGGGTGTTGGACGGGCGGTTGCCTTCGAATACGCGGTGGGGAACGAGCCAGTCGGGCGTGCCCTCCGCTTTGACTTCCGCGGCGGTCCTGCCGAAGGCAAGCGCCTCGGCTTGCGCGAACACATTGGCGAGCAGCATGTCGTGATGCCGGCCAAGCGGATTCAGGGATTTAGCGAAGCCGATGAAGTCGCAAGGAATGAGACGCGTGCCCTGGTGGATGAGCTGGTAGAACGAATGCTGACCGTTGGTGCCCGGCTCGCCCCAGTAGACGGGGCCGGTATCGCAGCCGACGGGCTCGCCGGCGAGCGTCACGCGCTTGCCGTTGCTCTCCATCGTGAGCTGCTGCAGATACGCCGGGAAGCGTTTCAAGTACTGCTCGTAGGGCAGCACCGCCACCGTCTGCGCGCCGAAGAAATCGTTGTACCAGAGCCCGAGCAGCCCCAGCAGCACCGGCAGATTGCGCTCGAAGGGTGCGGTGCGGAAGTGCTCGTCCATCGCGTGGAAGCCCGCGAGCATGGCGTAAAAATGCCCGGGCCCGACCGCCAGCATTGTCGACAGACCGATCGCGGAGTCCATTGAATAGCGGCCGCCCACCCAATCCCAGAAGCCGAACATGTTCGCGGTGTCGATGCCGAAGGCGCTCACTTTCTGCGCGTCGGTCGACACCGCGACGAAGTGCTTCGCCACCGCGCGCGCGTCGCCGGAAAACGCCGCCAGCGTCCAGTCGCGCGCGGTTCCGGCGTTGGTCATCGTCTCCAGCGTGGTGAACGTCTTCGATGCGACGATGAACAGCGTCTGCGCAGGATCCAGGTCGCGCACCGCTTCTGCAAAATCGGTCCCGTCGACGTTGGACACGAAGCGGAAGCTCATGTCGCGCGCGCTGTAGTGGCGCAATGCCTCGTAGGCCATGACCGGCCCGAGATCGGAGCCCCCGATGCCGATGTTGATCACATTGCGGATGCGCTTCCCCGTGTGTCCTTTCCAGTCGCCGGCGCGAACGCGCTCGGCGAAGGCGCTCATCCGGTCGAGCACCGCGTGCACCTCCGGCACCACATCATGTCCGTCGAGGACGATCGACGCGTCGCGCGGCGCGCGCAGGGCGACGTGCAGCACCGCGCGGTTCTCCGACACATTGATTCGATCGCCGCGAAACATTGCGTCGATGCGCTCGCGCAGTCCCGACTCGGCGGCGAGCTCGAGCAAATGCGCGAGCGTCGTGTCGTCGACGCGGTTCTTGGCGTAGTCGAGGTAGATGCCCACCGCGTCGCAGGCCAGGCGCTCCCCGCGACCGGGATCGGCGGCAAAAAGCGAGCGCAGCGTCGTGCTTTCGATCCGTGCGCGGTCCGCTGCCAGCGCCTTCCACGCGGGCCGACGCGAAAGCGGCGGGAGCGGCGCGATCACGACCGTGCCCCCTCCCACAGGCGAAATCCGCCGGCGAAGGCATTGGCGTTGTCGCCGGCGCGGCAGCGTGGCGGCAGGTCCTTCAGCAGGCGCACATTGCCGCCGCCCAGCACGACGTCTTCGGGTTCGAAGGCGGCGGTAAGGCGCTTGACCACGTCCGTCACGCGGCGCCGCCATTTCGTCTTGCCGTGACGCTCCAGGGCCTTCTCGCCCACGTAGTCCTCGAAGGTCTTTTTGCGGTAAGGCAGATGGGCAAGCTCCATCGGCACGATCGCCCCCTCGACGATCAGCGTCGAGCCCAGCCCGGTACCCAGACCCAGGAACAGCATCCTGCCGCCCTGGTAACTGCCCAGCGCCTGCATGGCCGCGTCATTGATGATTCGCACCGGTCTGGCGAAGGCGGCGCCGTAGTCGAAGTTCACCCATCCGGTCCCGAGATTGTGCGGCTCGCGCACCGGCTGGTTGTCTACCACCGGGCCGGGGTAGCCGATGGAGACGGCGTCGAACTTCCAACCGCGGGCGAGCGCACGCACGCGCGCGGCCATCTGCGCGGCGGTGAGCCCGGGATTCGAGTCGAATCGGCGTTGCTCGGCCTCGCCGGTGGCCATGATCTTTACTTGCGAGCCGCCGACGTCGATCACCAGCACGCGCTTCGCCCCCGGCTGGCCACGCCCGGCGGCGCGCGTGCCGGTCACGCCGCCCTGCCCAGCGCCGAACTCTTCGTTGCCAGAACGCCCATCAGCTCCTTCCACGATTTGACGAACGCGGCCGCGCCTTCGTCCTGGAGCCGCGCTGCGAGCGCGTCGATATCGACGCCCGCCTCGCGGAACCGGGTGAGCACGGCTTCGCAATCACCGCCGTCCGGGGGCATGGGTGCACCCACCTTGCCGTGATCGACAAAGGCCTTCAACGTGCCTTCGGGGACGGTGTTGACGGTGAACGGCGCCGCGAGCGCTTCGACGTACATGACGTCGGACGCGTTGGGATCCTTGGTGCCGGTGCTGGCGAGGAGCAACCGCTGCGCGCGACCACCTTCGTTGTGCACCCGTAGGTAGCGCGGCGTCGCGAGCATCTCCCCATAGGCCTTGTACGTGCGCCGCGCGATGGCGATTCCGAGCTGGTTCCTGAGCGCGGCGGGGACCTTGTCCGCGACCGCCACGTCCCAGCGGCTGATGAACACCGACGCCACCGACGCGACACAAGGATCGAGTCCGGCCGCGATGCGCCGTTCGACGCCGCGCAGGTAGGCCTCGGCCGATGCGAGGTAGTGCTCGCGCGAAAAGAGCAGCGTGACGTTGATGGGCACGCCGGCGAAGATTGCTTCCTCGATCGCCGGCAGCCCTTCCCGGGTTCCGGGAATTTTGATATAGAGATTGGGCCGGGCGGCCCGCGCGTGCAGATCCTTGGCCACTTCGAGTGTCGTCTTCGCATCGCGCGCAAGCAGCGGCGACACTTCGAGCGACACCCAGCCGTCCACGCCGTTGGTGCGCTCGAACACCGGCCGAAACAGGTCGGCCGCCCGCGCGATGTCCTCGATGGCCAGCTCGAAAAAGAGCGCTTCGCCGGTCTTGCCCGCCTTCAGTTTGCTGCGGATCGCGGCGTCGTAATCGTTGCTGCCCTTGATTGCATGGTCGAAGATGGTGGGATTCGACGTGAGACCGGTCACCGACCAGTCGGCGATGTAGCGCGCGAGCGTGCCGCTTTCGAGCAGTTCGCGCGTGATGTTGTCGAGCCAGAGGCTTTGCCCCAGCGCGTGGAGTTTGGCAGTCGGGTTCATCGGGAGGCCTCGCGAAACGCGGGAGTAGGCAAGCATGATAGTCGACAAGTCCGACGGACCGCTCACCGCCGAAGAAGAGCGACTCGCCGCGGCACGCGCCGGTACCTCACCGTGGCGACGCTGGGGACCGTATCTGTCCGAGCGACAATGGGGCACGGTGCGCGAGGACTACAGCCCCGACGGCACTGCCTGGGAGTACCTGCCGCACGACCATGCGCGCTCGCGTGCCTACCGCTGGGGCGAGGACGGAATTGCCGGCATCTGCGACGAGCGGCAGCACCTGTGCTTCGCTCTGGCGCTGTGGAACGGCGCGGATCCGATCCTGAAGGAGCGCATGTTCGGCCTGACCGGCCACGAGGGCAATCACGGCGAGGACGTCAAGGAATACTACTTCTATCTCGACAACCTGCCGAGCCACGCGTACATGAAATGCCTCTACAAGTATCCGCAGCAGGCCTTTCCGTACGACGATCTAGTCGCGGTCAACGCAACGCGCACGCGGCGCGACCCCGAGTACGAGCTGCTCGACACCGGAATCTTCGACGACGATCGCTATTTCGACGTGTTTGTCGAGTACGCGAAGGCCGACGCGGAGGACATCCTGATCCGCGTCACCGCGTGCAACCGCGGCGTCGCGGCGGCGCCGCTGCATCTGCTGCCGACCTTGTGGTTCCGCAACGAATGGGCGTGGGCGTCGGGCCGGCGACGGCCGGGCATCAGGCTCGAATCGCGCCATGCCGACGCGACCGTGTTGCGCACCGCGCACGACCGGATGCAGGACTCTTGGCTGCACGCAGAACGCGCCGGCGACGTGCTGTTCACCGAGAACGAGACGAACACGGCGCGCTTGTTCGGGGTCGCGAACGCCTCGCCCTTCGTCAAGGACGCCATTCACGAATATCTCGTGCACGGGCGGCGGGACGCGGTGAATCCCGCGCACGTGGGCACCAAGGCGGCGCTTCACTACACGCGCGACGTGCCGGGCGGCGGCGAAGTCGTGATCCGGCTGCGCCTCACGCAGCATGGCAATGTCAGCGCCGCCTTCGACGCGGCGTTCAAGTCCCGCATCGAAGGGGACCCGGCGCAACCGACGCCGCCCGCCACGCGCAGGCAGGGCCGCAATCACGACTGGGGACACCTCGCGGCGGGCGACGTGCGACAACATCAGCATTTTCGACCGCACATCCGGGCTGCCGGACGGCGGGCGCCTCGAACAGGCCGACGGCACGAGCTGGATGGCGATGTACTGCCTGAACCTCCTCGGCATCGCGCTCGAGCTCGCCAAGGAAGATCTCGTCTACGAGGAAATTGCGACCGAGTTCTTCGAGCACTTCGTCTACATCGGTGCGGCCGTCAATCAATCCTGCGGCGGCAGCGGCGGATTGTGGGACGAAGAGCGCGGCTTCTACTTTGACGTGCTGCGCCTGTCCGGCGACCGGTTGATCCCGATCCGCGCGCAGACCATCGCCGGACTGACGCCCTTGTATGCCGTTGCGGTGGCCGACCGGTCGGCGCTGGCTGCCTTCACGGATTTCGGCAATCGCTTTCGCTGGTTTTCGACCTACCGTCCCGAACTGCTCGCCGGCCTCGCCGATCTGACGCGCCTCGGCATCGACGACCGCGTCCGGCTGTCGGTGGTGGACAACGAGAAGCTCGCGCGCATGCTGGTGCCGACTCTCGACCCCGACGGCATGCTGAGCCCGCATGGCATCCGCTCGGTGTCGAGGCGCCATGCGGCGGACCCGTTCAAGCTGACGCTCGACGGCGCGCTGCTTGAACTCGACTACGTTCCCGCCGAGTCCACGTCCGCGCTTTTCGGCGGCAACTCGAACTGGCGCGGCCCGGTGTGGTTCCCGCTTAACTTCCTGCTGATCGAAGCACTGCAAAAGCATGACTACTACCTGGGCGAAACCTTTAAAGTCGAGTGCCCGTCCGGCTCGGGCGACCCGATGACGCTGTGGCAGGTGTCGATGGACTTGACCGGGCGCCTGATCGCGCTCTTCACGCGCGACGCCGCCGGCCGGCGGCCCGCGCATGGCAACCGCGAGAAGTTCCAGACCGATCCGTACTGGAAGGACCTGGTGCTGTTCTACGAGTATTTCGACGGCGATACAGGCGCAGGCCTGGGTGCGTCCCACCAGACCGGCTGGACCGGAATCGTCGCCAAGCTCATCCACCAGTACGCCGAGTACGCGCTGCCCGACGACCGCAAAGCGGCGGAACGCAAGGTCGGTTTCGCTGAATGGGATCAGCG
>JBDSLT010000216.1:0-5017 GCA_039916265.1 Casimicrobiaceae bacterium | reverse complement strand
GCTGCTTTCGCCAGGAGCCAAGGCAAGGACACTTCGATGCGTAGCGCGTCCTCCAGTACTTCGATGCTCACCGCCGCAGTTTGTCCGAGCGCGCGCATCCGAAAGAACAACGTATCTCCTCGCCAAGTCTCCTGCTCCATCGCGACCATCGCTCCGAGCTGACCGTTGGTGCGGGCGAAGCCCTCTCTGAGGCGGCGGACGGCCTCGACCTTCCCGAGACGATGGGCGACGATGACTGAGACTGTGTCGTTCACCGAAAATGTGGCGACATAGGGTTGACGTGCGGGCGCGTTAGCGGGCCACTGCCGATCGGCGGCGTACTAAACGGAACGTACGCTCCGTCGACGATGCCCTCGCGTCTGCTACACCCGTCGCTTCGCGACGAGACCCCACACAAAGAGAACGACAATGGCCCCCACGACGGCGCCAATGAGTCCGGCTCCCTCGCCGGGCGAATACCAACCAAGCGCTTGGCCGAGATAACTCGCAACGACTGCTCCGACGATGCCGAGGCTTCCTCCCGGCCGGCGGGATCGACGGGCAGGGCTGGCGCCGAACTCGCGCTACGCGCCGCGGTCACCGCCTTGGCCGTGCCGGTGGCGACGCTCGCCCGACCGCGACACTATTGTGCGTCTGCTTTCTCGATTTACTGCGAATCGCCGAAATATAGCGGCTATGGCTACGCCGCAGCGGCGCGATACCGATCGCGCAAGGCGCGCACGCGGTCGTGATTGGTAATGACACCTTGATACTGACGTTCCACGATCGCCCGAACGTCGGCTGCTAGGTCTTTCTCCAACGCTTTCTTATATTGTGCCTTTGCGTAATCCTCGCCGCGCTCGCATTCTTCCAGTATCGCTTTGTCCTCCCGGCTGGACACTGCTTCCTTCAGGCTAATCCAGCCGCGGTGGAGGGCAGCGGTTGTGCTGCCTGTCATTTCGGGAGTTCCACCCTGAGCACGCACTCGCGACTGCAACTCGGCGGCCCCTTCGCGGCATCGCTGTGCGCACTGGGCGAAGAGAGACTTCAATTCGCCATCGTGCGCGTCTTCGGCGGCTTTCATGAATCCTTTTTCGCCGTCCATCGAGGTTTCGATCAGCTCGTTCAGCACGGATTCGACATCGTCTCTCATTTATTTACCCCTTCAATGGAAATGTAACCCCTTGCATGCAGCCCGGATATCATCGGGGTAACGCGCGTCCGATACAATCGGACGTCTCCGATCCGAACGTAGGACGTGAACCTACGCAGACACTACGAACCTTTCGCGCCACCATGATCTCCACCCTGGGCACCGATCAGCTCGGAGCAGATTGCGACGCACCAACTCCAGCCCGCGAGAGCCTATAGCGGGACTCAACGAGTTGCCCATAACGCGATTGCCGCGCTCACTCGCGGCGACAGCGCGCGGCCGATTCCGCGCCGATCCCGCGGTACCATTGCGCTCCCCACATCCAGCCCCGAAAACGGGAAGTGCGCCGTCATGATCGGCACACCGCGCAGGTCGCCCGAACGCATCGATCAGTGGCTGACGCTCGCGGGCCTCGCGACGCTGATCGTCGGCTGCTTCCTTGTGCTGCGGCCGTTTCTCACCGCGGTGCTGTGGGCGGCGATTCTGTGCGCGACCACGTGGCCGCTGTACGAGCGCCTGCGCAGGCGCTTCCATCGTCATGAGTGGCTGGCGGCGACGATCATGCTCGCGATGATCACCATGGTGCTCTTCGCGCCGTTCGTGATCGTCGGCTTGTCCGTTGCCGACAACGCGAATGCCGTGGAGCAGTGGGCGCGCGCGCTGATCGCGGCGGGGCCACCCGATCCGCCCGCCTGGGTAGCCGAGCTGCCGTTGATCGGCGCGAGCGCCGCGGGCTACTGGGCCGGCATGGCGCACGACACCGCCGCGATGATGGCCGAACTGCGCAAGTACATCGAGCCCGCGCGCAAGGTGGCGCTCGCGTCGGGTGCGACGATCGCTGCCGCATTGCTGCAACTGGGACTGTCGATCCTCATCGCGTTTTTCATTTTCCGCGACGCCGAGGACATCACCGGCCGACTGCGCGGCGGCTTGAGCCGCCTGGCCGGCGAGCGCGGCTCGCACCTCGCGTTCGTCGCGATCGCGACAGTGCGCGGCGTCGTGCTGGGCATCCTCGGCACGGCGATCGTGCAGGGCGTTCTCGCCGGACTCGGCTTCTGGATCGCCGGCATCAAGGCGGCGCCGCTGCTCGGATTCGTGACGTTCCTGCTGTCGCCGGTACCCGTGGGGCCGCCGCTCGTCTGGTTACCAGCGGGACTCTGGCTCCTCAACATCGGCGAGACTGGGTGGGGCATTTTCGTGCTCGCGTGGGGCGCGCTGGTCGTATCGACGATCGACAACATCCTCCGGCCGCTCATCATCAGCCAGGGCAGCGACCTGCCGTTCGTGCTCGTGCTGCTCGGCGTGCTGGGCGGGGTCGTCGCCTTCGGCTTCATCGGCGTTTTCCTCGGCCCGGTGCTGCTGGCGCTCGGCTACGCGCTGTTGAACGAATGGGCGGCGAACACACCGGCGCCCGGCGAGGACGCGGCAAAGGTGAAACAGGACGATGCTTGACGGTGGGGACGGGCGGCCGCGCGACGACGCGGCCGTTGCGTCAGCGCGGCGCCGTCGCGACTGCGCGCTCGCGTTCCAGCGCGACTCGGAACGGCGACAGCGCCTGCACCATCTGCGAGAAGATCTTGGGATTGGCAGCGATGACCTGGCCACCGTGCAGGTAGTCGCCTTCGCCGGAAAGGTCGCCGATCAGTCCACCGGCCTCGAGCACCAGCAGGCTGCCGGCGGCGACGTCCCACGGATTCAGACCCACTTCGAAGAAGCCGTCGTACGAGCCCGCGGCGACGTAGGCAAGGTCCAGCGCGGCGGCGCCGGGGCGCCGCAGGCCCGCGGTGTGCGTGATCATCGTCTTCATCATCTGCAGGTACGTGTCGAGGAAGCTGCCGTCGCGAAACGGAAAGCCCGTTCCGATCAGGCAATCGCGCAGGTGCTGGCGCCGCGAGACGCGGATGCGCCGGTCGTTCAGAAAGGCTCCGCGACCGCGCGTGGCGGTGAAGAGGTCGTTGCGCACCGGGTCGAAGATCACGCCCTGCGTGACCAGACCGCGATGCGACAGGGCGATCGAGACGCAGTACTGCGGGAAACCGTGCAGGAAGTTGGTCGTGCCGTCGAGAGGATCGATGATCCAGACATGCTCGGCATCGAGATTCTTGTCGCGGCTCGTGCCTTCCTCGGCGAGGATCGCGTGGTCGGGGTACGAGGCGTGGATCGTCTCGACGATCGTGCGCTCGGCCTCGCGGTCGACCTCGCTGACGAAGTCCTTCGGCCCCTTGACCGTCACCGTGAGGAGATCGAGATCGCGCGCGCCGCGATTGATGATGTTGCCGGCGCGGCGGGCGGCCTTCACGGCCGTCGTGAGCATCGGATGCATGGCGTGTAAAAAGAGCGGACGATCGGTATTCTACCCGCTGCCCGTTTCGCGCTCCCCATGCCTGAGCCGTTGTCACCGTCGTCACCGTCGTCCGCTCCTGTCCGCACAGCGGATGCGCTGCGGCGCATGCGCATCGTCCTCGTGCGCACCAGCCATCCGGGGAATGTCGGCGCCGCGGCGCGCGCGATGCTGACGATGGCCCTCGACCGGCTCGTCCTCGTCGCGCCGAAGCGCTTTCCCGATGCCGACGCGACGGCCCGCGCCTCCGGCGCTACGGACGTTCTCGACGCCGCTCGCGTCGTCGGCACGCTGGACGAAGCGCTCGCGGGGGCGGCGCTGACGATCGGACTGTCGGCGCGGCCGCGCGAATTCGCGGGACGCGTGCTTCCGGTGCGCGCCGCGGCGGCGGAGGCCGTTGCACACGCGCAGCACGGCGATGTCGCGCTGGTGTTCGGCACCGAGATGTCGGGCCTCACCAACGACGAGCTGGCGCGCTGCGCGGTGGCCGCGACGATTCCCGCCAACCCTGACTATGGATCGCTCAATCTCGCCGCGGCGGTCCAGGTCGTCGCTTACGAGCTGCGAATTGCGGCGTCGTCCGATGCGGTCTGGTCCGCGCCGGTCTTCGCGCGCGCGACGCAGGACGAGGTGGAGGGGCTGCACGCTCACGCGCGCAGCACGCTCACCGCTCTCGCGTTTTTCAATCCGTCGCTTCCCAAGCGCCTGCTGCCGCGATTGCGCCGCCTGTTCGGGCGCGCGACGCTCGAGCGCGAGGAAGTGAACATCCTGCGCGGCATCCTTGCGCGAGTCGACGAAGTACTCGCGCGCGCCGGCGGCGAGCGACGGGCGCCCCGCGAATGACGAGCGCGCAAGGCGCGACCCACGGCTTGCCGTGCCGCAACTGCGGCGCCCTCGCGCCGGGCCGCTACTGCGCCGAGTGCGGGCAGGAAACGCAGGTTTCGTTGCCGACGGCGCGCCAGTTCATGCGCGAGGCCACAGGCCGGCTCGTGGACTGGGACGGGCGCCTGTGGCGGACGTTGTTCGCGCTCGCGTTCCGTCCGGGCGCGCTCACGCTGGCCTATCTCGCCGGCAGGCGGCGGTTCTATGTGCGGCCCGCCCGGCTGTTCCTCGCGATGTCGCTGATCCTGTTCGCGGTGATTCGCCTCGAGATCGGAAAGGGGGACACCGGCAGCCTGCTGATCGTCGACAGCGGCGACAAGACCGCGTCGGCAGGCACGAAAGCGGAGGAGGGCGAGAACGCCCGCGCGCCCCCCGCAGTTGTCCGGAAATACGCGGGAATCGACTGGTTCACGCTCACGATCGACGACGAACTGAATCTCGGCGTGCGTGGCACGGATTCGGTGGTACTGCGCGGTTTGCGCGCTCGTTTCGACCGGTTCAACCGGTTTTCCACGTCAGAAAAATCCGAGCGGCTGGTCGACGGCGCGTTGCGCTACGGCTCCTACCTGCTCTTCCTGCTGCTGCCGGTGTTCGCGGCGCTGCAGTATGTCGCTTACGCGGGCCGCGGCGGTCGCTACCCCGGGCGCCCTCGCCTGTATGCC
>JBDSLT010000215.1:0-13007 GCA_039916265.1 Casimicrobiaceae bacterium | reverse complement strand
TCATGTACGCGACCGGATGCTGGACCGTGTCGCCGAGCCGGCGGCGATTGATCGCGTCGTCCATCCACGCGCCGCCCTGCTTGCCTTCCCGCGCGTAGAGGTCGAAATAGAACTCGCCGGCGAGCGTGCCGGCGCCGTCGCGCACTTCGAAGAAGCGCAGCGACGGATGCCACGCCGGCGCGTGGGCCTCGCGAATCGTGACGCCGTAGATCGTCTGGACGAGACGGAACAGGCCGCCGATCACCTTGTCCTCGGGCAGGTAGCGCTTGATCTCCTGCTCCGAATACGCGTAGCGGCGCGCCTTCAGCTTCTCGGAGGCGTACGACATGTCGCAGGGCGCAAAGTCGGTGAGCCCGAGCTCCTCGCGGGCGAACGTCTCGAGCTCCGCATAATCGCGCATCGCGAACGGTCGCGCGCGCACCGCGAGGTCGCGCAGGAAGGCGAGCACTTCCGCGGGAGACTGCGCCATTTTCGGCACCAGCGACACTTCGGCGAAGCTGCGGTAACCCAGCAGCGTCGCGGTCTCGCGGCGCAGTTGCAGGATGCGCTCGATGAGCGGTCCGTTGTCCCACGCCGGATTGTCCGCGACCTCGGAGGCGACGGTGGCGAAGGCCCGGTGCATCGTCCGGCGCAACGCACGGTTGTCCGCGTATTGCGTCACCGGCAAGTAGCAGGGCATCCGCAGCGTGAGCTTATAGCCGGGCTTGCCATCGCCTGCGGCTGCCGCGTGCGCCTGCGCGACCACGTCCGCGGGAACCCCCGCGAGCTCGTCCGCGTCCGCCACGAAATGCGCCCACGCGTTCTCGGTGTCGAGGACGTGCTCGTCGAACTCGGCGCCAAGCTCGGCGAGCTCTTCCTTGATGGCTTTAAGTCGCACGCGATCGGGGGCGTCGAGCTCGGCGCCGCCCAGCCGGAAGTCGCGAATCTCGTTGTCGATCATGCGTTGCGCGGCGCCGGACAGCGCAGCGAACTCGGGCGCTGCATGCAGCGCGCGGAACTTGCGATACACGGCGTCGTTCTGCCCGAGGTCCGTATAGAACGCCGTGATCTTCGGGAGGTTCGCGTGGTAGGCGTCGCGCAGCGCCGGCGTGTTCACGACGGCATTGAGGTTGCGCACGGCATTCCACGCGCGGTGCAGGCGGTCCAGGCGGTCCATCAGCGGCGCGACCACGGCCCCCCACGTGGGCGGCGTGTCGTCGCGCTCGATTGCGGCGAGCGTTGCGCGCGCGCCTTGAAGCAGCGCGTCGACCGCCGGCGCGACGTGCGCCGGCGTGACTTCGTCGAACCGGGGCAGGCCCGGGAACTCGAGCAAGGGGTTGGCTGCGGGAATGAGCATGTCGATCGTCCGGGACAATCAGGTCGCAAGCGGCGCACGCGCGAGATGCGCATCGAGCGCCGCGAGATCGGCGGGCGTGCCGACGTTCGCCCATCGCCCGTCGAAGCGCTCACCCGACACGATACGCTGCGCGATCCACGAGTTGAAGAGCGGCAGCATCTTCCGCTTCACGTTTCGCGCGACGCCGGCGAAGAGCGCCGTGTCGTAGACCGCGATGTTGCCGAAGGTCAGCGCGGGGCCGCTGCCGGCGGCGGCGAGCGTGTGTCCGTCCAGCACGAAATCGCCGTCGGGATGGTAGGGCGGGTTGGGGACCATCACGAGATGCGCGCGCGGCGCGCCGGCGTCGCGGCCCATCGTCCGCGCTCGCGCAACCAGCGTTGCGATGTCGAACGTGCTCCAGACGTCGCCCGACACGACGATCGCCGGGCCGGGCGGCAGCATCGGCAGCGCGGTCGCAATGCCGCCGGCCACTTCGAGCGGCTCGTGCTCGCGCGACCACGCGAGGCGCGCGCCGAAGGCGGCGCCGTCACCGAGCGCATCCGCGAGCTGCGCGGCGAGATGCGACGCGTTGACGACGATGTCCGGCAGGCCCGCGCGAACCAGCGCTTCGATCTGCCAGACGATGAGCGGCTTGCCGCCGACGCGCAGCAGCGGCTTCGGCACCGCGTCGGACAGCGGGCGCATCCGCTCGCCGCGGCCCGCCGCCAGGATCATCGCGCCGATCACAGGGGTTGCGTCACGAAGTGCAGCCCGCGGTGGGTGCCGGCTCGGCGAGGCGCTCGACCAGCGGCACGAGCGGCGCCAGCTCGCGGTAACGCTGCGCGACCGGACGCACGTAGGCGAGAAAGCGCGGCGTGTCCTCGACGTAGCCCGGCTTGCCGTCGCGATGGCAGATCCGCGCGAAGATGCCGAGCACCTTCAGGTGGCGCTGCAGGCCCATGAACTCGACGTCGCGCCAGAACGCGGCGAAGTCGGCGGCGACCGGCAGCTTCGCGCGCCGGGCGCGCTCCCAGTAGCGGATCGTCCAGTCGAGCACGCGCTCCTCGGGCCAGCTCTGGAACGCGTCCTTGAACAGCGAGGCGACGTCGTAGGTGATGGGGCCGATCACCGCGTCCTGGAAATCGAGCACGCCGGGATTGGGCGTGGTCAGCATCAGGTTGCGCGGCATGTAGTCCCGGTGGACGAACACCCTGGGCTGCGCGACGTTGGCCGCGATGATGCGCTCGAAGACCGCCAGCAGCGACGCATGCTCGGCGGCGCTCAGCATGATGCCGCGGTGGCGCGCGACGTACCATTCGGGGAAGAGCATCAGCTCGCGCCGCAGCAGCGGCGCGTCGTACGGGGGCAGCGCGCCCGCGCGCGTCGCCGACTGCCAGCGCACGAGCGTGTCCAGCGCGTCGGCGAACAGCGCATCGGCATTGTGTTCGTCGAGCGCGCGAAGATAGGTCGTCGAGCCGAGGTCGGTCAGCAGCAGGAAGCCGCGGTCGAGATCCTGCGCATGCACCGCGGGTGCGTTGACGCCGGCCTGCGCGAGGAGCGCGGCGACATGGACGAAGGGGCGGCAATTCTCCTGCGGCGGCGGCGCGTCCATCGCGATCAGCGTCGCGGCATCGCCGGCGAGCGCCGTCGGCTGCGCCAGCGTGACGCGAAAGTAACGGCGAAAACTCGCGTCCGCGGACGCCGGCGCGAGGGTGAAAGCGCCGGTGCAAAGCACCGATTCGAGCCAAACGCGCAGGGCCGCCAGGCGCGCGTCGGTGGGGGCGGGAAGGGAGGTCAACGGGCGGCGCGCTAGAATCGCCCAAATTCTAGCAGGATCGATGTTGCGCACTCGATGTCGCGTTGCCCTTCCTTCGTCGTTTCGTTGATGCGCGCGCGCGCATGGGCGCCCGCGCTTGCGGCGCTGATCGCCGCCGGGCCGGCTTGCGCCGACGAGCTCTCCCTCAGGCTGGCGCGCGAACTCGCGCCGCCGTCCGCGAGCACCGCGGCGCCGCGCGGCTCGCCGCTGGCTTCGACGCCTCCGCAGCCTTCGCCGGCGCTGCGCACGACGGCACCCGCGGGGCAGGCGCCGCGCAGCGCGGTGTTCCTGCGTGCCGATCGCCTCGAAGGCAACGAGGAAAAGATCACCGCGGAGGGCAGCGTGGAGCTGCGCTCGCGTTACGAGACGGTGCTCGCCGACTGGCTGTCCTACGACACCGCCAAGGACGAGATCTGGGCGAAGGGCAACGTGGTGATCCGGCGCGGCTTCGACTGGATCACCGGCCCGGAGCTTCGCTACGAGCGGGACACGCAACTCGGCGCGTTCACTGCGCCGCAGTTCTACGTCACCGAAGCCAATGCGAGCGGCTCGGCCACCGAGATCCGCTTCACCGGCCCCGACAAATACGAGGTGACCGACGCCCGCTACACGACGTGCATCGCGCCCAATCGCGATTGGTATCTCACCAGCGAGGAGCTCGAGGTCGACACCCTGCGCAAGGTCGCCACCGCGCGCCGCGCAAGCGTGTACTTCATGGACGTGCCGGTGATGTACTCGCCGTGGCTGGAGTTTCCGCTGTCCAACGATCGCAAGTCGGGCTTCCTCACGCCGACGTTCGGCTCGACGGGCGTGCGCGGCTTCGAGGCGAGCATCCCCTACTACCTCAATCTCGCGCCCAACTACGACGCGACGATCACGCCGCGGATCATGACCAAGCGCGGCCTGCAGATAGGGGGCCAGTTCCGCTATCTGCTGGGCGACGACGCGCCGCCGTGGGGGCGGGCGGTCGGCGAAGCGAACGCCGAGGTTCTCCCCGACGACCGCGTGACGCACGAGGCGCGCTACGCGCTGTCGTGGAAGCACAACCAGCAGTTCGCGCCGTGGCTCGCCGGCTTCGTCAACCTGAACAAGGTTTCGGACGACACGTATTTCGCCGACTTCGCCGACCGCGTCGCGATCACGTCGCAGAAGACGCTGCCGCGCGACGTCGGTCTGCTCGCGTCTTCCGGGCCGTGGTCGCTGCTCGCCCGCGCGCAGAGCTTCCAGACGTTGCAGGACCCCAACCAGCCGCCGATCGCGCCGCCGTACAACCGGCTGCCGCAGATTCTCGGCACGCTCAATGAGACGGACTGGATGGGGCTGACGTGGAGCGGCGTCACCGAGTTCGCGAAGTTCAGCCAGGGTGCGCTGACGCCGACGGGCGACCGCTTCGTCCTGTCGCCGCGGGTCGCCTGGGACCGCCGCGGCGCGGCGTGGTTCTTCACCGCGCGTGCCGGCGTTCAATACTGGGATTACGTTCTCGACCAGACGACGTCGGCACTGCCGGCGAAGCGGCCCAATTTCACGGTGCCGATCGCGAGCCTCGACGGCGGTTTGGTGTTCGAGCGCGAAAGCCGGATGTTCGACACGGATGTCGTGCAGACGCTCGAGCCGCGAGCCTTCTACGTCTACATCCCCTACAAGAATCAGAGCCAGGCGCCGGTGTTCGACACGGCGCTCGACGACTTCAACTTCTCGTCGCTGTTCACTGAGAACCGCTACATCGGCTACGACCGGGTCGGTGACGCCAACCAGCTGACCCTTGCGCTGACGTCGCGCTTCATCGAGCCGGCCACCGGCGCCGAGCGCCTGCGACTCGCGGTGGGCCAGCGCTTCTATTTCAAGGACCAGCAGGTGACGCTGAACGAGCCGCCCCGCTCGGGGGGCAGGTCGGACTTTCTGTTCGGCGCCGAGGGTAAGCTCAACGAGGTCTGGGCGCTGAACAGCCTGCTCGATTACAACTTCGATTCCTCGGAAGTCGAGCGCTTCAATGCCGGCGTGCGCTATTCGCCGGGGCCCGGCCGCGCGCTCAACGCGACCTGGCGGTACGCGCGGGAACTCGTTGACGTATCGGGCGGTCTGCAGCAGATCAAGCAGATCGACATCTCCGGACAATGGCCGGTTTCCAACCACTTGACGCTGCTCGGACGCTGGAACTACTCGCTCGCGGTGCCCCGCAAGACCCTCGAGGCCGTGGCGGGCATCGAGTACAATGGCGACTGCTGGGTGTTGCGCGTGGTGGGTCAGCGGCTCACGACCACGACGCAGCAGACGTCGACGTCGGTGTTCCTGCAGCTCGAGCTCAACGGGCTCGCGCGCGTGGGCACCAGCCCGCTCGAGCTCCTGCGCCGCAGCGTGCCCGGCTACGTCCCCGTCAACGATCCGTCGCTCACCGTTCGCGACCGGACGCTCGATCCGCTCCCCGGGTTCTGAAGCTCCAACGCTCATTGCCAGATCGAGTTGCCCAAACAGGCTCTGAAGGCGAGGTACCTCATGCGTTTTACGCGCCGTAATTTCGGCATTCCTTCCGCCATCGGCGGCGCTGCGGCCGCCGTGCTGCTGCTGTGCGCGGCGCAGGCGTTTGCGCAATCGCCCCGCGCCGCGCTACCCGTGGTCACGCTCGACCGCGTCATTGCCGTCGTGAACGACGAGGCGCTCACGCAATGGGACCTGCGCGAGCACCGGCGCATCCTGCTGGAGCAGCTCAAGGCATCGAACATCGCCCCGCCCGCCAACGACGTGCTCGACAAGCAGGTGCTGGAGCGCCTCATCACCGAGCGCGCGCTCACGCAGTACGCGAAGGAAACGGGCGTGCGCGTGGATGACACGACGGTGGAGCGGACAATCCTGCGCATCGCCGAGGAGAACAAGCTCAAGCCGGACGAGTTCCGCAAGGTGCTGGAGCGCGAGAACATCCAGTACGCGCAGTATCGCGAGGACATTCGCCGGCAGATCGTGCTGCAGCGCCTGCGCGAACGCGAGGTCGACAGCAAGCTCAGCGTCACCGACGCCGAGGTCGACAACTATCTCGCGACGGTCGCCTCGCAGGCGGGCGGCGAGCGGGAGTACCTGCTGTCGCACATCTACGTCACGGTGCCCGAGCAGGCGAGCGCCGAGCAGATCGAAAGCCGCAGGAAGCGCGCGGAAGAGGCGCTGGCGCTGGTGAACGGCGGCAAGCCCTTCGCCGAAGTCGCGGCCGGCTTTTCCGATGCGCCCGACGCGACGTCCGGCGGCAGCCTCGAGTGGCGCACGCCGGCGCGCCTGCCCTCGGTGTTCGTCGACACCACGCGCACGATGAAAAAAGGCGACGTCTCGGCGGTGCTGCGCAGCCCCGCGGGCTTTCACATCGTGAAGCTCGTCGACGAGCGCAGCCGCGACCAGCCCACGGTCGTCGAGCAAACGCGCGCGCGCCACATCCTGATCAAGGTCAACGAGAGCACGTCCGAGGCCGAGGGCAAGATCAAGATCGATCGGCTGCGCGAGCGGATTGCGTCGGGCGCCAAGTTCGACGAGCTCGCGCGCATCAATTCCGAGGACGCGTCGAGCGCGAAGGGCGGCGATCTGGGCTGGCTATCGACAGGGGACACCGTGCCGGATTTCGAACGCGCGATGGAAAAGCTCAAGCCCGACGAGGTGTCCGTTGCCGTGCGCACGCCGTTCGGCTGGCACCTGATCCAGGTGCTGGAGCGGCGCAAGCAGGACGTCACGCTGGAGCGCCGCCGCGACCAGGCCCGCCAGGCGCTGCGGCAGCGCAAGAGCGACGAAGGCTTCCAGGAATTCGTACGCCAGCAGCGCGACCGCGCATACGTCGAGTTCCGCGTCGACGAGCGCTGACCTCACCCGCCCGACGGAAGCACGGCAATGCGGGTCAACGGCACCGCCGTCGCGGGCGCCGCGAAGCGGATTTCCACCTTGAGCTGATCGGCCGGCGCGGCGTGCGCCGCGCGGTGGCGCGTCACGACCCTTCCGGCGGCCGCCGCGACGAGCGCGTCGTCGCGTGCGTGCGCGATCTGCACCCAGTTCGTCGCGCCTGCCGCGCGCGCGTAGACCGCGATCGCCGCGATGCCGGCATCGCGCGGCAGACCGGCGACGATGCGCCCGATGCGCTCCGGCGCGAGTGCCAAGCCGCGCGGCGACGTCAATGCGACCCGCCCCTGCGGATCGGTCGACAGCATCAGCGCGCCGCGCGCCAGCGCGATGGCGCCGGTCTCCGCGACCCAGCCGTCGCCGTCCGCGTGCTGCGGCGAGCCGAAGGTCCACAGCAGCGCGCCGAGCGGAAGCCCGGCGCGCCCGACCATGAAGTCGCGCGCAGCATCCTCGAGCGGCGTGTTGCGCCACGCCGTGAACGTGACGAAGCCGGGCTTACCGGCGTTGACGCCGTTGCTGCCGTTCCACGCCATCGGCGACACGTAGCGCGCGCCGGCGTTCCAGAGGTCGCGAAACGCGCGATAGCCGGCCGCGTACGTCGGCAGCGCCTCCGGATTGCGCAGATCGGCCGTGTTGAACTCGACGACCGCGAATGCGGGATCGATCGAGGCGAGCGTGGCGAACAGCTGCTTGCCGTTCTCCATCACGACATCGTCCACCGCGGCGCCGCCATAGAGGATCGCGCCCAGGTGCCCGCCGCGCGGCTTGGCGCCTTCCACCGACATGCCGCCGGAGTCGAAATTCTTTACCGGGCTCTCGATGGTGAGCGCGAACGGCATTGCGCCCATCGCGGGCGCCATGAAGCCCTGCGACGACCAGATTCGATCGCGCGGCATGCCGGCCTCGACCAGCCATTGCGCGAGCTCGTCGTAGTGCAGATGAACGAGGTGGCGGCGAAACACCTCCCATTCGCGGACCCACGGATCGCGCCAGAACGGGTGCGCGGCGTCGCGGGAAAAGCGGCGCGGCGGATCGACCTCGTCCCACGTGCGAAACGCGCGCCCCGCGAGCCGCGACACGACGTCGAGCGACAGCGGCTTGCGGCGGCGGTAAGACGACAGGTCGGGCACGCCCGGCTCGGACGGCCCCGCATACGGTCCGGTGCCGGCGAGCCAGTGGCGAAACTGCCGCAGCGTTCCCGGGTTGTAGTCGTACCACTGCTGTTCGCCGAAGAACGGATTGAGGTACGTATCCGGGTCGAGCGACACGCCGACGAACAGCGCCGGGCGCTCGCGCATGAACGCGACGAGCGGCGCCGCCGCCTGCTGCAGGTTGCGCTTCTTGTAGCGGCGCACGTCGCGCGCGTAGACGTTGAAGGTCAGCGAGCGGCCGAGCTCCGGTGCGTCCTGCGAGCCGGGAAGGTGCTTCAGCGCGTCGTCCGGCATCACTTCGTTCTTTTCGTTCCACTGGCAGTTGCGCGGTTCCGCTTCCAGCTTGTCGTTGATGTCCCACGCGGGAACGTCGCAGGACGCATCCGCCCAGATGCCGCCGTTCAGCGTGATCAGCACCGGGAGCGCGTGGGTCCTGGCGTGCGCGAGCGTGACGTCGAGCGAATCCTCGGCGATGCGCCGCTCACCGCAGCGGCGCTCGATGTCCCAGGCAGCGTCGAAGGCGTAATCGAACGCGGGCCCTTTGGTCGTGCGCATGTAGAGGATGGGCACGCGCATGCCGATGGGGGTCGTCGCCGATACGTAGGGCGTGTACTCGGTGTCGAGGCCGCCTGCGCCGCCCAGCGACACGCCCGACAGCGCAGGCAGCAGGTGGAACGGCGTGCCCCGAAGGGCCAGGCCGCGCCAGCGTGCGAGCGCGTCGGGCGCGATCACGCTGCGCGTGCCGAGCACCGTCTCGCGGCCGTCCTTGCCGACGGCGACGACGGTGAGTACCCGCCGGTCGGTCCCCGGCGGCGCCGGATGCGAGCTCAGGTCGCCGGTGAACTCGAAGCCGGCGGAAGCCGCGTCGGGGTACCCGGGCTTGAGCTGCGCGACATCGGGCCTCGCGACGCCGATCGCGGCCTTGAGCGCCAGGCCCTCGGCGCGGACGGCGACCTCGCGAATGCCGGCGCTCGCGAGCGCCCAGCCGGAGATCGTCACCCGCGGGCCGACGACGGCCTCGCCCGCGGGCGAGTCGATGGCGCCGATGGGGGCGTCTTCCTGCGCAGTCGGCGCGACGCTCGCTGCGGCGCTCGACGGCACCGGCGGCGGCGCGAGTCGCGCCTGCCGCGACTGGTGGAGCGCATAGAACTCGGCGCCCGCGATCGTCGCGGCGATCGCGAGCACCAGCGCGAAGACGCGCGCGGTGCCGAAGCGTCTACGGGGATTTGCGGCGGGGTCGAGCCGGGAGCGCGACATCATCGCGTCATTCTAGCGGGGCGGACCGCTCCGCTCACGCTCGGCGGGTGGCGAACGCCGCCCGGTGAACTGCGAATGGCGGCGGCGAGGGCGCCGGCGCTATCATGCGCGGCGTGCGTCCCGTGACCTCTGCCGACCCGGTGCTGTCGGAGCAGATCGCCTACTACCGCGATCGCGCCGCCGAATACGATCAGTGGTGGTTTCGCGAGGGACGCTGGAATCGCGGCGCCGAACTCAACGCGCAATGGTTCGCCGACGTGCGCGAGGTCGAAGAGGCGCTAGCCGCGTTCTTCGCCGCGCGCGGGCCGCGCACCGTGCTCGAGTTGGCGTGCGGCACCGGGCTGTTCACACGCCACCTCGCGGCGGCGGCCGCGCAGGTCACCGCCGTCGACGCATCTGCCGAAGTGATCGCGCTCAACCGGGCGCGCGTGGCGCACGCCAACGTCGACTACGTCGAGGCGGATCTCTTCGAGTGGACGCCCCCGGCGCGCTACGACCTCGTGTTCATGAGCTTCTGGCTGTCGCACGTGCCCGACGCGCGCTTCGACGCGCTCTGGGCGACGGTGGCCAAGGCACTGCGTCCGGGTGGCTTCGCGTACGTCATCGATTCGGCGCACGACCCGACGTCGACCGCGCGCGACCATCCGCGACCCGACGCCGCGTCCGGCGCGGTGACGCGCAAGCTCAACGACGGGCGCAGCTACCGCATCGTGAAGATTTTCCACGAACCCGCGCCGTTGAACGCGCGGCTGGCGGCACTGGGCTTCGACGGATCGATCGGGCGAACGCCGCGCTATTTCATCCACGGCGCGGCGCGCCTGGCGGCGCGCGATTGAGGCGCGGCGCGGCTACCCGCTCGAATAGACGTAAGGCTTTTGCGGCACGTTGCCTTCGTCCATCTCGCGACGAAGCTCGAGCTCGCGCGGCCGCTTGTCCCACCAGATCGCCCGGCCGCGCCGCCGGTCCTCCTCGACCTGCGGACGCTTTTCAAGCAACTCGCGGATGAACTTCGTGTGGTCCGATTCGTAGTGGCGGGAGGGCAGCAGCGGCATGGATGTCTCGACCTGAAGTTACGGCGATTTTAGCACCGGCGCCTTCTCGCGCATCGACCCCGCGACCAACGGGAATGCGAACAGCCGGCATTCGAGCGCACCGTTGTACAGCGGCGTGCGCCGCGCGGCCTTGAGACCGATGAGCTTCGCGAGCCGCAGATCGGCCGTGAGGAAGCAGGCGGTCCAGCCAGCGAAGCCGCGCTTCAGCGCGTCGCCGAGCTTCGGATAGAACGCGGCGAGCCGCGCGGCGTCGTCGAGGCGCTCGCCGTACGGTGGGTTGGCGAGCAGGACGCCCGCCGCCGCCGGCGCTGCGCGTTCCAG
Source organism: Casimicrobiaceae bacterium (assembly GCA_039916265.1). Lineage (GTDB taxonomy): Bacteria > Pseudomonadota > Gammaproteobacteria > Burkholderiales > Casimicrobiaceae > VBCG01. Next base: position 2,228 of record JBDSLT010000215.1, on the reverse strand, counting down.
CACGTCGATGCGGTCGATGGCGACGAAGTCGCGTACCTGCGCCGCCGCCAGGTTGCCGGCGCACTTCGCCACTGCGGGTTGCGCGATGTCGCTCGCGAAGATTTCGGGCGCCGGCGGGGCCGGGCGAAGCGCGTCGCGCGCCGCCTGCTTCATGCGCTGCCATGCGGGGCCGTCGTACCACTCGAGCTTCTGGAACCCGAAGCTGCGCATCAGCCCGGGCGCGCGGTTCGCTGCGATCAGCGCCGCCTCGACGACGATCGAGCCGCTGCCGCACAGCGGATCGAGGAACGGCGTCCCGGGCGCCCACCCGGCGAGCGCGATGAGCCCGGCGGCGAGGTTCTCGCGCAGCGGCGCCTCGTCGGCTTCGCGCCGATAGCCGCGCTTGAACAGCGGCTCGCCGGACGTGTCGACGTAGATCGTCGCGTCGTGCTCGGTCAGGTAGACGTTCACACGCACGTCGGGCGCGCGCTTGTCGATCGAGGGACGCACGCCGCGCTCGGCGCGGAAGCGATCGCAGACGGCGTCCTTGACGCGCAGGGTCGCGAATTCGAGCGACTTCATCGGCGCGCGGGTGGCGGAGACGTCGACGCGCAGCGTGCGCTCCGCCTTGAACAGGCGCTGCCATTCGAGCGCGTGCACGAGTGCGTAAAGATCGCGCTCGTCGCGGCAGGCGCCGCCGCCGACGCGCCAGAGGATGCGGCTCGCGAGGCGTGACTGGAGGTTCGCGCGGCAGGCCAAAGCGAGATCGCCGGCGAACGCAACGCCGCCGTCGACGGTCGCGACCTCGCTCGCGCCGAGCGGACCGAGCTCCGCCGCCAGCGATGCCTCGAGACCGCGCGGACAGGGCGCGAAAAAGCGCTCCGCCGCCGCCCCGCCGCTCAAAACGGCTTCATCACGACGAGGAAGACCACGGCCACGAGGATCGGCAGCGCCGGGATCTCGTTCAGCCAGCGATAGAACACGTGGCCGTGCCGATTGGCGTCGCGGGCGAAGGTCTTCATCAGCGCCCCGAGGTAGACGTGGAATGCCAGCAACAACGCGACGAGCGCGAGCTTGGCGTGCATCCAGCCTCCGGTGACCCCGTAGCCCAGCCACAGCCACGCACCGAAGAACACAGTGAGGACCGCGCTCGGCGTCATGATGCCGACGAAAAGCCTGCGCTCCATCGTCTTGAAGCGCTCGATGCCGATGCGATCGTCGGCGGACGCCTGCGCGTGATAGACGAACAGGCGCGGCAGGTAGAACAGGCCCGCGAACCAAGCGACCATGAAAATGATGTGCAGCGATTTGACGACGAGCACGAACGCGTCCTATTCGAGCGGCTGCGGCGGCAGATGGAGCGTGGCGGTGCGCATCTTCGAGCCTCCCGCGCAAAGCGCCGCGGGAAAGCGGGGTACTGTACAGCAGTGTGCCGTCGCGCCCCGGCTTGCCACATGGGCTTGACAGCGTGCGGCACCCCCGCTTATTTTCGCCGTCCTTCCACCCGATGCACTGCGAATGCCGACGACGCGATCACTGCGAGCCCGAAATGCCATCTACCTGCTGCTCGGGCTCATGCTGGCCGGCGGCGCGCGTGCGCAGCCCGTTCCCTACGACGTCACGACCGAGACGTCGGCGCTCGCGGGCGTCGGCGTCAAGGTCGACGTCTATCGTCCGCTCGACAATCTCGCCGCCGGCGTGGCCGTGCTCGCGCACGGCTTCACGCGCGACCGCACGCGCGATCGCGATCTCGCGCGCGATCTCGCACAGGCGGGCATCGTGGCGATCGCCCCCGACCTGCCGAGCATCGCCGACTACTGGAGCAACGGTGACGCCGTGATCGACGTGGTCGGTGCGCTGGAGCGCGGCGCGTATGGCCTGCCGCCGACGCGGCGCTCGCGCGTAGTGCTGATCGGGACCTCGGCGGGCGGCGTGGCGACGGTCATCGCGGCGTCCAAGCTTCCGGGGCTGGGCGGCTGGATCGGCCTCGATCCCGTCGATCGCTCGGGCACGGCGACGCGCGCCGCCGCGCGGCTGACGGCGCCGGCGGTCGTGCTGCTCGGGGATCCGTCGGTGTGCAATCTCTTCGGCAGTGGCAGGTCGATCGCCCAGGCCGTGCCCACCCTCGTGCGCACGCAGCGGTTGCGCGGCGCATCGCATTGCGACTTCGAAGGCCCGACCGACAATTTCTGCCGCACCGTGTGCGGCAGGTCGTCGCGCGGAATGGACGAGACAGTGCGTCGCGCGGC
>JBDSLT010000214.1:0-3674 GCA_039916265.1 Casimicrobiaceae bacterium | reverse complement strand
AGCCGGGCCTTCTGGGTCAGCCCCAGGTTGCCGCCCTCGGCCACCACACGGGCGCGAAGGCTCTTCGCGTCGACACGCACGCGGTCGTTCGCGCGATCGCCGACCTGGGCATCGTCCTCGGAGGACGCCTTCACGTAGGTGCCGATGCCTCCGTTGTAGAGCAGGTCGATGTTCGCGGTCAGGATCCGCCGGATCATCTCCTCGCCGCTGACGCTCGTGCCCTGGATGTCGAGCAGCGTTGCGATCTCCGGCGACACCGGGATCGCCTTGGCCGAGCGGTCGAAGATGCCGCCACCCGGGCTGATCAGCGTTGCGTCGTAGTCGCGCCAGGTGGACCGCGGCAGCGCGAACATGCGCTGGCGCTCCACGAAGGTCTTCGCGATGTCCGGGCTCGGGTCCACGAAGATGTGCAGGTGGTTGAAGGCGGCGACCAGCTTCATGACCGGCGACAGCAGCGCGCCGTTGCCGAACACGTCGCCCATCAGGTCGCCCACGCCCGCGCAGGTGAAGGGCTCCGTCTGGCAGTCCTGCCCCAGGTTGTGGAAGTGGTGCTTCACGCACTCCCACGCGCCGCGCGCGGTGATGCCGACCTTCTTGTGGTCGTAGCCGACGCTGCCGCCGGAGGCGAACGCGTCGCCCAGCCAGAAGCCGTATTCCTGGCTGATGCCGTTCGCGTAATCGGAGAACGTCGCCGTCCCCTTGTCGGCCGCGACGACAAGGTAGGGATCGTCCGAGTCGTGGCGCTTCACGTCGCGCGGCGGGACGATCGCGTCACCGACGCGATTGTCGGTCAGGTCGAGCAGGCCACGCAGGTAGTCCTTGTAACAGGCCACGCCCTCCTTAATGAACGCCTCGCGGTCGCTGGCGGCGGGCGCGCGCTTCAGCACGAAGCCGCCCTTCGAGCCCACCGGAACGATGACGGTGTTCTTCACCATCTGCGCCTTGACGAGGCCGAGCACCTCGGTACGAAAATCCTCGGGACGGTCCGACCACCGCAGCCCGCCGCGGGCCACGCGGCCACCGCGCAGGTGCACGCCTTCGAAGCGCGGCGAGTAGACGAAGATCTCGAACATCGGCTTGGGCTCCGGCAATCCCGGAACCTTCGACGGATCGAACTTGAACGATACGTAGCTCTTGCGCGCACCCGCCGCGTCGTGCACCCAGTAATTGGTGCGCAGCGTCGCCTGGATCAGCGCGAGGTACTGCCGCAGCACGCGGTCTTCCGACAGGTTCTCGACGCCTTCGAGCGCAGCCTCGATGGCGCGCACGTCGTCGGCGGCCCCGGCGAGCGCGCCCGTCCCGCCCTGCGGATCGAAGCGATGCTTGAAGAGCGTCACGAGCATCGCGGCGATCTTGGCGTGCGTCGCCAGCGTCGCCTCGATGAACGTCTGCGACAGCGCAAAGCCGGTCTGCCGCATGTACTTGGCGTACGCGCGCAGCACGACGATCTCGACGGCAGGGATGCGCGCCAGCACCACGAGCCGGTTGAAGTCGTCGCTCTCGACGTCCCCGCGAAACACCTGCGCGAACGCATCCTCGAACACCTGGTTCAGCGGGTCGACCGCAACTTCGGTGTCGGCGATGGGCGCCAGCAGGCCGAGGTCGTGCATCCAGATCGGCGCGCGGCCTTCGGCGGCGATGCGGTAGGGCCGCTCGTCCTCCACGCGCATGCCGAGATGCTCGAGCATCGGCAGGCTGTCCGACAGCGTCATCGGCGCGCCGGCGCGGAACAGCTTGAAGCGAAGCATTCCCGGTCCCGCCTCGAGCGGGCGATAGAGCGACATCCCGAGCGGCTCCGCCTCGGAAAGCCCGTCCATCATCTGGATATCCGGAACTGCCGCGCGTGCGTCGTAATCCTCGCGATACGCGGCCGGAAACGCCCCGGCGAAGCGCCGCGCGACTTCGAGGCCCGGCGCCTCCCCGAGCGCCGCGACGAGCGCCGTGCGCAGCTCGTCCACCCACAGGCGCGCCGCTTCCGCGAGCCGCGCTTCGAGCGCGCGGGCGTCGAAGTCCGGCACGTGGCCGGGCGACGTGCGCACGATGATGAGGATGCGCGCGAGCTTCGACTCCGACAGATGCACGTTGAACTCGGAGCTCGAGCCGTTGAAGGCCTCGAGCAGTATCGCCTGCCACTTCTGGCGCATCTCGGTCGAATAGTTCTCGCGCGGCGCGTAGATCAGGCAGGAGATGAAGCGCTCGAAAGGATCGCGGCGCACGAACAGGCGAAAGCGCTGGCGCTCGCCCAGATGGAGAATTCCCATCGCGATCTTCTGCAGCTCGTCGTCGGCGACCTGGAACAACTCGTCGCGCGGGTACGTCGCCAGGATGTTGCGCAGCGCCTTTTCAGCATGGCCGCCCTGCGGCAGGCTCGCGCGGCGCACCACGTTGGCGGTCTTGCGGCGCAGCAGCGGGATCTCGTCGGGCGCGGTGCTGTAGGCCGTCGACGTGTACAGGCCGAGGAAGCGATGCTCGCCGACGACCTCGCCCCGCGCGTCGAAGCGCTTGATGGCGATATAGTCCATGTAGCCCGGCCGGTGGACGGTAGAGCGCGCCGTCGACTTGGTGACGACGAGAAGCTCCGGCCGGCGGGCGTATGCCTTCACCTCGGGCGGCAGCGCCGCGAAGCTCGACGAGACGTCCTTGGTCTCCGTGCCGCGAAAGATGCCGAGGCTCGATCCGGCGACGATCTGCAGCGCGTCCTGGCCGTCCTTGGTGACGAGATCGTGGCAACGGTAGCCGAGGAACGTGAAATGATTGTCGGCGAGCCACACGACGAAGTCGACGCCTTCGCGCGCCTCGCCCTCAGGCAGCGGCGGCGGCTCCTTCGACACCTGTGCGGCGATCTCGCGCGCCTTCGCCACCATCGGCTTCCAGTCGTTGACCGCCGCACGCACGTCGCCGAGCACGCGAACGATGTCCGCGGCCAGCGCGTCGAGCCCGGCGGTCTCCATCACGCGGTCGACCTCGACCCGGATGAACGATTCCCGTGTGGCCGACGTCGAGTTGTCGGCGGCGAGGCCCGTCAGCGTGCCGTCCGCGGCGCGCTCCACGGCGATGATCGGATGCATGATGAGGTGCAGCGTCAGGCCGTGGCGATTCGCCTCCATCGTGACCGAGTCCACGAGGAAGGGCATGTCGTCGTTGACGATCTCGACGATGGTGTGCGTCGACTGCCAGCCATGTTCTTCGATGGCAGGGTTGAACACCCGCACGCGCGCGCTGCCGCGCTCGCGCTTGCGCGCGAAGTTCCAGTGCGATAGCGCCGCGCCGTAGAGGTCGGCGGTTGTCCGCTCGTGCAGGTCCTCCGGGTCGACCTGGCTGAAGTAGCGCGTGACGAACGCCTGCACGGTCGCGCGCTGCTCGGGTGCAACCTTGGCCGCAACGAGTCTTGCGACTTCGTCGAGGCGCTGCGTGCGCAGGTCGTGCGTGGTGTCGTTCATGGCGCTCTCCTCGACGGATCCGCGGGCCTTCGGATGTGCCGCTTCATCCGGGACCGCGATTTTACGCCCCCAGCACGACGATCGGACCGCCGGCGGCGTCGGCATCCGCGGCGTCGTGCGTCACGAGCAGCACCGGAAGCGAGCGCTCGCGCGCGTGATCGAACACGAAGCGCCGAAAGTCCTGGCGCAGTTGCGCGTCGAGCTTGTTGAAGGGCTCGTCGAGAAGCAGCGCAC
>JBDSLT010000213.1:0-7298 GCA_039916265.1 Casimicrobiaceae bacterium | reverse complement strand
GCGAGCTCGCAGCGGCCACCGCAACGCATTCGAGTGCGAATGGCGGCGTCCACACGGTCGAGGATTTTGCCGCGCATACGGTCGACTGGGTCACGCCGCTGGCGCAGCGCTACCGCGGCGTCGAGGTCCACGAAATTCCCCCCAACGGCCAGGGCATCGCCGCGCTGATCGCGCTGGGCATCCTCGAACGCTTCGATCTCGCGTCGCTCGCGCCCGATTCGGTCGCAAGCCAGCATCTGCAGATCGAGGCAATGAAGCTCGCGTTCGCCGACGCGAAGCGCTACGTCGCCGATGCCGGGTACATGAAAATCGCGCCGGAGGCGCTGCTCGACGCGGCGTACCTCGCGTCGCGCGCCCGCCTGATCGATCCTTCGCGCGCGCAGGACTTCGGCCCCGGCGAGCCGCCCCGCGGGGGCACGGTCTACCTGTGCGCCGCCGACGCCGACGGCATGATGGTGTCGCTGATCCAGTCGAACTACATGGGCTTCGGTTCGGGCGCCGTCGTCCCCGGCACCGGGATCTCGCTGCAGAACCGCGGCGCGGGCTTCGTCCTGACGCCGGGACACCCGAACGAGGTCGCCGGAGGCAAGCGTCCGTATAACACGATCATCCCCGGCTTTTGCACGCGCGACGGCAAGCCGTGGGCGGCGTTCGGCGTGATGGGCGGACCGATCCAGCCGCCGGGACACGTGCAGACCGTCGTGCGCCTGACCGACTATGCGATGAATCCGCAGGCTGCGCTCGACGCGCCGCGGTGGAAAGTAAACGCCGGCCGCTCGATCGACCTCGAGTCGAGCGCCTCGGCGCAATTGCGCCAGGGACTGATCGGCCTCGGCCACACGATGGAAAGCATCCCCGACTCCTACATGGACTTCGGCGCCGGGCAGCTCATCGTGAAGATCGAGGACGGCTACGTCGCGGCGTCGGACCCCCGCCGCGACGGGCAGGCGGCCGGCTTCTGAGCCGGCGTCGCGTCCGCTAAGTCGTCCGCGCCTTGAGGACCGACAGCGGCAGCATCTCGGGCAGGTCGAGCCGCTTTCGCCCGGGCTCCGGCGCGGCGAGCGGCGCCACCGCCGTCATCGTCTTGAAGCTCCTGCGCGCCAGCTCCTTGTAGCTGTCCGTCCCTTCGATTTTCCACGCCAGCTCGGTTTCGCTGAGTTCGCGCACGACGCGCGCGGGAATCCCGGCGACCAGCGTGCGCGGAGGAACGATCATCTTCGCCTTGACGAACGCCATCGCCGCGACGATCGCGGATTCGCCGATTTCCGCGCTGTCGTTGATCACCGCGTTCATGCCGATCAGCGCATTGCGCCGGACGATGCAGCCGTGCAGCACCACGCCGTGGCCGACGTGGCCGTCCTCCTCGACGATCGTGCCCACGCCGGGAAAGCCGTGCAGCACGCAGGTATCCTGGATGTTCGCCCCCGCGCGCACTTCGATGTGGCCGAAGTCACCGCGCAGGCTCGCGGCGGGGCCGATGTAACAGCCCGCGCCGACGATGACGTCGCCGATCAGCACGGCGCTCGGGTGGACGAATGCGGCAGGGTCGACGACCGGCGTGACGCCGTCGATCGCGTAGACGATAAGCTTCATTAGGGATGCTCCGGGGCGTCGCGTCAGCCGAGCCACGCGCGCGCGTTGGCGAACATGCGGAACCACGGCGACGTCTCGCCCCAGCCTTCGGGATGCCACGACATCTGCGCCGTGCGCCACACGCGCTCGGGATGCGGCATCAGGATGGTGAAGCGGCCGTCGTCGCTGGTGAGGCCGGTGATGCCCTGCGGCGACCCGTTGGGATTGTAGGGATACCGGTCGGTCGCGTTCCCGCGATGGTCGACGTAGCGCAGCGTCACGAGCGATTGCGCGGACGCAAGATGCGCGGCATCACGGAATTCCGCACGGCCTTCGCCGTGCGCGGTTGCGACGGGCAGGCGCGCGCCCTCCATGCCGCGGAAGAACAGCGACGGAGAGCGCACGATTTCCGCAAGCACCAGCCGCGCCTCGAACTGCTCGCTCGCGTTGCGCACAAAGCGCGGCCAGCGCGATCCGCCGGGGACGATCTCCGCAAGCGCGCTCATCATCTGGCAGCCGTTGCAGACGCCGAGCGCGAACGTGTCGTCGCGTTCGAAGAAGCGCACGAAGTCGTCGCAGACGCGGCGGTTGAACAGCACCGACTTCGCCCAGCCCTCGCCGGCGCCGAGCACGTCGCCGTAGGAAAAGCCGCCGCAGGCGACGAAGCCGTGAAAGTCGGCCAGCGTGCGGCGCCCGGCTGACAGATCGCTCATGTGGACGTCGTAGGCGTCGAAACCCGCCCGGTCGAACGCCGCCGCCATCTCGACGTGGCCGTTGACGCCCTGCTCACGCAGCACCGCGACCGCGGGCCGGCGCGCCGCGGCGACGTACGGCGCCGCGATCGCGTCGATCGCGTCGAAGGTGACGAGCGGCGCGAGGCCCGGATCGCCGGCGTCCTGCAGCCGCTCGTACTCCTCGTCCGCGGCATCCGGATGGTCGCGCAGCCGCTGCATGGCATGCGTAGTCGACGACCACGCGCGATGAAGGTCGATGCGCGATTCGTCGAGCACGAGCGTGTCGCCGACGCCGATCCGTAGGCGCGTGCCCGGCGTCGGCCGGCCGATCTCGCATGCGGCAAGGCCGGACCACTGGGCATCGGCGAGGATGCTCGATACGGCATCGGCCGGCACCTGCACGATCGCGCCGAGTTCCTCGGCGAACAGTGCGCCGAGCACGTCGGCGCCACCGGGCAGCGCCACTTCGAGTCCGCAGCGCGACGCGAACGCCATTTCGGCAAGCGTGACGAAGGCGCCCCCGTCGGCAATGTCGTGGTAGGCGATGAGCCGGCCGTCGGCGCGCAGACGTCCGACGAAAGCGAAGAAGGCGGTGAGCCGCGCGGGATCGTCGAGGTCAGGCGCCTCGTTGCCAAGCTGGCCGTGAACCTGCGCGAGTGCCGATCCGCCGAGGCGCCGCCGTCCGGCGCCAAGGTCGATCAGCATCAGCACGGCGTCGCTGGCGTCGCGACGCAGCAGCGGCGTTGCGGTGCGGCGCGCGTCGCCGACCGGCGCGAATGCCGATACGACGAGCGACACGGGCGCGGTGACGGCCTTGTCGACGCCACCGTCTCGCCACGTGGTGCGCATCGACATCGAATCCTTGCCCACCGGGATCGACACGCCGATCTTCACGCACAGGTCCAGCGCGACCGCGCGCACGGTGTCGTAGAGCGCCGCATCCTCGCCGCGGTGCCCCGCGGGCGCCATCCAGTTCGCGCACAGCTTCACGTGACCCAGCGACGCGATGTCGGCCGCCGCGATGTTGGTGATCGCCTCGGCAACCGCCATGCGCCCGGACGCGGGCGCGTCGATCAGCGCGAGCGGCGTCCGCTCGCCCATCGCCATCGCTTCGCCCGCATGACCGCGAAAGTCCATCAGCGTGACCGCGACGTCGGCGACCGGCACCTGCCACGGACCGACCATCGGATCGCGCGAGCACAGCCCTCCCACGCTGCGGTCGCCGATGGTGACCAGAAAGGTCTTGTCCGCCACTGCCGGCAACTGCAGCACGCGGTACGCGGCGGCACGCGGATCGACGCCGGCGAGATCGAGCGGCACAAGCTTGCGGTGGTAGCGCCGCACGTCGCGCGTCATCCGCGGCGCCTTGCCCAGAATCAGGTCGAGCGGAACGTCGACCGGCCGGTTGCCGAAATCCGCGTCGCCGACGATTAGCCGTCCGTCTGCGTTCGCGCGGCCGACGACGGCGAAAGGACACCGCTCGCGTTCGCACATCGCCGCAAAGCGTTCGAGGTCGGTGGACCGAATCGCGAGCACGTAGCGCTCCTGCGCCTCGTTGCACCAGATTTCGCGCGGCGCCATGCCCGACTCCTCCGACGGAATCGCGCGAAGGTCGAACGTGCCCCCGGCGCCGCCGCCGTGCACGAGTTCGGGCAGCGCGTTGGACAGCCCGCCTGCGCCAACGTCGTGGATCGACAGGATGGGATTCGCGTCGCCGGACTGCCAGCAGCGATCGATCACCTCCTGCGCGCGGCGCTGGATCTCCGCGTTGCCGCGCTGGACCGAATCGAAATCGAGGTCGGCGGCGTTGACGCCCGTCGCCATCGACGAGGCCGCGCCGCCGCCCATGCCGATCAGCATGCCCGGCCCGCCGATCTGCACGAGCGGCGTGCCCTCCGCAAGCGGTTGCTTTCGAACGTGCGCGACGGCGATGTTGCCGACGCCGCCCGCGAGCATGATCGGCTTGTGATAGCCGCGCACCTCGCCGTCGACCTCCATCTCGAAGGTGCGGAAATAGCCCGCGAGATTGGGCCGGCCGAACTCGTTGTTGAACGCCGCCGCCCCAATGGGCCCGTCCTGCATGATCGCCAGTGCCGAAGCGATGCGCTCGGGCTTGCCGGCGTCGAACTCCCACGGGTGCACGAGATCGGGGATGCGCAGATTGGAGACCGTGAAGCCGACGAGCCCCGCCTTGGGCTTCGCGCCGATGCCCGTCGCACCCTCGTCGCGGATCTCGCCGCCCGACCCGGTGGCCGCGCCGGGGAAAGGCGCGATCGCCGTCGGATGGTTGTGCGTCTCCACCTTCATCAGGATCGCCGTGTCCTCGAAGCTGCTGCCGTAACGCGCGTCCTCGCGGGGATAGAAGCGCGCGGCGCCCGAACCCTCGATCACCGACGCGTTGTCCGAGTACGCGACAAGCGTCCCCTGCGGATGCGCCGCGTGCGTCGCGCGGATCATCGCGAACAGGCTGCGGTCCTGGGGCACGCCGTCGACGATCCAGTCCGCGTTGAAGATCTTGTGCCGGCAGTGCTCGGAGTTCGCCTGCGCGAACATCATGAGCTCGGTGTCGGTCGGATCACGGCCCAGCGCGATAAAGCCACGTTCGAGATAGTCGATCTCGTCGCCGGCGAGCGCCAGGCCGAGCGCGGCGTTCGCCGCCTCCAGCGCGGCGCGGCCGCGCGACGCGAGCGGAATGGTCGTGAGCGGGCGCGGCGCGACGTGCGTGAACAGCACGCGCGCGGCGTCGAGATCGTCGAAGACCGCTTCCGTCATGCGGTCGTGGAGGAGCGGCAGCAGCGCCTGCCGATCGCTGGCGCCCAGCGCGCCATCGCAGTCAATGGTGAACGCCGTACCGCGCTCGACGCGCGCCACCGCCGCGAGTCCGCAGTTGTGAACGATGTCGGTCGCCTTCGACGACCAGGGCGAGATCGTGCCCGGCCGCGGGACGACTAGCAACCGGTGGCGGCCCTCCGGCACGGTGTCGGCGCGGGGTCCGTAGTCGAGAAGGCGTTCGAGTTTGTCGCGCTCACCGGGTGTGAGCGGACGCACGAGCTCGACGAAATGCCAGAACGTTGCGGCAAGGCCCGCGATGCGGTGGTCAGGATGCGCTGCGGCGAGCGCGCTGCGCAGCTTGGCGAGGCGAAACGGCGAGAGGGCTGTCCGGCCGCGCAGCGAAAGAATTTCAGCCATCGAAAGGTGGCGGGCGTAAAGACGAATTATAGGCCGCCCGCGCAGCCCGCTCCGAACCGCTGCGATCAAACGTCATGCAGGGCAAGGCATCGCGCCGCCGACCGCGAGGCCCCGGACCTGCGAACCGCTCGCCCCGTTCCTCAGTGATGGAGGATCTTCGCCAGGAACTGCTGTGCCCGCTCCGAGCGCGGCTTGCCGAAGAAGTCTTCCTTGGTCGCGTCCTCGACGATCGAGCCCTCGTCCATGAAGATGACACGATTGGCGACCTTGCGCGCAAAGCCCATCTCATGGGTCACGCACATCATCGTCATGCCTTCGCTCGCGAGACCGACCATCACGTCGAGCACTTCGTTGACCATCTCCGGGTCGAGCGCGGACGTCGGCTCGTCGAACAGCATGCAGATCGGGTCCATCGACAGCGCCCGCGCGATGGCCACGCGCTGCTGTTGGCCGCCGGAGAGCTGGCCGGGGAACTTGTCCTTCTGCGAGATGAGGCCCACGCGGTCGAGGTACTTGAGCCCGCGCGTCGTCGCTTCCTCCTGCGAGCGTCCGAGGACCTTGATCTGGCCGAGCGTCAGGTTCTGCGTGATCGTCAGGTGTGGAAACAGCTCGAAATTCTGGAACACCATGCCGACCCGCGCGCGGAGCTTGGGCAGGTTGGTCTTCGGGTCGTTGACCTTGATGCCATCGACGACGATGTCGCCTTTCTGGAACGGCTCGAGTGCGTTGACCACCTTGATCAGCGTGGATTTGCCCGAGCCGGAGGGACCGCACACGACGATCACCTCACCCTTCTCGACGCTCGTCGTGCAGTCGGTCAGCACCTGGAAGCTGCCGTACCACTTGGAGACGTCCTTGAGTTCGATCATCGGCATGGCGTGCCGCTCCCTAGCGAATGATGGCGATTTTCTGCTGCAGCAGCTTCACGACGTACGACAGCGAGAAGCTCATGATGAAATAGACGAGCGCCGCGAACAGGTACATCTCCACGAGGCGGCCGTCCCGCTGCGCGATCTTCGACGCGGCGCCGAGAAAATCGGTGATCGACAGCACGTAGACCAGCGACGTGTCCTGGAAAAGGATGATCGTCTGCGTGAGCAGGATCGGGATCATGTTGCGGAAGGCCTGCGGCAGCACGATCTTGCCCATCGTCTGCCAGTAGTTGAGTCCCAGCGCGTACCCCGCCCAGACCTGCCCGCGCGAGACCGACTGGATGCCCGCGCGCATGATCTCCGAGTAGTACGCCGCCTCGAACATCGTGAACGTGATCACCGACGATGCGTACGCGCCGACCTGGATGGGTCGCGGGGAGCCGGTGATCCACGCGCCGATGTACGGCACGAGGAAATAAAACCAGAAGATGACGAGCAGCAGCGGAATCGACCGCATCAGGTTGACGTAGCCGGTTGCCGGCAGCGACAGCCACTTGTGCGACGACAGCCGCATCATCGCGAGCAGCGTGCCGAAGACGATGCCGCCCAGCGCCGCCATGCCCGTCAGTGCCAGCGTGAAGGTCATCCCCTCCCGGAACAAATAACCGATCGAGCGCTCGATGACATTGAAGTCGAGATTGCCCATGTCAGTGCGCTCCTCCGCCGACCGCCGCAGGGCCGATGAATCCCGGCACCGCGACGCTCTTTTCGAGCCAGCGCATCAGGTTGACGACGATCAGGTTAACGATGATGTAGATCACCGTCGCCGCAGTGAACGCCTCGAACACCTGGAACGTGAACTCCTGCATCGAGCGTGCCGCGGCGGTGAGCTCGACCAGCCCGATGGTCAGCGCCACCGAAGTGTTCTTGA
>JBDSLT010000212.1:0-2962 GCA_039916265.1 Casimicrobiaceae bacterium | reverse complement strand
TGCAACCGACCGCGCCGCCGCCGATGATGACGATGCGGCATTTCGCGGGTAAGCCCATGCGGTCAGTCCTCGAAAAGCGATTGTAGATTGTTGACAATCTATCACGAGAAAACGCTTGCGGGGACGTTGCGGCGCGTCGGCGTGCAAGGAACCGCGCTAGACCAGCGTTGCCGCCTCGGCGTAGCCGGGAGCGTCGGGCGCGAACACGCCGTGCCGCAGCAGGAAATTCAGCGTGACGAGGCTCGCGTCGACCGTGGCGACATCGGGACCGGCGCCGGCGGCGATGATCCGCGCCGCGCCGGCGAAGTCGACCAGGCGATGCGCGGTCGCCTCGCCATCCTGGTTGGCCGGGACGAAGTCCGCCGCGAGCGCCAGGTCGTGGACGAACAGCGTCTCGTCCTGCAGCCCGTCCCGCAGCGCACGTCGCAGCCGGAGCGCGCCGACCGCCCGCGCGGTGCGCGCCAGCTCCACCGCGATCCCGGCTTCCTCCCACGCTTCACGCGCCACGGTGTCGCGCACGCTCGCGCCGGCGGCGATGCCGCCGCCGACGAGGTTGTCGAGCATCCCGGGATCGACCGCCTTGGTCGCGCTGCGCCGGGCGAACCACAACCGCGGCGCGCCGCCGTCGGCGACGAAGCCGTTGACGTGCGCGGCGTAGGTACGCACGCCGAACCAGCGCGCCGCGCCGCGCTCCAGCAGGAAGGCGGGCGGCGCGCCGAACGACGGCGCCACCGCGTACAGCTCATCGCGCCACGCCGGCAGTTCACCGTCGGCGCGTAACGCGCGCGCGACCGCGGCAAGCGCCGCGCAGCGCGCATCGAACGACGCCACAGCGGCGGCGAAGGCCACCGCATCGCGCGACAGCACAAACACGTCGCCAAAGCGCTCGAGCCGCGCCGCGCGCGCGTCGTCGACGAAACCGAGCGTCGCGCCGTCGACGCGCCATTCGCGGTAACGCGGGTGCGGCGTTGCCAGCGCCGCGGCGAGCCTTGCGCGGATTGCAGGTAGAATTGCGTCGCCGTTCATCGCGGCGATTCTACCGATCGCGACTCCCACCCCGTCTTCATGTCCGCTGCCGTCTTCCTGCTGCTCCCCGTCGACGCGTCGCCGGTCGACCCGTCTTAGCCGATGCCGGCGCGAATTCTCGACGGCAAGGCGCTGGCGCAGCGCGTCACCGCGGAGGTCCGCGACAAGGTCGCCGCACGCACCGCCGGCGGCCATCCGCCGCCCGGCCTCGCCGTCGTGCTGGTGGGGGAAAACGCGGCGTCGCAGGTGTACGTGCGCAACAAGCGGCGCACCACCGACGACGTCGGCATGCGCTCGTTCTCGTTCGACCTTCCCGCGGCGGCGGGCGAGTCCGAATTGCTCGATCGCATCGCTGCGCTGAACGCCGACGCTGCGGTGTCCGGCATCCTCGTCCAGCTCCCGCTGCCAAAGCAGATCGACGCCGGACGCGTGATCGAGGCGATCGACCCCGACAAGGATGTCGACGGCTTTCATCCGTACAACGTCGGCCGGCTGGTGCTGAAATCGCCGACGCTGCGGCCCTGCACGCCTTACGGATGCATGCAGCTGCTCGCGGAAACCGGCGAGGCGCTCGCCGGCAAGCACGCGGTGGTGATAGGGCAGTCGAACATCGTCGGCCGGCCGATGGCGCTCGAATTGCTAATGGCGCGCTGCACGGTGACGATCTGCCACTCGGCCACACGCGACCTTCCGGGCATCGTGGGGCAGGCGGACGTCGTTGTCGCCGCCGTCGGCAGGGCGAACTTCGTGCCAGGAAGCTGGATCAAGCCGGGCGCCACGGTCATCGACGTCGGCATCAATCGCCAGGACGACGGCAAGCTCTGCGGCGACGTCGACTTTGCCGCGGCATCGGAGCGCGCGGCGTGGATCACGCCGGTGCCCGGCGGTGTGGGGCCGATGACCATCGCGATGCTGCTGTCGAACACGCTGCGGGCCGCGGAGTTGCAGGACGCGCGAGGCCGCTAGCCAGCGCGCAGGTGCCAGGCCTTCGGTCGCGTGAACGTCTGGATGCCGTAGGTCGACAGCGTCAGGCCGATCCCCGAGTGCTTGATGCCGGACCACGGCAGCCGCGGGCTCACGCGATCGCAGCAGTTCCAGTAGACGGTGCCCGCATTCACGCGCGACAGGATGTGCCGGCCGCGCTTTTCGTCGCGCACGTAAACGCCCGCGGTCAATCCGTATTCGGTGTCGTTCATGAGGTCGATCGCGGCGTCGTCGTCGGCGACGGCCTGGATCCCGATGATCGGGCCGAAGCTCTCGTCGCGCATCACCGACATCGAGTGGTCGACGTCGGTCAGCACGGTCGGCGCGAACCAGTTGCCCGCGCGGCGCAGCACGCCGCCCCCCAGCCGCAGCTTGGCGCCTTTTTTCACTGCGTCGGTGACCTGCCGCTTCAGCACGGCGAGCTGCGGCCTGCGCGTGATGGCACCGATGTAGGTGGCTTCGTCGAGCGGATCGCCGACCTTGAAGCCCTCGACCTCGGCGACGAAGGCGTCGACAAAAGCGTCGTGGACGGCTTCGTGCACGTAGATCCGCTCGACCGAGCAGCACGACTGTCCCGTGTTGTAGAACGCGCCGTCGGCGAGCGCCGCCGCCGCCGACTTCACGTCGACGTCGTCGGTGACATAGAGCGGGTCCTTGCCGCCCAGTTCGAGCTGGACCTTGATCATCCGCCGGCCCGCGCTCGCCGCGATCTTCGCGCCGGTACCGTAGGACCCGGTGAAGAAGACGGCGTCGATCGGCGTGCGCAGCAGCGCGGTGCCCGTCGTGCCGTCGCCCACAACCGGGATGAACACATCCTCGGGCACCCCTGCGGACTGCATCATCTCGGCGATGGCGAGTCCGGTGAGGGTCGCGAATTCCGACGGCTTGTAGAGGACGGCGTTGCCCGCGAGAAGCGCGGGAACGAACACGTTGCTGCCGACGAAATACGGAT
>JBDSLT010000211.1:0-8294 GCA_039916265.1 Casimicrobiaceae bacterium | reverse complement strand
AGCGCCTGCGCCGCCTTCGGATTTTCGGAGAGGAACTTCGGCGTGCATCCGAACGTATCCATGATCATCGGATAGTCGAGCGTCGTCGCGATGATCTTGCCGGCCTGCGGCGCGTTGCGCACCGTCGACAGGTACGGCTCGTACGTCATCGCTGCATCGTTCTGTCCGGCGACGAAGGACTGCGCGGCGGGGCCAGGCTCGAGGTTGACGACCGTCACGTCCTTGACCGACAGCCCGTTCTTCTTCAGGAACCACGCGAGCGTGAAGTAGGGCGCCGTGCCGGGCGCCGACGCGGCGATCGTCTTGCCCTTGAGGTCGGCGATCTTCTGTACGTTGGTGCGCACCGCCATGCCGTCGGCGCCGTAGCTCTTGTCGAGCTGGAAGATCTGCTTGGTCGCCACGCCGTTGGCGTTCCAGATGACCCAGGTCTCCACGGTGGTCGCGGCGCACTGAAGGTCCCCCGAGGCGATCGCGAGGTGCCGGTCCTTCTGCGGAATCTTCTTCAGCTCCACGTCGAGACCGTTCTTCTTGAAGATGCCCGCGTCGCGGGCGAGCGTCAGCGGAGCGAAGCCGGTCCAACCCGAATAGCCGATCACGACCTTGGTCTGCGCGTTGGCGGTGAAGGCTAGGGCGGCGGCGCAGGCACCGACGGTGAGGGCGAGGAAGGGACGCATCGGGGTCTCCGGGGAGGGCGGGTGGAGGAAGGGAATCTAGGGCGTGCGCAGGGCAGCTGTCAACGTCCGTCGCGCGGGCGATACAATCGGCTCGCATGCACGCGACCGGCCCGGCCGCGCATGCGCCCATCGGCCATGCATCGCATCCTGACACCCGTCGACTACCGCCAGACCTCGTGGAAGAACGGCGGCGGGCGCACGACTGAGCTCGCCGCCCATCCGGAGTCGGCCGATTTCGCCGGTTTCGCCTGGCGGGCGAGCGTGGCGGACGTTGCGCGCGACGGACCCTTTTCGGTGTTCGACGGCGTCGACCGTACGCTGGTGCTGTTGCGCGGCGCCGGCGTGCGGCTCGCATCCGACGGCGCCGCGCTGGAGATTCGGGCGCGGTTCGAGCCGGTGACCTTCCCCGGCGAGGTCCCGTACGAATGCTCGCTGTACGACGGACCGGTGCAGGACTTCAACCTGATGGTCAGGCGCGCGGTCGCGCGCGGCTGCGTCGAGGTGCTGCGTGACGACGCAGGCGTCGTGCGTCCGGCGCGCTTCCGCTTGTGCTACGCGGCGGCAGGCGCATGGGAATGCCTGTTGCCGGGCCATGTGCCCTTGCGGTTCAACGAGCGCGAATCGCTCTACGTCGAGATGGAGGAGGGCACGCCATCGGTCCTGCGGGTGAATCCGCTCGCGCCGGACGCCGTGGCGCTGGTCGTGAGCGTCGACGTCGCGGGCGCGCCGTGAGCGCGACGCGTCTGTTTGCGCAGCACGCTCTGCTTCCCGGCGGCTGGGCGCGCGACGTGCTGGTGGTCGTCGACGACGCGGGCCAGATCGAGCGCGTCGCCGCCGACTCCCCGGGCGACGGCGCGGAGGCGCTCGCCGGCCCGCTGGTCCCGGCGATGCCGAACCTGCATTCGCACGCTTTCCAGCGCGCGCTCGCCGGGCGCACCGGGCGGGCATCGGCGAATCGCGACGATTCCTTCTGGACGTGGCGGCAGGCGATGTACGCCTTCCTCGACCGCATCGATCCCGACGCGTTCGAGGCGATCGCCGCGCAGGCTTACGTCGAAATGGCGAAAGCCGGTTACGCAACCGTCGCCGAGTTCCATTACGTCCACCACGACGTCGCCGGCAAGCCTTACGCCGACCCCGCCGAGCTCGCATGGCGCGTGTGCGCGGCCGCCGCAACGGCAGGGCTCGGATTGACGCTGCTGCCGGTGTTCTACGCGCATGGCGGCTTCGGCGGCGTGCCGACCGTCGCCAGCCAGCGCCGTTTTGTCCATTCGCCGCACTCTTTCTCGCGTTTGCTCGAACGGCTGGTCGGCGCTGCCGCGGAGCGCAGGTACGTCGTCGGCGTCGCGCCGCACAGCCTGCGCGCCGTCACGGCGGAAGAGCTGGGCCAGATCGTCCGGATGGCGCCGGCGGGCGCGCCGCTGCACATCCACGCGGCCGAGCAAACGCGCGAGGTCGACGAATGCTTCGCGTGGAGCCGCATGCGACCGATCGAATGGCTGCTGACGCAGGCGAACGTCGACGAGCGCTGGTGCATCGTGCACGCGACGCACATGACCGAGCGCGAAGTCGCCGGCCTGGCGAAAAGCGGCGCCGTCGCGGGTCTCGCGCCGACGACCGAGGCGGACCTCGGCGACGGCACGTTCCCCGGCGACGCGTTCCTCGCCGCGGGCGGGCGCATCGGCATCGGCAGCGACTCCAATACCGTCATCGATCCTTTCGCAGAGTTGCGGCAGCTCGAATGGTCGCAGCGGATGCGCCACCGGCGCCGCAACGTCCTCGCGACGTCGCCGGAGATGCCCGTCGGCGCCGCGCTGTGGGCGCAGTGCGCGCGCGACGGCGCCCGCGCGACGGGACGCAGCGCCGGCGCGATCGCAGCCGGAATGCGCGCCGATCTCGTCGTGCTCGATGCCGCGGACCCGGCGCTCGCCGAGCAGCGGCCGGACGACGTGCTCGACGCGGCGATCTTCGGACCCGCGCGCCGTCCCGTCCGCGACGTCATGAGCGGCGGCGCGTGGATCGTCCGGGACGGGCGCCATCCCGGCGAGGATGCCGTCCTCGCGCGCTATCGCGGGGCGCTGCGCGTGCTGGCGCACTGATGCAACTCTTCGACCTGCACCGCGGGCGCTCGCCGCTGATCGTCGACGTCCCGCACGCCGGAACCTACGTTCCCGACGCGCTGGCGCTGCGCATGACGGAGACGGCGCGTGCGGTGCCCGACACCGACTGGCATGTGGAAAAGCTCTACGCCTTTGGGCGCGATTGCGATGCCACGCTGATGAGCGCGACGCATTCGCGCTACGTCGTCGACCTGAATCGCGACCCGGGCGGCGCCGCGCTCTACCCGGGCGCCGACAACACCGAGCTGTGTCCGACGCGCACTTTCGGCGATGCTGCGATCTATGCCGGTGGCGACGTCCCCGGTGAGCGCGAGATCGACGCGCGGCGCCGCGTGTATTTCGAGACCTACCATGCCGCGCTGGCGGACGAGGTCGACCGCGTGCGGTCGCGCCATGGTTACGCCATCCTGCTCGACGGCCACTCGATCCTCGCCGAAGTGCCGCGCTTTTTCACCGGCCGGCTGCCCGATCTCAATCTCGGCACCGCGGACGGGGAGAGCTGCGATGCGGGCATCGCCGAGGCCGCGGCCGGCGTCCTCGCCTCCGATGGCGGCTTCACGCACGTTGCCAACGGACGCTTCAAGGGCGGCTACGTGACGCGCCACTACGGCCGCCCGCGCGACAACGTGCATGCTCTGCAGCTCGAGATGACGCAGGCCGCCTACATGGACGAAGCGCCTCCCTGGGCGTGGGACCCGGAGCGCGCGCAACGGCTGACGAGCCTGCTGGAGCGGCTGGTGCTGACCCTCGGCGAGTGCCGGCCGCCACGGAGCGCCGCGTGATTCGCTTCTACGTCGCGCGCCATCGGTACGACGCCTATCTGATCGCCGATCGGCTGAACCAGGCGGGCATCAAGGCGCACGTTTTCAACGAGCATGCGTCGTCGATCGTCGGCGACGTGCCGCCCGATGTGGCGCAGCCGCAGGTGTGGCTTGCGCGCGACGACGACCGCGAGCGCGCGACGATCCTGTTGCGCGCGATCGAGGCCGATGCAGCGCGTGGCGGGACGCTGAAGTGCGGCGGCTGCGGCGAGGAGTCGCCCGGGAACTTCGAGCTGTGCTGGAAGTGCGGCGCATCGCTTTGAGCGCTGCGGCAAATCACCCGGACTGACCAACCCTGATACGATCGCGCCCCGTCGACGACGCCATTCCCCATGACCACCCCGACTCTTGCTTCGAGCCCGGCTTCCGCGCGCCTTGACGAGCTGTCGCTGGGTTTTCGCGCGCGGCTCCTTTCCTTCGACGAGTTGACGCAACAGCTCCGTGCCTGGGCGCAGGCGTTTCCCGACCTGTGCCGCCTGACGTCGATCGGCCGCACGCCGGAGGGACGCGATCTGTGGCTTCTCACGCTCGGCCCGGATCCCGACCGCGCGCGCCCGAGCGCCTGGATCGACGGCAACATGCATGCGAGCGAACTCGCGGGGTCGAGCGTCGCGCTATCGGTCGCCGAGGACGTGCTGCGGCTGCACCTTCAGATTGCGGCGAAGGAAGCGCCGGCCGGCCTGTCCGCGGCGGTCGCCGCGCGCCTGCGCGACGTGCGCTTTTTCGTGCTGCCGCGAATGTCGCCGGACGGCGCCGAGGTGGTGCTGACGAAGGGCCGCTACGTGCGTTCGGTGCCGCGCGACCTGCGTCCGGCGCGGGCGCATGCGTACTGGCGCAGCGAGGACGTCGACGGCGACGGTCTCGTGATGGCGATGCGCGTTCGCGACGACGCGGGCGAAATGGCCGAAGCGCCCGAGTTTCCCGGCCTGCTGGTGCCGCGCACGATCGACGACCCGCCGCCTTACTACAAGGTGTATCCGGAAGGCGTGATCGAGAATTTCGACGGCGCGAACGTGCCGACGCCCTTCTTCCTCTCCGACAACCAGACCGACCTGAACCGTAACTTCCCGTATGCGTGGGCGCAGGATTCGAAGCAGGTGGGCGCGGGCGCTTTTCCGCTGAGCGAAGCGGAATCGCGCGCGGTCGTCGAGTTCGCGACCGGCCATCCGGAAATCTTTCTGTGGCTCAACGTGCACACCTTCGGGGGCGTGTTCATCCGGCCGCTCGGGGACAAGCCGGACGCCAAGATGGATCCGGAGGATCTCGCGCTCTACCGCCAGCTCGGCGACTGGGCCGAAACGCTCACCGGCTATCCGATGGTGTCGGGCTGCGAGGAATTTCTCTACGAGCCCGATACGCCGCTGCACGGCGACCTGACCGACTATGCGTATCACCAGCGCGGCGCGGTTGCCTACGTCGTCGAGCTGTGGGACCTCTTCAAGCAGGTCGGTCTCGAGAAGAAGAAAAAATTCGTCGACAACTATACGCACATCACCCGCGAGGACATGCTGAAGATCGCCGCATGGGATCGCGACAGGAACCAGGGCCTCACGATCAAGCCGTGGCGCAAGTTCGCGCACCCGCAACTGGGCGAGGTCGAGGTCGGCGGCATCGATCCGCGGGTGGGCATGTGGAATCCGCCGATGGCGGAGCTCCCCAATGTCTGCAGCACGCAGTCGGCGCATTACCTGCGCGTCGCATCGCTGGCGCCCCGCGTCGAAATCGTCGTCGACGACGTGGCGCAGATCTCGCCGGGGCTCGCCCAGGTCACCGTCACGGTCGAGAACCGCGGCTACCTGCCGACCTACGTGCTTGCGTCGGCGAAGGCGCTGACGCACAACGAGCCCCTGTGGGTCGACGTCGACTGCGAAGAATGCGAGCTGGTCGACCCGTCGCTCGCGCATCGCGAGATCGGCCACCTCGACGGCTGGGGCCGCGGCCGCTTCGACGGTTCGGGCGCGCTCTACTACGCCTACACGCGCGGCACGACAGGCGCGCGTACCGTCAAGTGGACGGTGCGCGGCCAGGGAACCCTCGGATTGCGCGTCGGGTCGTGCCGCGTCGGCTGGACGACGCAACGCGTGGCGATCGGCTGAAGGCGGACCGGGCAGCGCAGTCCGCCCGGCTGCGCCGCTCCCTGGCGCCTCAAGTCCAACCGAAGCGCACGAGGTGGAAGAACACCGGCGCGGCGAACACGACGGAGTCGAGACGGTCGAGCATGCCTGCGCGGCCTTCGGCGGCGTCGCCCCAATCCCTCACGCCGCGATCGTGCTTGATCGCGGACATCACGAGACCACCGATGACGCCCATCGCGTTGATCCCGAGGGCGATCAGCGCAGCCTGCCCGACGCCAAAGGGCGTGATCCACCACAGCGACGCGCCCAGCGCCGTCGCCGACAGCACGCCGCACGCGAGACCTTCGACGGTATGCGACGGCGAGATGGCCGGCGCGATGCGGCGCCTGCCGAGGAGCTTGCCCCAGACGTACCGGAACACGTCGCCCGACTGAACGACGACCACGAGGAAGACGATCAGCAGCGCGTTGCGGCCCTCGTAATCGGGGATCTTCAGGTTGAGCAGCGCCGGAACGTGCGATACGCAGAAGACGCAGATCATCAGGCCCCACTGCATCTTCGCCGTTCGCTCGAGGAATCGTGTCGTGTCACCGGCGAGCACGGCGAGGATCGGCAGCAGCAGGAACGCGTAGACCGGTATGAAGATCGAGTAGAGGCCGTACCATTGCGTCCAGACCAGCAGGTACTGCAGCGGCAGGATCACGTAGAAGCTCGTGGCAAGCGCATCGTGATCGGCGCGGCGCGTGTAGGTGAGCGTGATGAACTCGCGCAGCGCGGCGAACGAGACGAAGAAGAACAGCAGCAGAACGCCCGCGCGGCCGAAGGCCAGCGCGATACCGATGAGCAGCACCATGACCCACCAGGCCTTGATCCTCGCGTTGAGGTAGTCGACGAGGCTGTGCGGCGCGCCGCGCGCGACGTAGCGCTTCAGCAGCGCGCCTGCGATTGATGCGGCCAGGAGCACGAGGCCGATGCCGATGAAGAGATCGAGCGTCTGCTGCATCGGCGTCATCTACGGCGCGGCGCGGTCAGTTGCGCTCGCCGTGCTGCGCGCGCCGTGGCAATTCGCGGGGAGGCGCTCACATCTGCGGCGGCGCGAGTTCCAGCAGCGCTTCGCGCGTACGCGTGACGAAGGCGTCCTTGTCCTCGCCCTCGTGCAGCGTGAGGGGCGCGCCGAACGTCACCGTGCACAGCAGCGGCACGGGCAGGATGCGCCCCTTGGGCATGACGCGGCTCAGGTTCTCGATCCACACCGGGACGAACTCGACGTCGGGCGCCGAATGCGCGAGCCAGTAGATGCCGCTCTTGAACGGCTGCAGCCGCACGTCGGTGACGTTGCGCGTGCCCTCGGGGAACACGATCAGCGCGTCGCCGCCTTCCAGCGCGGAGGCCATCTGCCGGATCGGGTCTTGCTTGCGCGCCTCCGTCTGGCGGTCGATCAGCACCCCACGGAAGAAGTGGTTGATGACGTAGCGGCGCAGCGGCGTGCTGTCCCAGTAGTCGAGGCCGGCGACGGGCCGCGTGCGCTGGCGCAGGTCGGGCGGCAGGCAGGCCCATACGAGCGCGAAATCGCCGTGGCTGGCGTGATTGGCGAAATAGACGCGGGGTCCGGCCGTGGGCGGCCCGCCTTCCCACCTGGCGCGCACGCCGGTCAGCCCGCGTGCGAAGCCGACGATTGCGGAGGCGCCCAGCCTGTCGAGCGTCGGCGTCATCGTCGCGACCGCCGCTCAGGGCTCCTCGTAGAGCATTTGCTTTGCCTTCGCGACGACGTCGTCGGGCGCGGCGTCGCGTTCGGCGGACCCGAAGGCGGCACTGCGCGCACGCCGCCGCACGATCGCGAGCCAGATGCCGCCGCCCGCGACGAGCATCAGCAGCGGACCGAACCACAGCAGCCACGTCAGCGTCTTGACCGGTGGGTCATACAGCACGAAATCGCCGTAGCGTGCGACGAGGTAATCCTTGATCTCGCTGTCGCTCTTGCCGGCAACGGCGAGCGTTCGCACTTCGCGGCGCAGGTCGCCGGCGAGCGACGCGTCGGAGTCGGCAAGCGTCTGGTTCTGGCAGACGAGGCAGCGCAATTCCGACTCGAGTCGTTTCAGGCGCGCATCCAGCGCGGCGTCGGGCGCCTGCGCCAGCGCGACGGCGGCGGCGAGCGTCAGCGCGGCGCCGAGCGCCAGCGCGCCGCAAAACGCGCGGACCGTGCGGATCGCGGACGTCACGATTTCTGCAGCTCGCGCACGAGCGGAATGATCTTCTTCTCCAGCGATTCCACCGTCACCGGCCCGATCTGCTTGAAGCGGATGACGCCACTCTTGTCGACGACGAACGTCTCGGGAACGCCGTAGACGCCCCAGTCGATGCCGGCGCGCCCGTCCCTGTCGATCACCGAAATCTTGTAGGGGTTGCCGTGCTCGGCCAGCCACGCGCGACCGTCGTCCGGCTTGTCCTTGTAGTCGAGGCCGACGACGGGAACCAGATTCGCCTGCGCGAGCTGCATCAGCAACGGGTGCTCGACGCGGCACGACACGCACCAGGACGCCCATACGTTGAGCAGCCACACCTGCCCCTTCAAGTCGGCGGTGGACAGCCGCTTGCCCGATTCGT
>JBDSLT010000210.1:0-3803 GCA_039916265.1 Casimicrobiaceae bacterium | reverse complement strand
CTCGCCGATCGCCTCGATCTCAAGCGCTTCTTCGCGACGTCGGCGGCGCTCGGCGCGATGGCGAATGCGTTGCTGCTCGTCGTCGACCCGCGTTCGGTGGCGGCGCCGTTGCTGCGCTTCGCGACCGGCGTGTGCATGGCGGGCGTCTACCCGGTCGGGATGAAGCTCGCCGCGACGTGGGCGAAAGGGGACATGGGGCTGCTCGTCGGCATCCTCGTCGGCGCCCTTACGCTAGGCTCCGCGCTGCCGCACCTGTTCAACGCGCTCGGCGGCGTCGACTGGCGCATCCCGCTCGCGGCGGCGTCCGTTTGCGCGTTCGGCGCCGCGCTGCTGATCCGCACGGCCGGCCTGGGGCCGAACCGCACCGCTGCGCCGCGCTTCGACCCGCATTACGTGCTGACGGCGTGGCGCGACGTGCCGCTGCGGCTCGCGAACCTCGGCTATCTCGGCCACATGTGGGAGCTCTACGCGATGTGGGCGTGGATCGGCTTGTTTTTGAGCGCCAGCTTCGCGACCAGCCTGCCGCCGGCGGTTGCGCCCACCTACGCGAAGCTTGCAGCCTTCGCGACGATTGCGGCGGGCGCCATCGGCTGCGTGGGCGCCGGATTTCTCGCCGACCGCCTCGGCCGCACGACGCTGACGATCGTCGCGATGGCGATCAGTGGAAGCTGCGCGGCCTCGGTGGGCCTGCTGTTTGGCGGGCCTGCGTGGATGCTCGTCGCGGTGTGCCTGATCTGGGGCGTGACCATCGTCGCGGACTCGGCGCAGTTCTCAGCGTCCATAGCCGAGCTCGCCGATCCCGCGCGTGTGGGAACGATGCTCACGCTGCAGACGGCAATGGGCTTCACGCTCACGCTCATCACCATCTACGCGTTGCCGCATTGGGTGGACACGATGGGCTGGCGCTACGCCTTCGTGCCGCTGTCGATCGGCCCCGCGGTAGGCGTTTGGGCGATGGCGCGGCTGCGCGCGCGGCCGGAGGCCGCCAGGCTCGCCGGCGGGCGTCGCTGAAGCGCGGAAAATTCGCACTTACCAAGCGCGGCGCATGGGGGTAGGATGCCCTTGCGCCCAATGTTTCGATCGCGGTGCGAGGGACGGACTGCGGTCCCGCCGACAGTGCGCTTGGGCCACGCGCACGTCCGTCGTTCCCGCCGCACGCGTTGCTGCGCGTGCGGCCGGGCAAATCGTTGACAGAGGGAGGTGCGCATGGGTTATCACCTCGAAGGTCGCCTGCTCGAAGTCTGCAATTGCAAGGTTCTATGTCCGTGCTGGATCGGAGAGGATCCCGATTTCGGCACCTGCGACACGATCGTCGCATGGCATTTCGACAAGGGAACGGTCGACGGCATCGACGTTACCGGCCGCACGCTTGCGATGCTCGCGCACGTGCCGGGGAACATCCTGCTGGGCAACTGGACCGCGGCCGTGTATCTCGATGACAAGACCACTCCGGAGCAGGAGCAGGCGCTGCTCGGCGTCTACACCGGCCAGAAGGGCGGGCCTGTCGCGGAGCTCGCGAAGCTCGTCGGCAAGGTGGTTTCGGTGGAGAAGGTGCCGATCATCTTCACGGTCGAAGGCGGACACGGGACGATCAAGGTCGGCGACGCGGGCTTCGCCGAGCTCGAGCCGTACAAGAACGCGACCGGCGCCACGACGACGCTGCAGGACACCGTGTTCTCCACGGTGCCGGGTGCGCCGGTGTTCGTCGGCAAAGCCAAGGAATACTGGTCGAAGAACCATGCCGGCCTGGGCAAGGACATCAACCTCAAGGGGCACAACGCGCTGCAGAGCACCTTCGTATTCGACGCGTAGCGCGCAGCGCGCATAAGTAGGGTCAGAGACGACTTACTGCCGCTTACCGCGATAGCGGGGATGCAACGGCGAGAACCGTCCGCGACCCAACCCGTCGGCGTGCGTAGCAAGTCCTGGAGACGATATGTCGTCTCTGACCCTACTTATGGCGAATGTCGTCTCTGACCCTACTTACGGGGAGCGCAGCGTCGCGCTGGCAGCGCTGCTGGGGGCGCTGGCACTCGCTGCGTGGGGGCTGCTCTTCGCATGGAGCGCCAGCCCGTATGCGCGCTATGCGGCGCACGGGGGCTGGCTTGACGTCGGCGCGTTCGCGGAGCTTTGCCGCGCCGTTCCCGGCGGCACGCTCGTCGTGCCGATGCTCCTCTACGCGCTCGCGTGGGTGCTGATGATCGCGGCGATGATGATGCCGACGACCTATCCGCTCCTGGGCGTCTTCCGCGCGATCACGCGCGACCGCCCCGACAACGCGCGACTGGTCGCTTGCGTTGTCGGAGGTTTTTTTATTGCGTGGTTCGCGTTCGGCATCCTCGCGCATGCGGTGGACAGCGCGCTCGTGGCATTGGGTGCACGAATTCCGTGGCTTGCCACGCACGCGTGGGTCGCCGGTGCGGCCGTCCTCGCGGCGGCCGGATTGTTCCAGTTCAGCGCGCTCAAGTACCGATGCCTCGAGCAGTGCCGCTCGCCGTTCACCTTCGTGGCGTCGCGCTGGCACGGGGGCCGTCCCGCGCGCGAAGCATTCCGCCTGGGGCTCGATCACGGCGTCTTTTGCGTCGGGTGCTGCTGGGCGCTGATGCTCTGCATGTTCGTGGTCGGTACGGCGAACCTCGGCTGGATGGTCTTGCTGGCAGCAGTCATGGCGGCCGAAAAGAATCTGCCGGGTGGCGCGAAGCTGCGGATGCCGGTCGGCCTCGGCATGCTCGGCGCCGCGGGTGCGGTGCTCGCCGCGCACCTGTAGCGTCAGCCGGCGCCCGAGGAGAAAAAGACCCCGACGTCTCCTTTGCGGTAGACGTCGGGGTGGAGGAAGCGTGCAGTACGCTTCTTGCCGCGCTAAGGTGAAACGACCGGGGCTAGCGTGTCGGCACGGCACCGGCTGTCACGAGTGCGGTACGCCGTTCTGCCGCTGTCGCCGCCCAGCGTGCGGACTCGGCGGCGTTGGCGCTAACCTGGCTGCCATAAAGCGTTGCGCCGAAGCGGTACATCAGGGCAAGTCTTTCGCATGACGTGCTCCTCAACGCGATTCGATGCCCGCCGTGATCGCACTTCCCACGATCTGCGGCGTGCGGGTGGCGGAGTGACTGACGGGTTTTGCCTTCTTGCCGGTGCGTCCGGCACCCGTCGACGCATGCGCCGCACGTTCGACGCCTGCCGCGTAAGTACCGATCGAGGCAGCGCTGCGCGAATTGGCGGATGGCGCCGGGTTCATCGTGGCGCCGCTGGAGGCGGTGAGGCTTTCGCTGCTGCACTGATTGCCGGTGGCGTCCATGCCGCCATCCGTGCCGCCGGAGCACGTGTGCGCGTGAACGGTAGCGGTAAGCGCCAAGGTTGCAGCGAGTAGGATCGTGCGACGGATGCTCATTTGGGATTCCTTGACATTGACTGTTGAGGTACATTCGGCGGGGCTCGTGGGACGACCGGGCGCAACCTGCGTTTGCCGGCTCCCCGACTTACGGCGCGACGTGCTCCATTGCGTATTCGCGCGCTGATCCGGCCACGACACGCGACGGCTCCGCACTTTCCAGCTGCGCGCGGCGCTCGTCGAACACCTGTTTGCGATGCGCCGCGGCCGGGCCCCAGCTTCCCGTCCACGTCGACGCGCGTCCGGCGCCGGATGTCGCCGACGCAACCATTTCATTGTTGTTGCCACTGACGCCGATCACGGCAATCAGGGCCAGAAGAGCGAGTCCGACCGCACACTTCAACACCGTGGCTGCTGCGTGCAGCGGCTCCCCGGACATCGTGCGCATCAGTCTTTCGCGTTCGGCAGCGTGCAT
>JBDSLT010000209.1:0-3747 GCA_039916265.1 Casimicrobiaceae bacterium | reverse complement strand
CGCGGCGATCAGTCCGACGCCAAGCGCCAAAGCCACCTTCTCACCATGCGGCGCCAACTTCTCGATCGCAACTGCGATGGACAGCGCGGCGATCCATGCGAGGTTCATGACCCCGCCGACGAACAGCAGCGCCATCAGCGCCCAGCAGCAACCGAGGCAGAACCCGCCATGCCGCAGTCCCATCACAAACGCGCCGCGAACGCCGGCGCGCCATTCGCCGAGCAGGAACCCCAAGGGCGTCCGGCAATTCGCGAGACAGATTCGCTTCAGCGGCGAGAACTGGTACACGCCGGCTATCAGCAGCAGGCTTGCGCTCAGCCAGGCAGAGGTGCTGATGATCATCGGATCAATCATGGTCGCCGACTGCAGCGCCCACTGCGCGGCCGTGGCCGCGACGCTGAATCCGGTCCACACGAGAATGTAGGCCGCGACGAAGCCGAAAAAGCGCGGGCGCTCACCGCCGTGCTCGCACAGGCGCGCGAAGGTAACCACGGCGGGAAGCGCGGACGGCAACATCATCGCTGCCATCATGACGGCCCACATGAACAGGATTGCCAGCACGTTCGCTGTCGTCCAGATCGACGAGGCGGGCATCGTCAACTGCGCAATCGGGTGACCCATGTCGAGTGCCAGCCAGACCAGCAAAGCCCATCCGATCACGCTCAGCGTCAGCATCCACAGCGCGGGCTTCCACCGACGACCCTCGGCAGCCGAGCCGTCTGCCGCCACGATAGTGGACCTCGTCATCTATGCGTTTGCGTTGTCGATGCAATCATGTTTCGACCGTGCGCGGCGACGCGTCACTTGTCAAGCGATGGCAGTCCGCTGCGTTGGCCATCGCACCGTCCAATACCCGCTTCATTCCCATGGCGATCAATTGACCGTGAACGCGGATCGGCGTACGGTCGTCGACAGGCGGGTGCATCCTGTGGTCGTCTGGTGGTCAACGTTGGCGGGACTCGAACGAGTGCCGATCAGCCGAAAGGAACCGCGATGGCAAGCTGGAACATCAATGGCGAGTACATGGAGACGTGCAACTGCACCTTCCTGTGCCCTTGCATCACATCCAATCTGGCCGGTCGTCCAACGGAAGGCGACTGCAAGGCGGCCATCGCTATGCGTATCGACAAGGGAGCGAAGGATGGGATCAAGCTGGACGGCTTGACCTTTATCGTCATGATGCATTCACCAGGCGCCATGGGCGACGGCAATATCACCGTGGGTCTGATCGTAGACGAGCGCGCTTCGGACGAGCAGGTCGAAGCCATCAGCGCGATAGCCACCGGAGCGGCGGGAGGCCCGATGGCGGCACTCGGACCGCTCGTCGGCCGTATCGCGGGTGTCGAGCGCAGGCCGATTCAGTTCGAGATTGACGGCCTCAAGCGTTCGGTGCGCGCCGGCGATCTGGTCGACCAGTCTTGCGAAGGCGTTGCCAGCGGTTCAGCGCCGGGCCAGGCGCTTGCGGTGGACAACACGGTCCACCCCGTGAGCAGCAGGCTGTCTCTCGCGAAGGCGACGCGCAGTCACTTCAATGTCTTCGGCATCAAATGGGACGATTTGACGGGCACGCGCAACGCCCACTTCACGCCCTTTGCCTGGGCGGGATAGATCCCCCGATTCAGAAAGGACGCCGGCCCTCGTGGTTCCGTGAAGCGAGGCGCATGATCGTCGCTCGTCGTCACGTGGCACCGTCGCCCTGACAGGTTCGAACAGCCACGGGCCCTCGCTCCGCAGTTCCCGGCTTTGCACGGCAGCGGCACAAACATGCAAGAATCCGTCGCTTCAACGCGACGCCCTCGCCGCCTACGCCCATGCACGCTCCCGGTACGCCCTACGTCATCGAGGTCAACCCGACCATCCCCGCGCGGCTCGCACGGCTGCAGGACCTCGCCAACAACCTCTGGTACAGCTGGGATCGCTCGACGAGAGAGATGTTCCAGCGCCTGCATCCGGCGCTGTGGGAAACGGTGGGCCACAACCCCAAAGCGTTTCTGAAGCGCGTGGACCAGCGGCGCCTGGACGCTGCCGCCGAGGATCCCACGTTCCTGTCGAATTTCAACAGCATCCTGTCCGCCTTCGACACGTACCAGGACGCATCGACGGGGCGCAACGGCGGACCCGCGCTCGAGCAGCACGATCTCGTCGCCTACTTCTGCGCCGAATTCGGCTTTCACGAGAGCCTGCAGATCTATTCGGGCGGGCTCGGCATCCTCGCGGGGGACCATTGCAAGGCAGCAAGCGACCTGCGCCTGCCGCTGGTCGGTGTCGGCCTCCTTTACCGCCAGGGCTATTTCGCGCAGGCGATCGACGCCGACGGCAACCAGCACGTCGCGTATGCCGACTCGGATTTCGCAGACCTGCCGATCGTTCCGGTCGTCGACGCGGATGGCAACGAGATACGCGTGGCGGTCGACCTTCCGGGCCGCGAGGTCGCCGTGCGGGTATGGCGGGTGCATGTGGGTCACGTGCTGCTCTACCTGCTCGACACCGACGTCGCGGACAACACGGAGCGCGATCGCATCATCACCTATCGCCTTTATGGCGGGGACCGGGCGACGCGCATCGAGCAGGAGATCGTCCTGGGAATCGGCGGCGTGCGCGCGCTGGCCGCCGTTGGCGTCAAGCCGACGGTGTGGCACATGAACGAGGGACATGCGGCGTTCCTCGTGCTCGAGCGCTGCCGCGATTGCGTCGCGGCGGGAGGCGATTTCGCCGGCGCGCTGGAGTCGGTCGCGGCGTCGAGCGTCTTCACGACGCACACCGCCGTCGCCGCGGGGCACGACCACTTCGACGCCGGCATGATGCGGCAGTACTTCGACGGCTATTGCAGGAATGTCGGGATCAGCGCCGAGGCGCTGTTCGAACTCGGGCGCACGCCGGACAGCGACGACTTCAACATGACCGCGCTGGCGGTGCGCGGCTCGCGCTATCACAACGGCGTGTCGCGCATTCACGGAGGAGTCTCGTCGCAGATGCTGCGCGGCCTCTGGCCGGAGATCCCGCCCGAGGAGAATCCGGTCGATCACGTCACCAACGGCGTGCACGTGCGAACGTTTCTCGCGGTGGAGTGGTTCGACATCTTCGATCGCTTCCTCGGGCATGACTGGCCACGGCGCCTGCAGCACAGCAACGCGTGGGACGACATCGATCGTCTGCCGGACCACATCTTCTGGCCGGTCCATCAGTACCTCAAGACGCAGATGCTGGAGCTCGTGCGGCGGCGCATACGGCTGCAGCACATGCGCAACCAGGGCAGCGAAACGCACCTCGAGCGGCTGCTCCGTTTTGCCGACCCCGAGAACCCCAACGTGCTCACGGTCGGCTTCGGCCGCCGCTTCGCGACGTACAAGCGTGCCGCGCTGCTGCTGCACGACCTCGACTGGCTGCGCGACATCGTCAGCAATCCGCAGCGCCCGGTCCTGTTTATTTTCGCCGGCCGTGCGCATCCCGCCGACGTTCCGGGCCAGGACGTGCTGCGTGAAATCGCGCGCGTCGCGCAGCTGCCGCAATTCGAGGGCCGCCTGCTGCTGGTGGAAGGCTACGACCTGCAACTCGCGCGGCGTCTGGTTTCGGGTGTCGACGTCTGGCTCAACAACCCGATCTATCCGCTCGAGGCGTCCGGAACGTCGGGGATGAAGGCCGGCATGAACGGCGTCATCAACCTGTCGGTGCTCGACGGCTGGTGGGGCGAAGGCTACCGTCGCGGGAACGGCTGGGCGATCAAGCCGGCGCCGGCATCCGCCGATG
>JBDSLT010000208.1:0-2618 GCA_039916265.1 Casimicrobiaceae bacterium | reverse complement strand
AAGCACGATCGCTGGCTCGACACCGTGCTGATGCAGCGTGCGCTCGGCGACGGCGGCGAGTCGCCGCCCACCCGCGATTGAAGTCGCGATGAAGGACACGCTGCAACGTTGCCCGGCGAATCACGTCCCGCTCACCCCCGTCGATTTTCTCGCGCGAAGCGCGCTGGTCTGGCCGGACAGGATCGCCGTGCGCCACGGCGCGCTTTCGTATACCTACGCCGAGTTCGCCGCGCGCTGCCGCCGACTCGCCTCGGCGCTCGCGCGCCACGGCGTCGGTCGCGGTGACACGGTCGCAGTGATGGCACCCAACGTGCCCGCGCTGCTGGAGGCGCACTACGCCGTGCCGGCGCTGGGTGCGATCCTCAACGCGCTCAACGTGCGCCTCGATGCGCGCACGGTCGCGTTCTGCCTTGCGCACGGGGGTGCGCGCGTGCTGCTCACCGACGCCGAGTTCGCGCCCACCGTGAAGGCGGCGCTCGCGCAGACGCAACACGATATCGTGATCGTCGACATCGACGATCCGGAGGGGCCGGCGGGCGAGCGTCTCGGCAGCCTGACCTACGAAGCGCTGCTGGAGCAGGGCGATCCCGCGTTTGCATGGCCGGGCCCGCGGGACGAGTGGGACGCGCTGTCGCTGCTGTACACGTCGGGGACGACGGGCGATCCCAAGGGCGTCGTGTATCACCACCGCGGCGCCTATCTGAACGCGCTCGGCAATGCGCTCGCGTTCAAGCTCGACGCCGACAGCGTCTACCTGTGGACACTGCCGATGTTCCACTGCAACGGCTGGACGTACACGTGGGCGGTCACCGCGGCCGGCGCGACGCACGTGTGCCTGCGCCGGGTCGAGCCGGCGCGCGTCTTTGCGGCCATTCGCGACGAAGGGGTGACGCACCTGTGCGGCGCGCCGATCGTGCTGAATCTGCTGATCCATGCGCCCGACGAGGTGAAGCTGCGCCCTGCGCGCGTCGTCGATGTCGCGACGGGCGGTGCTGCGCCGCCGTCGCCCGTGATCGAGGCAATGGAGGCCATGGGCTTTCGCGTCACACACCTCTATGGACTGACCGAATCGTATGGGCCGGCCACGCTGTGCGCGTGGCAGGACGGCTGGCGTGACCTGCCGCAGGGCGAGCGCGCGCGCCGCATGGCGCGCCAGGGCGTGCCGATGCCCACCCTCGCGCAATGCCAGATCGGCGACCCGGCCACCGGCGAAGCGGTCCCGCGCGACGGCACGACGCTCGGCGAAGTGATGCTTCGCGGCAATACGATCATGAAGGGCTACCTCGACAATCCGGCGGCGACCGACGCGGCGTTCGCCGGCGGCTGGTACCGCTCCGGCGATCTCGGAGTGTGGCACCCCGATGGCTATATCGAAGTGAAGGACCGCAGCAAGGACATCATCATCTCGGGCGGCGAGAACATCAGCTCGCTGGAGGTCGAGGAGTGCCTTTATCGCCATCCGCGCGTCATGGAGGCCGCGGTCGTCGCGCGTCCCGACGAGAAATGGGGCGAAGCCCCCTGTGCTTTTGTCACGCTTAAGCCGGGTTCGGAAAGCGTCACGGCGATGGACGTCGTGGCGTGGTGCCGCGAGCATCTCGCGCATTACAAGGTGCCGCGCAGCGTGGTCTTCGGCCCGCTGCCGAAGACGGCGACCGGCAAGATCCAGAAGTTCCTGCTGCGCGAGACCGCGCGGGGCCTCCCCGAAGGGCGCTGACGATGGATTTCGCGCTTCCCCCCGACGTCGAGTCGCTGCGCCAGCAGGTGGTGGCGTTCGTCCGCGCGCGCGTCCTGCCGCTCGAGGCCGACCGCGCGAACTACGACGAGCACGAGAACATCGCGCCCGCCGCGCTGGAGCGCCTGCGCAGCGAGGTCAAGGCCGCAGGCTTGTGGGCGCCGCAGCTTCCGGTCGCGCACGGCGGTCTCGGCCTGTCGGTGATCGGCCGTGCCGCGTGCTACGAGGCGATGAACGAATCGATCTTCGGTCCGGTGTGCTTCAACTGCGCGGCGCCCGACGACGGCAACATGACGGTGCTCGCGAAGGTCGCCACGCCGGCGCAGCAGGCGCGCTGGCTCGCTCCGATCGCCGACGGCCGCGTCCGCTCGGCGTTTGCGATGACCGAGCCTCATCCGGGCAGCGGGTCCGATCCGTCGATGATGCAGACGACGGCGACCCGGGACGGCGAGCGCTGGATCGTTCGCGGCCGCAAGTGGTTCATCACCGGCGCCGAGGCCGCGCAGCACTTCATCCTGATCGCCAGGACCGGCGCGGATCCCCGCAAGGGACTGACGGCGTTCCTGTACGACCGCGACCAGCCGGGCTGGCGCATCGTGCGTCGCATCCCGATCATGGGCCCCGAGGAGCACGGCGGCCATTGCGAGCTCGAATTCGACGGGCTGGAGATTCCCGACGACGCGCGCCTGCTCGACGTCGGCGACGGACTCAAGGTCACGCAGATCCGCCTCGGCACCGCGCGCCTGACGCACTGCATGCGCTGGCTCGGCCTCGCCAAGCGCTCGCTCGCGATCGCGCTCGATTACGTGTCGCGACGCGAAAGCCGTGGCCGCGCGCTCGCGACGCTGGACAGCGTGCAGGGAATGCTCGGCGAAGCCGCGATGCA
>JBDSLT010000207.1:0-17745 GCA_039916265.1 Casimicrobiaceae bacterium | reverse complement strand
CTTTGCCGAGTTTGAGCGCTCGATGATTCAGGAGCGGGTTAGAGCTGGTCTATCTCGGGCGCGCGCCCAAGGGAAGCGTCTTGGAAGGCCGCCCGTGAGTCTGAGCGTCGTGTCCAAGGTCCGGGCTTGCCGCCGCAAGGGCCAAGGGATACTCAGTATCGCGAAGGAGCTCGGGATTGGTACGGGGACCGTACAGCGCATTGTCGATGAGCGACCGTTTGCCTGATTGAGGGGACGAACGAGACGGGAGCGATATGTTGAAGCTGGTAAAGAGTGAACCCACCGACGAAGATTTCGACGCGATTGTCGAGGACGGCGAGGAGGTCTTCTATCAGGACTGGGACAGCGGCGGCCCAGGTGCGGGAGCCGGGCGCGTATCGGTCTATCGCTATCGTGCGCAGTTCTACGTCTCTCACGACGCTGGGTTGGAAGGGCCCTACAGTACGAAGGACAAGGCGATAAGCGAGAACGGCGTCGCGGAAGTTAGCGCCTCAACAGAGACGATATGGGACGAGACCGCGGGCTATATTTTCCAGCGGTGAGGCGCGAGGTTGGCGACCGAGCGCGGGCCGAGCCTCGGGGTGCGACGGTGGGACTTGAACCCACGACCTTCCGGTCCGTACAATGGATTGCGCGCCATAGTACGTCGAAAACCGGACGCTCTATCCTGCTGAGCTACATCGCCTATTGCACTACTTTATCTTCGCCTTGCTGAGGGCGGTCGGAAGACCACCCGCTTTCTTAGCGTCGGACGCCACCTTTTTTGCCTTCCGCACCTCCGGCTCGATCGCCTTAAGCCAATCGACCAGTCCGGTGAGGTCGTATTGATTGGTCGTGCGTCCTTGCCCGTGCCGGTACCGCGCAATGCGCTTGACAAGCTTCCTGTCCTCCAGAATTTTAACGTGACGCTGTACCTGCTTCGGGCTCAGGTTGACCCGATCCCCGATTGTTTCCTTACTTGGGAAGACTTTCCCGTCGGCGCGCCACCAGTGCTCAACCAGTTGCAGCATGACCATCATGGTCTGCGCGCTGATGTTCAGCCGCCCTTGGGCCTGAAGTAGGATCGACGGCAAGATGCAATAACCCAAGTCCATGACCGGCCGGCTCCACTTCTTCTCGGACTCCTTCGCATCACTTCCTGCGAACAATGGAACGACCTTCGCGGCGGCGCCGCTTTTCTTTTCCGCGTGTGTGTCGGTTGCCAAATCGGACCTCCGTTGGTGATGCGATGTGCGGTACTGTATCGGCAGATGGAGTCATTCGGAAGAGATAGCGAGTGGACGGCCATGACCACGGCAAGGGTCATACCAGTCCGTAGCGCCCTGGTCGCCGCCGTCCCCGAACATAGGATGCGCTAAGTAGGAGTGCGAGTAAGCGGACTAAGCAGCATAAGCCGCTGTGGACGTCAGTGACCCAAGGGGGAGCGAGCTGGCGTGTGGAGCGCGCTCCGTTGCGCGCCGTTTATTGCGCACCGGCCCCACCTCCTCACACGGCGCTCCAGCGCTCCGATCGCACCTCTGCCTATCCTGAATCCGCAGAACACCGACGCACGTCAAATGCCTCTCACCCTGCCTCAACTCGAACGCCACTTGTTCAAGGCCGCCGACATCCTGCGCGGCAAGATGGATGCCTCCGAATTCAAGGAATACATCTTTGGGATGCTGTTCCTAAAGCGCTGCTCGGACGTGTTCGACCAGCGGCGCGAGGAGGTCATCAAGGCCGAGATTGCCGCCGGCAAAACCGACGCCGAGGCGCGCGAGAGTGCCGAACTCAAGCGCTGGTACGGCCAGTCGTTTTACGTGCCGGCACCCTCGCGCTGGCAGTTCCTGGTTAACGAAGCGCACGTCAACGTCGGCGACTTCCTGAACAAAGCACTCGGCGGCCTGGAGACGAACAACAGCAGCCTGAGCGAGGTCCTGGAGCACATCGATTTCACCCGCAAAGTCGGCCAGAGCAAGATTCCCGACATTAGGCTGCGCCAACTCCTGACGCATTTCAGCGCGTATCGGCTGCGCAACGAGGACTTCGAGTTCCCCGATCTGTTGGGCGCCGCCTATGAGTACCTGATCGGCGAGTTTGCCGATTCGGCAGGCAAGAAGGGCGGCGAGTTCTACACCCCCCGCTCGATCGTGCGGATGATGGTGCGGCTGGTGAAGCCTCAGGAGAACCACAGCATCTACGACCCCTGCGTCGGTTCCGGCGGCATGCTGATCTTGTCGAAGGAATACATCGACGAGCATGGCGGCGACGGCACGCGCGCCGACCTGTGCGGGCAGGAAGCCAACGGCACGGTGTGGTCCATCGCTAAGATGAACATGCTGCTGCACGGGATCGCCACCGCCGACCTGCGCAACGAGGACACCTTGGCCGAGCCGCAGCACGTGCAGGGCGGCGAGCTGATGCGTTTCGACCGGGTATTGAGCAATCCGCCGTTCTCGATCACTTGGGGTACAGCCGACACCGACCGCGCCGGACAACCGCTGTGGGCTCCCAAGTTCCGCGCCGAGCGATTCCGATACGGTGAGGTGCCGCTCGGGAGCAAGAAGGCCGACCTGATGTTCCTGCAACACATGGTCGCGGTGCTTCGCGACGGCGGCCAGCTCGCAACCGTAATGCCGCACGGCGTGCTGTTCCGTGGCGGCGAAGAGCGCACTATCCGCGCCGCGATAGTCGAGGCCGATCTGGTGGAGGCTGTGATCGGGCTGCCTGCGAATCTGTTTTACGGCACCGGGATCCCGGCGTGCATCCTTGTAATCCGCAAGCGGCAGGGCAATGCGAGCGGCAAGTCTCCTGAGCGCCAGGGCAAAGTGCTGTTCATCAACGCGGACCGTGAATACTTCGAGGGCCGCGCGCAGAACTACCTGATGCCTGAGCACATCGAGAAGATAGTCGACACCTTCGACTGCTTTGCCGAAGTGCCGGGCTTCTCGGCTATTGTGGGCATCGACGCGCTGCGCGAAAACGACTTCAACCTCAACATCCGGCGCTACGCCGACAACGCACCGCCGCCCGAGCCGCAGGACGTGCGCGCCCACCTGCTCGGTGGCGTGCCGAGGGCTGAGATCGAGGCCAAGCAGCCCCTGTTCACTGCGCATGGTCTCGACCCGCTCATTTTGCTGACCGAACCCCCGGACGGCCAGGATTGCAACTACCTCGACTTCCGGCCCGAGCTGGTCACCCGCCAGGCGCTCAAGCCTGTGGTCGAGTCATCCCCCGGCGTGATCGCGATGGAGCAGGCCGTGCGCGACGCCTTCAACGCTTGGTGGCATGAGCACGGTCCGCGCATCACCGCCCTCGGCGAGCGGCGCAATGGTCGGGGCGGCAACGCGAAGGGTCTGGTCGAGCTGCGCCACGATTTGCTTCGGAGTTTCGACGAGGCGCTTGAGCCGGTGGGACTGCTCGGCCGTTTCGAGGTGCGCGGCATCGTGGCCGGCTTCTGGAACGACAACAAGTACGAGTTCCTGACCCTGCTGGCGCGCGGCTGCAAAGGCGTAATCGACGCCTGGCGTACCAGCATCCTCACCGCGCTGAAGGACGAGAAGGCGAAGGCCAGCGCTCTGGAGCACAAGCTCGTGCGCTTCCTCATGCCCGACTTCGTCGAGGCGCTCGCCGAGCTGGAGGCGCGCAAGGCAGAGCTGGAGAGCCGGATCAAGGCCGCCACATCCGAGCCCGGCGAGGGCGAAGGCGATGCCGCAGATGCCGACGACGAACCCGCAGTCGACGAGGCGCAGATCAAGGAATGGAATAGACGACTCGTCGCCTTAAAGAAGGAGGCCAGGGCACAAGAGCAGGACTTTGCGCGGCGCCTCAATGTAGCAGGCGATAACCTGAACGATGCCGGCGCGGCGACGCTGCTGCTGACCATCCTGCATAACGATATGCTCGCGATCGTGGATCGGTATGTCGGCGCACAGCGGCAACAGGTCGTTGCAACGTTCGGGAACTGGTGGGACAAATACAGGGTGACATTGTCGGAGATTCAGCGAGTGCGCGAGGGAGCATCGACATCACTCGATCAGTTTCTCCGGGGCCTGGGCTATGTCGCTTAGATTCGATCGCGTTCGCGTTGGCGACTTGGCTCACATCGAGATGGGACAATCACCTGACTCTACTCGTGTGTTCTACGGGCAGGAGGCTGGCCTACCGTTCTTACAGGGCAACGCTGAATTCGGGCCGCAGAACCCCGAGCCCCGGTTTAGTTGCACTCGGCCGTTGAAGAAATGTCGCGCCGGAGACTTGCTGATCTCGGTTCGAGCGCCTGTAGGCGAAATCAATATTGCCGATCGTAACTACTGCATCGGTCGAGGGCTCGCAGTGATCCGACTTCACGGCGTCGAGCCAGTCCTCGCCGCGGAGATCGTAAAGACTGCGGCACCCTCGCTTCGCCGGGTTGCTCAGGGCACCACCTTCGAGGCCATTAGCAAGGCCGACCTACAGTCGTTGGTCATCGACGTGCCGCCGGTCCTCGAAAGGCCAGTGATACAGGCCGTGATCGAGGCGTTGACTACCACCATCCGCCAGACCGAGGCGATCATCGAGAAGCTCAAGCTCGTCAAGCAGGGGCTGCTTCACGACCTTCTGAGCCACGGCGTTGACGCCAACGGCGAACTGCGCCCGCCGCAGAACCAGGCGCCGCATCTCTACAAGGAATCGACGCTCGGTTGGATACCCAAGGAGTGGCTTGTCGGACCGGTCGAACGATTTCTCGGTGGAGTTATCGACTATCGCGGGAAGACACCGACAAAAGCGAATGTTGGGACTCCGCTCATAACGGCGAAGAACGTCAGGTTGGGCTACATAGATCCCGAGCCTCGCGAATTTATCAGCGATCGTAGTTTTGAGCAATGGATGACTCGCGGCATTCCGAAAATGGGAGATGTATTGTTCACGACCGAAGCTCCCTTGGGCAACGTCGCGCAGATCGACACCGAGGGGCGTCTCGCTTTCGCGCAGCGAATCATCATTCTTCAAAGCAATGAACTTCTGATCGGCGCATACCTTAAGTATTTGCTTCTCGGTGAGGAGTTTCGAAGGCGATTGTTCGCGACCGGAAGCGGTTCGACAGTCGAAGGTATCAAGCAATCAACGTTTCGTAAGCTGACGATCGCAGTTCCGACCGACCGGAATGAGCAGAGGTTCGTTATTAAGCGGTTGGCGGAGGCTGATCTGCATATGAAAGGTGAAGGCGCCAACTCGGACAAGTTGCGATTTATGAAGGCTGGCCTCTCGGACGACATCCTGACCGGCCGAGTGCGCGTCACGCCGCTGCTCACCTGATCGCACGATCACAACGCGCACATGGGTTGGGAACTCGTTACCGTCGAAAAGCCGTTCGTTGAACAGCTCGTCACGATGGGCTGGCGCCACATCGAAGGGGATCTGGACTACCCGTCTCGCAGTGGGCGCACAACCTTTACCGAAGTGACACAGGAAGCCACGCTGCGCCGCAAGCTGAGCGAGCTGAATCTGCGCGACGTTGATGGTGACGCGCTGGCGTGGCTCGACGATGAACGCCTGTCGCAGGCGATCGGCGCGATCACCCGCATCGGCGCGCACCGCCTGATGGAGGCGAACCGGATCACGACCGACCTGCTGCTCGGGGGGCTGACCGTCGAAGGTTTGCCCGGATGGGACGGGGGCCGCGGCCAGACCATCCAGTACATCGACTGGTCACACCCCGAACGCAACGAGTTTACTGTCGTGAATCAGTACCGCGTGGACTGCCCGCCGGGTTACGACCGCGGCAAGGCTTTCATCGTCCTCGACCTGGTGCTGTTCGTGAACGGCATCCCGCTCGTCGTGGTGGAGTGCAAGAGCCCCTCGTGCCCGGAGCCCCTCGCCGAGGCGGTGGATCAGTTGCGACGCTATAGCAACCAGCGTCGCGCCAGCTTCGAGGTCGAGGACAACGAGGGCAACGAAACGCTGTTCCACACCAATCAATTGCTGATCGCCACCAGCTTCGACGAGGCCCGCGTCGGCACCGTCGGCGCCGCGTTCCGCCACTACGCGGCCTGGAAGAGCGTCCTGCCGCGCACCGAGTCCGACGTGGCCGCCGCGTTGGGCAAGCCGCGCCTGTCCGAACAGGAGCGTCTCGTCGCCGGACTACTGGCCCCCGCGGTCCTGCTCGACGTTGTGCGGCACTTCACGCTCTTCATGCAGGGGGAAGGGCAGACGGTGAAGGCCGTGTGCCGCTACCAGCAGTATCGCGCCGTGACGCGCGCCCTTGAGCGGCTACGCGCTGGCAAGACGCGCTTACAGGACGGCGAGCACGACCGGCGCGGCGGCATCGTCTGGCACACACAGGGCTCGGGCAAGAGCCTGACGATGGTGTTCCTCATTCGCAAGCTCCGCACCGACCCGGCGCTACGCCGCTTTAAGGTTGTTGTGGTGACCGACAGGCAGGCCCTGGAAGACCAGCTCGCGCCGACCGCCGCGCTTACCGGCGAATCGGTAGAGGTCGCGACATCGGCCGCCGCGCTGCGCGCGCTGGTGCGCGTGAAGGGGCCGGGGCTCGTCTTTGGCATGATCCAGAAGCAACGCGGCGGCGATGCGGTAGGCGAACGTAGCCTGACCAAGGACGACCTGCCGCAGCGGACGCGCGAGCCCGAAGCGCCTGAGGTGCTGAACACGGACGAGAGCATCCTCGTGCTTATCGACGAGGCGCACCGCAGCCAGGCGGGCGACCTGCACGCAAGCCTCCTGCTGGCGCTGCCCAACTGCGCGCGCATCGGCTTCACCGGCACCCCGATCCTGATGGGCGAAAAGCGCCGCACGCACGAGATCTTCGGCGAGTTCATCGACCGCTACACCATCCGCGAGGCCGAGGACGACGGCGCGATCGTGCCGATCCTCTACGAGGGACGCACGGCGCACGGTGCGGTGAAGGATGGGGCCAACCTAGACGAACTGTTCGAGGACCTGTTCCGCGAGCACAAGCCCGAGGAGCTGGAGGCGATCCGTCAGAAGTACGCGACCAAGGGCCCTATTTTCGACGCGCCGGCGCTGATTGCCGACAAGGCGCGCGATATGCTGCGCCACTACGTAACCAACATTCTGCCCAACGGCTTCAAGGCGCAGGTCGTCGCCTATAGCCGGCTTGCGGTGGTGCGCTACCTTGCCGCCTTCCTGGCAGCGCGCGACGAGTTGCTTGCCGAGGCGGAGCAGCTCAGCGTCGACGACAAGGCGATGGACGACGAGGCACTCTGCCGACGACCGCCGGTAGTGCAGGCGCAGGTGCAGGCATGGCGCTTTCGCGATGCCTTGCGGAGGCTGAAATTTGCGCCGGTGATTTCCGGCGGCAACAACGACGACCCGACCTGGAGGCCGTGGACCGACGGCGCGGCGCAGAAGGGGCGCATCGAGCGATTCAAGAAACCGTTCTTTCACCAGGACCCGAGCAAGTCCGATCCCTTGGCGTTCCTGATCGTGAAGTCGATGCTGCTCACCGGCTTCGACGCGCCGATCGAGGGCGTAATGTACCTCGACCGGCCGATCCGCGAGGCCGAGCTGTTACAGACCATCGCGCGGGTCAATCGGACCAGTCAGGGCAAGCGCTTCGGTATCGTGGTCGACTACTACGGACTCGCGCACCATCTCAAGGAAGCGCTGGCGGTTTACGCCGACGAGGACATCGACGGCGCGTTGCAGAGTCTGCGGGACGAGATCCCCGTCCTGCGCGACCGGCACCTGCGGGTGATCGACCTGTTTCGCAGTCGCGGCATCGAGAGTCTCGACGACATCGAGGCCTGCGTGGAGGCGCTGGCCGACGAGCGGCTGCGCGCGAAGTTTTCGGTGAAGCTCAAGCCCTTCCTGGATACGCTGGACGTGGTACTGCCGCGGCCGGAGGCACTGCCGTACACGCGCGACGCCAAGCGGCTCGCCTATATATACGCGCGTGCCCGGAATCGCTATCGCGACACGCCGATTCTTGGCAAAGATGTCGGGGCGAAGGTCCGCTTGCTGATCGACGAGCACGTCGTGTCGATGGGTGTGGACCCGATAATCCCGCCGATCTCGCTCACCGATGCGGACTTCGAGACGCATGTGGCGCGCGAGCCGAACGACCGCGCCAAGGCATCCGAGATGGAGCACGCGATCCGCGCTCACATTCGAGAGCACGTCGACCAGGACCCAGTGCTGTACCGCAAGCTGAGCGAGCGGCTGCGCGACATCCTGAACGAGCTTGGCGAGCAGTGGGACGAGCTGACGCTGGCGCTGCAAGGGCTCATCGGCGAGATCAAGGGCGGTCGTCCCGTGCCGGACGACGGAGTGCCGGAGATGCCGGAGCACTACGGACCCTTCCTTCGGCTCATGGTCGACGCCGCCGTCGGCAATCGCGCGATCACGGACGCGGAACGCCAGAAACTCGTCGATTTGACCGCGGAGGTCGTGGACGCGATCGTCTCGGAGATCACGCCACACTTCTGGCGACCAAATCGGAAGCCGGCGCAGGATGCGCTGAACGCCGAGATCTTCGCGCTGTTGATGCACTCGCGGGTGCTGCCGACCACCCCGCAGATCGAAACGCTGACCGACAAGCTGATGGACCTGGCGCGTGCGAATCACCAACAATTGAGCAAGGCATGAGCGTGCTGTCTGTGAACGACCTGCGCTTCGAGGTGCGTCGCAGCAACCGCAGGCGCAGTCTCGAGATTACGGTCGACCGCGGCGGCGCGCTAATCCTGTCCGCCCCGCTGGGAGTCGACGACACGCGATTGCGCGAGTTCGTTGGGCGCAAGCGTATGTGGGTCTACAGGCAGCTCGCGCGCAAGCAGGCAGTCAGCCGCGAGATCCCCCGCAAGCGATTCGTTGACGGCGAGGGGTTCGCCTACCTCGGGCGCAGCTATCGACTCCGCCTGGTGCCTGAGTCCGACGCTGCGGTAAAGCTCGTCGGCGGCCGGTTCGTAATGCCGAAACGGCTCGCGCGCGATGGCCGGGAGCACATGATCCGCTGGTATTGCGACCGCGGGCGCCTGTGGCTCGCCGACAAGGTCCAGGAGTACGCGGCGCGCATTGAGTTGGCCCCTACGGGCGTTCGCGTGCAGGACCTTGGATACCGATGGGGATCCTGCGGCAAGGACGCCTTGCTCTACTTCCACTGGAAAACGATGCTGCTACCGGCGAGCATCGCCGAATATGTCGTCGTCCACGAAATGACGCACCTGGGCGAGCCGCATCACACGCCCCAATTCTGGCTGCGACTCGAGCGTGCTATGCCGGACTTCGAGCGCAGAAAAGCGTGGCTTACCGAATACGGAACGCAGGTGGAGGGTCTGTGATGCGAAGACTGCGCCACTGGCGTTCGCCAAGTAGAAGACACGTACCGGCGCGTTCGTTGAACGCGCGGTAGGCGGCATCGTTGAACGACGACAATGAACCGTTGCATCCACTTCACTCGTCGGGGCGAATTACCTCTACGAGAACTTGACGAATGCGATCCTGCGTAATTTCGGTAATTACTCGCCGGCTCATAACAATGCGTTCGACAGATTTGGTCTTGACCTTGTCATACAGCCATGCGGAAAGGATCCCCAGATCGACGTTGACAGAAGCATCGACAATGAACTTGAGTACCTCTGGAATATCGACGGCCTTCCGAACAAGCGATCCACGATATTCGAGGCTTGCGCCACCAGGTACCTTCACGATCGCTCCAGACCTGAGCTTGCCATCAACACCGGCAATATCGAAGCCGAGACTACGGTCGTGAGTTTCGATGTCGAGATCGATTCGCATCTACGCCACCCAACGAGTTTGTAACCGTCGCGGCGCGATGCCCTGCGCCAAGTTGAGCCCCACGAAACCGGCGCGTCCGGTTGGCCGTCGGATCAGGCCTGCGCCGCCGGTATCATAACCGTGTGATCTGGACCTCCGAAGCCCTGCTCCGTTATCCGTACACCGGCGGCTACGACGGTAATCCATGCATCTGGACGCGGGAGTGCCTGCGGCCTGTGACGGCAGACGCTGCGGCTGCAAAGCCTGCACGCGCTCGTGGCTCGACAACGGGCTCGATGAGCTGCTGCCGCGGTCGTACGCGAATCGATGAGCCGCCCCTCCTGCTCCGGAGTGCGGTGCCCACTCGACGCTTGATCCAATCATTTCCCAACAGCGCACACGCCAGTTGCCCACCTTTGTGTGTCGGTAAAGCAACACTTCGGTTGCGACGGCGGGGCGCCCAGATATGCTCATGGCATACCAAGGCGTATAATGGCAACTAAGTAAACGACTCACAGTAACCGCTACCCCAGGCAAACAGCGCGGGGCGTGGTTCTCGTTGGCGAAGCAGGAGCG
This sequence comes from Casimicrobiaceae bacterium, assembly GCA_039916265.1. Lineage (GTDB taxonomy): Bacteria > Pseudomonadota > Gammaproteobacteria > Burkholderiales > Casimicrobiaceae > VBCG01. Next base: position 7,455 of record JBDSLT010000207.1, on the reverse strand, counting down.
AACGGCAGTCCCGCTCCATTTTCGTCGCCGAGACCGCGCCCTTTTGCGTTGGTCCGGCGACGCACCTCACAAAGGAGCGTCAAAGTGCCGGACCAGTCACCCGAAGCTACGCCCCGCCCTACCCTACACGCGGAGCGGCCACAGCGATTCATTCGTCTCCGAGAGGTCAAGCACCTCACGGGCCAAAGCGGGACGGCGATCCTCGCCAGCGTCAGGCGCGGCGAATTCCCGGCTTCCATCGCAATATCCCGTAGAAGCCGCGGCTGGATCGAAGCCGAAGTACGTAGCTGGATGGACGCTCGCATCGCCGCGAGCCTTCATACAGCATGAGCGGCCAGCTGGAACCAGCCGCGCGGTTCGAGCCGTCGGGAGGGCCGTCCCCGAGCGAGGGCAGAATCGCGATGGAATTCGTCGAGCGCTACGGCAACATGTACCGCTACGTTCCTGCATGGCGCCGCTGGCTCAAATGGGATGGTCAGCGATGGGATGACGACTCGACCGGGCGCGTCTACGATGTAATTCGCCGTCTCGTCTGGGAACGCGTCGCCGGCGGCCTCGATGAGCGCCCTACGGCCAATGCGTCCTTTGTTTGGGGCGTGGAGCGTCTTGCCCGAACCGATCAGAGCATCGTTGTACTTCCGGAGCAACTTGACTCCGATCCGTGGCTGCTGAACACGCCCTCAGGCATCGTTGACCTGCGCACCGGCGGCGCTCGCGAGCACGACCCCCTGGCGCTTCTTACCAAGATCACAAGGGCCGCGCCCGACGCGGCGCAGGGCGCCGAACTGTGGGCCACGTTCCTGCGCAACATCACGCTGGGGGACGTCGAACTCGAGAGCTATCTGCGGCGCCTCGCGGGCTACATGCTTACCGGCGTCACGACGGAGGACGTCATCATATTCCTGTTCGGTGACGGCGCGAACGGCAAATCCAGCTTCGCCGAGGCCCTCGAGCGCGCGATGGGCCGCTACGCCAAGGTCTTTCCGTCGGAAGTCCTAATGCTCAGTAAAGTCGAGCGACACCCCACTGAGTTGGCGCAGTTCCAGGGCATCCGGTTTGCGCTTACAAGCGAGATACCGGTTGCGGCCGCCTGGAACGATTCGCGTCTGAAGAGCTTGACCGGTGACGCAAAGATTTCCGCGCGGGTCATGCGTGGCGATCCGTTCGAGTTCGAGCGCTCGCACAAGATGATGATCTTGGGCAATCACCTACCGCGGCTGAACGACATCAACGACGCCATTCGGCGCCGGATGCAGGCGGTGCCGTTTCGTGCCGCGTTCCCGCCAGGAGTGGCAACAGACGTTCGCGAACGCTTGAAATCCGAGGCGCTCTGCGCGGTGCTGGCTTGGGCGATCCAGGGGGCCGCGGAATGGAAGCGGTTGGGCACGTCGCCGCCAGAATCGGTACGCACGCTGACCGACGACTATCTCGCCGAGCAAGACGACATCGCTCAATGGATTGACGAGCGCTGCGAACGCATTCCTACCGGCCTCGAACAGTCCAGCCGCCTTCATCTCGACTACGCAACCTGGTGCAAGCAGCAAGGCGTACCGGCTAAGTCGAACAGGGCGCTGTCGCGATACCTGGCCCCGATCTTCGGGAAGCCGGTGCCGAGAGCGGCCGGCAACATATTCGTCGGGCTCAAGCTCAGAAGTGGAGGATGTGGACCATCTTCCATTATCGACCGTACGCGCGCACGCACGCATACGTATGAAAACGGAGAACCTTCCACAACCTCCACTGCATTGTCCGATGATGCGGTTGAAAGGCCGCTCGAGGAGGAGACGCGATGAACACAGCGAGCACACGCGACCTCCTTCGCGATGCGTCAGCCGACGGCGTGGTCGTCATCGTCGCGCCTAACGGCCACGTACGGGTCCGCGGTCGCCCCGAGGCGCTCGAGCGCTGGCGGCCAGTACTTCGTGTACGCAAGCAGGAGATTCTCACCGACGCGCTTAAGCGTGCGAAACGGTCGCTGTGGCCGGCCCTGGAAAGGCGTTCGAGCCAGGCTCACCTCACGCATTACGGTGCCCACTGAGCTGAAACCAACGATCTTTTATGGCTGTCCCGTAAGTGTCCCAAAGTCAGTCAATTACCCAGTGCACGGAGTGCCTCTTCTGGGCACCATCCTAACATCGCACGGCTTACTGGTACTCGACTTTGACCGCGCGTCCGTTGATCCGCAATTCGCCGGTCGCGACGTTCACCTGGAACACCGGATTGTCGCCGTTGTAGAGCCCCCACATGCCGGTTTCGGGGTCGAACTTGCTCGCGACCTGCGCCGATTCCTCCCACGCGAGCTTGTTGCCCGCGCGCATCGCGAAGCATGCGTAACGGCAGTGCGCGGACACCATCACGCCGAAATTGACGTCGGCGTTCCTGTCGTCGAGTGCGTCCGGGAGCACCCAGACGCCGTAGTCGATCGTCGCCTTGCGCGTCGTGTCGCGCGCGCGTCCGAGCACGATGCCAAGGCCGATGCGCTCGCCGCCGCCTGTCTGCTCGAAGCGCGACGGACCATTGGCGAAGGCGTCTATTTCCACGCCCCAGGTCGGTCCGGTCCCATTGGTGTCCTGCACCTCGAACACGCCGCCCCAGGTCGCTCCGATGCCGCGCTTGTTCGCCTGTCCGTACACGGCGACATTCGACCCGTAGTTGCTGTTGTTGTTGAGGATGGTCAGGTTCGCCCATTCGAGTGAGCGCGTGTTCGGCTCGGTCGTGACGTGCGTGTACACCGTGGGATTCAGCGTACCGGTTCCGCCGGCCGGCGCGGCACGGCTCGCGATCAGGCTCGCCTGGAACTTGTAGATGTCGACGGGGGGCGGTGTCACGCCCTGGAAGTAGTTGCTAGTCTGGGCGCCGGCGCCGGCGGCCAATGCGCACCCGAATGCGAAAGCGGCGATCCTTGTCATGGCAATACCTCCCGCGCAAGCTACATGGACTGAGGGACGCTCGCGAAGCGCTCCCTCAGTTGCTCGGGGCGCAGGTTGTCGTACACCTCGAACGGCTGGTGGATCCACGGATTGTCCGGCAGGTAGTCGACGTGATAGTCGGGCTTGAACACCGAGCACGCCTTCCACCAGAGCACCGCGGTGCGCAGCTCGGTGATGTGCGCGAAGCGGCGCGGCAGTTCCGCGTGCACCGCCTGCAGCGTGTGCCCCGAGTCGACCATGTCGTCGACGAGCAGGATCTTGTCGCCGAGGCGCGGCTTGGTCATCGTCATGTGCTCGGCGATCACGAGGTCGCTGCGCAGCGTGCCGCCTTCGGTGCTGTACGAATGCGTGGACAGGATGGCGAGCGGCTGCTCGTAGATCCGCGACAGCACGTCGCCCACGCGCATGCCGCCGCGCGCGATGCAGATGATTTGGTTGAAGCGGAAGCCGGAGTCGTGGACCGCGAGCGCCAGTCGCTCGACCAGCGTGTTGTATTGGTCCCACGTCACGTGCAGGCTCATCTGCCGTTCTCCCCGAAGCGCCTCATTGGAATGGATGCGTGCGCAGGATCGTTTCGCTGCGATCCGGCCCCGTCGACACCATCGCGATCGGCACGCCGGTCAGCTGCTCGATGCGCGACAGGTACGCGCGCGCGTTCCGTGGCAGCGCGTCGAAGGACTTCGCGCCGACGGTGCTGTCGCGCCAGCCGGGCAGGGTCTCGTAGACGGGCGTGCATCTGGCCACCGCGTCGGCGCCGGTGGGTATGAGATCGAGCGGCTTGCCCGCCACCGTGTAGCCGATGCAGATCCGCAGCTCGGACATGCCGTCGAGAACGTCGAGCTTGGTGATGCAGGTTCCGTCGACGCCGTTCAGCTCGAACGAACGCTTGAGTAGCGGGATGTCCAGCCAGCCGCAGCGGCGCGGGCGGCCCGTCACCGAGCCGAACTCGTTGCCGCGCTTCGCGAGGCCCTGGCCGGTGTCGTCGGTCAGCTCGGTGGGAAAGGGTCCCGTTCCGACGCGCGTCGTGTACGCCTTGACGATCCCGAGCACGTAGTCGAGCAGTTGCGGCCCGATGCCCGCACCGGTCGCCGCCGCACCGGCGATGCAGTTCGAGCTGGTCACGTAAGGATACGTCCCGTGGTCGATGTCGAGCAACGCTCCTTGCGCGCCCTCGAAGAGCAGCGAGTCGCCGCGCTCGCGCGCCTTGTGGATCAGGCCTGCGACGTCGGCGATCATCGGCGCGAGCTCGAGCGCGAGCGCGAGCGTCTCGTCGCGCGTCGCGGCGAAGTCGGCGGCAGCGCGCTTGTAGTAGTTGACGAGCGAAAAATTGTGGAACGCGTAGAGCGCCTCGAGCCGCTCGACGAAGCGGGGCGGGTCGAGCAGGTCCTGCACGCGCAACGCGCGGCGCGCGACCTTGTCTTCGTAGGCGGGGCCGATCCCCCGGCCGGTCGTGCCGATTTTTGATTCGCCCATGCCCGCCTCGCGCGCCTGGTCGAGCGCGACGTGCACGGGCAGCACCAGCGGGCACGCGGGCGAAACGATGAGCCGCGAGCGGATGTCGACGCCGGCAGCTTCGAGCTCGCGAATCTCGGTCATGAGCGCGGAGGGCGACAGCACGACGCCGTTGCCGATGTAGATGCCGACGCCCGGATGCAGCGCGCCCGACGGGATCAGCCGCAGGACCGTCTTCCTGCCGCCGATGACGAGCGTGTGACCGGCGTTGTGCCCGCCCTGGAAGCGCACTACCCCCTGCGCGCTTTCCGCGAGCCAGTCGACGATCTTGCCTTTGCCTTCATCGCCCCATTGGGTGCCGATGACGACGACGTTCTTGCCCATGCGACTCCTTGCCCGTCAGGCGGGTGCCTGACCGATGACGCCGGCGAGCTGGCGCAAGTCGAGCGTGAAGCCCGTTGCAGGCCGCGCGCGCCCAAACGCCTTGCCGATGCCGTCGTAGCGACCGCCGTTGCCGATGGCGGTCGCTACGCCGGCCGTGAACACCGAAAAGATGGCGCCGTTGTGGTAATGATAGCCGCGCAGGTCCGCGAGATCGATGTGCAGCGCCTCGACGCTTGCCGCCGAAGCGTCGGCGAGCGCGGCGAGCGCGGCGAGCGAATTGGCGATCGCAGGCGTATCGGGCAGTTCCGCGCGTGCGCGCGCAAGCACCTCCTGCGCCGGGCCGTAGAGCGTGGGGAGCGCGGACAAGGCATCGCGCCACGCCCCCGGCAGTCTGGCGACCTGTTCGCGCACCGCGGGGACGTCCTTCGCGGCCAGCGCACCGAAAAGCTCCGAGTCCTCGCCGTTGCTGGCGACACCTGCGCCGTTGACCAGCGCGCGATAGACGCCGACGTGGCCGAGATCGAGGTGCAGCCCCTGCACGCCGACCCGCGCGAGCGAGGAGAGGAGCAGCGCGACGACCTCGCGGTCGCCGTCGATGCGCGGCTCGCCGAACAGCTCGGCGCCGACCTGGAACACTTCGCGCGACTCGCCGGGAAACGACGGCACGGTGCGCAGCACGCTGCCCGCATAGCACAGCCGCGTGACGCCCGACTCGTTCAGCACGTGCGCGTCGATGCGCGCGACCTGCGGCGTCATGTCGGCGCGCACCCCCACGAGCCGGCCCGACGCGGCGTCGACCACCTTGAACGTCTGCAATTCCAGGTCGCGTCCGCTGCCGGTCAAAAGCGAGTCGAGGTGCTCGATCAGCGGCGGCTGCACGAGGCGGTAGCCCCGCGCGGCGAAAAGGTCCAGCAGCGTGCGCCGCAGCGTCTCGAGCCGCAGCGCCTCGTCGGGAAGCACGTCCTCCACCGCCTCGGGCAGGAGCCACTTACGCATGGACCAGCGCGAGCGAGATGAGGCCGAAGCCGATGGAAAAAAGGCCGATGAAGCGAAGCTGACCGTCGGTGAGCGCGATCAGCCGCTTGAACGTGTCGCGCCAGAGGCGCGGCGCCACGAACGGCAGCAGACCCTCGACGACGAGAATGAGCGCAAGCGCGATCCAGAGCGAGTTCGCCATCGCATCGTCCGGGTCGGCCGCTCGCGCCGCACCGTCTACTTGGTGGCAGGCTGCTTCGGCGCGCGCCCAGTGCTGTACTGCTTGAAATACTGGAAGAACTCGGCGCTGGGGTCGAGCACCAGCATGTCGCTCTTGCTGTGGAACGTCGCCTTGTAGGCTTCGAGGCTGCGATAGAACGTGTAGAACTCGGAATTCTGACTGTAGGCGTTCGCGTACACGGCCGACGCGCGGCCGTCCCCTTCGCCCTTGATCTTCTGCGCGGCGCGATACGCGTCGGCGAGGATCACCTGGCGCTGCCGGTCGGCGTCTGCCTGGATCTTTTCGCGCTCCGCGGCGCCGAGCGAGCGCAACTCGTTGGCCACCCGGCGTCGTTCCGATTCCATCCGCTGGTACACCGGCCCGGTCACGTCGGGCGGCAGTTCCACGCGGCGCAGCCGCACGTCGACCACCTCGACGCCGATCGACGCTGCGTCGCTATTCGCCTTCACCCGCGTCTCGTTGGTGATCTTGTCGCGCTCGGCCGAAATGGCGTCGTGCACGGTGCGCTTGTTGAATTCCTCGGCGAGGTTCGCGCGCACCGTCTGCGAGAGCCGGCGCCGCGCGGCTTCCTCGTCACCCTGGACGGAAATGTAGTATTGCTTCACGTCGAGGATGCGCCACAGCACGATGAAGTCGACGAGCAGCGGCTTCTTCTCCGAAGTCGTCATCCGGTCGGGCTCCGGATTGTCGAGGATCAGGTTGACCCTGTCGTAGAAGCGGACGTTCTGCAGCAGCGGCACCTTGAAGTACAGGCCGGCGGTCGACTGCGTCTCGATAATCTCGCCCAGCTGGAACTTGACCGCGTACTTGCGCTGGTCGACCGTGTAGATCGACTGCGACGCCACGAGCAACACGGCGACGACGGCGGCCAGGATGGGCATCGTGAATTTCATACCTATCTTCCCTCGCGGTTGCGCAGCGAGTCGCGCGAGCGCGCCGAATCGATCGACGCGCCGGCCTCGGGCGGCGCGGGGCGCGGCGGCGTCGCGCTTTCCGCCGGCGCCGCGGCCGCCCCGGCGCCTTGCTGCAGCAGCTGGCCGAGCGGCAGGTTGAGGAGATTGGCGCCGTTCTTCTGGTCGATCAGAATCTTGCTCGAATTGGCGAGCACCGACTGCATCATGTCGAGGTACAGCCGATCGCGCGTGACTGCGGGTGCCTTCTGGTATTCGACCAGCACTTCGCGGAAGCGTGACGCGTCGCCTTCGGCGCGTTGCACCACTTCGGTCCGGTACCCGTTGGCCTCTTCCATCAGGCGCGACGCCATGCCGCGTGCGCGCGGCACGACGTCGTTCGCGTACGCCTGGCCTTCGTTTTTAAGCCGCTCGCGATCCTGACCGGCCTTTACCGCGTCGTCGAAGGCGGCCTGCACCTTGTCCGGCGGCTGCACCTGCTGGAGCGTGACCTTCTGCACGTAGATGCCGGTGCGGTAGCGGTCGAGCATCTGCTGCATCAGGACCTCGGTCTGCTTGGCGA
>JBDSLT010000206.1:0-2778 GCA_039916265.1 Casimicrobiaceae bacterium | reverse complement strand
TGTGGGAGGGGCGCGGCATCGGAGCGATCTGCATCTTCCGCCAGCCGCCCCGGCCCTTCAGCGACAAAGAGACCGCACTGCTCGGCACCTTCGCCGACCAGGCGGTGATCGCGATCCAGAACGCGCGACTGTTCAACGAGGCGCAGGAAGCCCGTGCGGCCGCCGAAGGCGCGAACGAGGCGAAGAGCTCGTTCCTCGCGACGATGAGCCACGAGATCCGCACGCCGATGAACGCCGTCATCGGCATGAGCGGCCTCCTGCTCGACACGCCGCTCAACGCCGAGCAGCACGATTACGCCGCAACTATCCGCGACTCCGGCGATGCGCTGCTCACCATCATCAACGACATCCTCGACTTCTCCAAGATCGAGGCCGGCCGGATGGACATCGAGACGCATCCCTTCGACCTGCGCGAATGCGTCGAATCTGCGCTCGACCTCGTCAGCACGCGCGCCGCGGAGAAGCATCTCGACATCGCCTACGTCTTCGAGGGCGAGGTGCCGCAGGCGCTCAACGGCGACGTCACGCGGCTGCGCCAGATCCTGCTCAACCTCCTCTCTAACGCAGTCAAGTTCACCGAGGCCGGCGAAGTGGTGGTGAGCATCAGCGCGCTGCCACAGGGCGGCGAGGTGGAACTCGCCGTCGCCGTGGGCGACACCGGCATCGGTCTCACGCCGGCGGGCATCGGCAAGCTGTTCCAGTCGTTCAGCCAGGCCGACAGCTCCACCACGCGCAAGTACGGCGGTACCGGCCTGGGTCTCGCCATCAGCAAGCGACTGGCCGAGTTGATGGGCGGCACCATGTGGGTCGAAAGCGCAGGCCTCGGCCAAGGGTCGACGTTCCGCTTCACGCTGCGGGCGCCGGTGGCCGAGTTGCCGCGGCTGCAGCGCCGCGAATTCATCGGCGCGCAGCCGGGACTCGCAGGCAAACGCCTGCTCGTGGTCGACGACAACGCCACCAACCGCAGGATCCTCAGGTTACAGACCGCGAAATGGGGCATGGCACCGCGCGATACCGAGTCCCCCGAGCAGGCGCTGGAATGGGTCGCGCAAGGAGGGGTCTTCGATGTCGCCATCGTTGACATGCACATGCCCGGCATGGATGGGATCAGCCTCGCCCGCCGCATCCGCGCGCACACCGCGCAACTGCCGCTGGTGCTGTTCTCTTCGCTCGGCCGGCGCGAGGCCGGCGACACCGAAGGCCTGTTCAAGGCGTATTTGGCCAAGCCACTACGACAATCGCAACTGTTCGACACGCTGATCACGCTGCTCGTCCAGGACGTCGCCCCGCGGGCCGCGGCGCCAGTCAAACCCACGATGGACGCCGGCATGGCTACGCGCCATCCGCTGCGCATCCTGCTCGCTGAGGATAACGTGGTGAACCAGAAGCTGGCGCTGCGGCTCCTGCAGCAGATGGGCTATCGTGCCGACCTTGCATCGAACGGCTTAGAAGCCGTCGAATGTGTGCAGCGCCAGACCTACGACGTGATCCTGATGGACGTACAAATGCCCGAGATGGACGGCCTCGAAGCGGCGCGAGAAATCAACAAGCGATGGCCCGCCGGCCAGCGACCGCGCATTGTCGCGATGACCGCCAACGCGATGCACGGCGATCGCGAGGCGTGCCTCGCCGCCGGCATGGACGATTACGTCACCAAGCCGATCCGCGTCGACGCGCTAGTCGATGCACTCAACCTGGTGGAAAGCCGCGCAGATGGATGACACGACACAACCGACGATCGATCGAGCGACGTTCGACGAGCTGAAGGAGACCGCGGGCGCACAGTTCGCGGTCGAGCTCGTCGACACGTTCCTCGCTGAGGCGCCCGTCATGCTGTCCGAGCTGCGAAGCGCCTTCGCCGCCGGCAATGCGGACACCTTCCGTCGTGCCGCGCACTCGTTGAAGTCGAACGGCGCCACGTTCGGCGCCCGCGCGTTCGCGACGATGGCGAGAGACCTTGAGCTGGGAGGCTTGGCGGCGGCGCAGGCGGCGGCCTGCGCACCGCTCGAAGGGCTGACGGAGGAATACGCGCGCGTCGTCACAGCGCTGATGGAACTAAAGCATGCGTGAGCAGGGGCGAAGCGGCGCCCGCCTTCTGGTGGCCGACGACAACAAGGTGAACCGCCTGCTGCTGACGCGCAGCCTGGAGCTGCAGGGTCACAGCGTCGCTTCGGCCGAGAATGGCCGAGTCGCGCTCGACCTACTGCGCGGCGAGCGCTTCGATCTCCTGCTCCTCGACATGGAGATGCCCGAGATGGATGGCTTCCAGGTGCTGGAACAGCTGAAGAACGATCTCCAGCTGCGCGACGTTCCGGTGATCGTCACGTCGTCGCTGGAGGGCATCGAGAGCGTGGTGCGCTGCATCGAGCTCGGCGCCGAGGATTACCTGTCGAAGCCCGTCAATCCCGTGCTACTGAAAGCGCGCATCGGCGCCAGCCTCGAAAAGAAGCGGCTGCGCGATCAGCAGCAGGAACTCGTGCGCCGCTTTGCGACACCCGAGGTCGCGCAGGACCTGCAGCGGTCGGGCTTCGCGCTCGGCGGAAGGCGTGTCGAGGGTACCGTCATGTTCGCTGACATTCGCGGCTTCACATCGCTTGCCGAGACGCAGGCACCCGAGGAGACGATCGAGCTCCTCAACACCTATTACACGTTGATGTTCGACGCGATCATTGGCCACGGCGGCGTCGTCAGCCAGATCGCCGGCGACGGCCTGATGGCGCTCTTCGGGGCACCGCTGCAGTTGCCGAACCGGTGCGACGCGGCCGTGCGCACGGCGCT
>JBDSLT010000205.1:0-4291 GCA_039916265.1 Casimicrobiaceae bacterium | reverse complement strand
GAGCGACCCGCCCGATTAAAGTACGTCCCATGCCGTCACCCGCCGTGCCCCCCACCTTTGCAGACGCACGCCCGCGCCGCGGCATGGCGTGGGGGCTTGTCGGCGTCGTCGCGTTCAGCCTTACGCTGCCGGCGACCCGATTCGCCGTCGCTTACCTCGATCCGGTGTTCGTCGGACTCGGCCGCGCCGTCGTCGCAGCGCTCCTCGCCGCATCCGTCCTGGTGTTGAAAAAGGCGCGCTGGCCCGGCCGCGCGCTGCTTGCGCGGCTCGCGCTCGTCGCGGCGGGCGTCGTCGTCGGATTCCCCTTGTTCTCGGCCTTCGCGATGCGCTACGTGCCCGCTTCGCATGGCGCCGTCTTGGTCGGGCTGCTGCCGCTCGCCACCGCGGCCGCGGCCGCGCTTGTTGCGCACGAGCGCCCGTCGCGGCGCTTCTGGGCCTGCGCCATCGCGGGCAGCGCGGTCGTCGTCGGTTTCGCGCTGTGGAAAGGCGGTGGCTCGCTCCATCTTGCCGACCTGCTGCTGGTTGCCGCGGTGCTCGCGGCGGCGATCGGCTACGCCGAAGGCGCCCGGCTTGCGCGCTCGCTCGGGGGCTGGCAGGTGATTTCGTGGGCGCTCGTCATTGCCGCGCCGTTCGTCGCGATTCCCGCCGGGCTCGCCATCGACGCGCGGATGGCGGCGGCGCCATGGACGGCGTGGCTGGCATTCGCGTACATCGCCCTCATCTCGATGTATCTCGGGTTCTTCGCCTGGTACAAGGGACTCGCGGAAGGCGGCATCGCCGCCGTCGGCCAACTCCAGTTGCTGCAGCCCTTCTTCACGATCTTCGCGTCGGCGCTCCTGCTGGGAGAAGCGCTGGACGCCGCGACCTTCATCGCCGCCGCGCTGGTCGTCGCGACGATCGCCGTGGGTCGCCGCGCCTAGGGCCGCCGGCCGCTCGCCGGACGCGCGTTGGCTATACTCGCCCGATCTACCGACAGGAGGGATCGATGGCGTCGATCTCGATCGCCCGCAAGCACCAGTTGTCGCACAAGAAGGCCCGCGACGTGGCCGAGAAAATCGCCTCGGACCTGAAGAAGCGCTTCGACCTCGAGTACGCGTGGAATGGCGACAACATCGAGTTCGAGCGACCCGGCGTGCGCGGGACGATGCGCGTCGCGAAGGACAAGCTCGAGCTCGATGTCTCGCTCGGCTTCCTCCTGCTGCCGCTCAAGCCGTCGATCGAGAAGGAAATCCACGCGCAGCTCGACAAGCTGCTCACCGACAAGCCCGCCAAATCCGCGCGCGGATAGTCTACGGCCCGACACTCGCCGCGTCCGCCGCAACGCGAGTCGCGTTACCCGGCGCAGGCAGGCGCAAGTGCGTAACGCGGCGGGTCAGGGCGGGGGAAACGGCGCGTCGTCACCGCCGAGGATCCGGTCGTTGATCGCCGTTTCGCGCGCGCAGACGGTCGCGAGGAAAAACTCCGCGCCCTTCATACTGCGAAATGCGTCGAGGCCGCGATCGAGAAAATTCTGCAGCGCGCCGAGTCCTGCGGCACGCGCCGGCTTCTGCATCATCGTCAACGCAGCGCGGACCATCGGCTTGCGCACGTATCGGTCGAGCGCGTTGCCGACCTCGCCGATCAGCGCGATCTGGCGCGCGCGCAGCGCGGCCTCGCCGGTCCTGCGATAGGCACGACAATAGTCGGGCACCGCGATCGTCGCCGACCCGTGGTCGGGAAGGTGTGCGATGAGCGCGCGGTCGAGCTCGTGCGCCAGCGCGTTGAGCTCCACCGCCCGCGCCACGGTAGTGATCACCGCCTGCGGCAGCAGGCGCGTCATCACGGGCACGACGCGCACGAGGTCCGCGTCGCGTTGCGCGAAATCGCCGCCGCCGTAAAGGTCTTTCTGGAAGAACTCGATCGCGCCGGTGTAGCGTGGATCGGGCGCGAGGTCCGCGTAGGTATCGCGCAGGCGCCGCGCCTGCCATGCCGACAGTTGGTCGAGACGCCGCGCCAGCGCCGGGTCCGTGCCGCGAACGGCGTGCAGACGCAGCACGCGCGCCAGCGCTTCGCCGAGCGCGTCCTGCGCGGCGTAGAGGGCTCGGTCGGGTTGGGGCACGATCGGAAGGGTCGGACCGACGAGCGCCGGGCGGGCGGCGGCATTCCGCCGGCGCGACCGGCGCATACGTTTAGATTGATTGCTCTACCGGCGGCCTCTATCGTACCCGGTCGACCACGATGATCCCCTCTCGTCGCAACTTCATTTTTGTCGGCGTCGCCGGCGCCGCCGCGCTCGCCACCGTGCGCCTGTGGCCACGCGAGGCGCCGCGTCCCGGCGCGCTCGGCGCCGACGGCGTAGCCGTCATGTCGGCGATCGCGCCCGTGATGCTGGCCGGTGCGCTGCCCGGCGGCGGCGCGCGCGAAACCGCGCTCAACGAAACGCTGGTGGCCATCGAATCCGCGGTCGCCGGTCTTGCGCCGCGGGCGCAGGCGGAACTGGGCGATCTTTTCGCGTTGCTGGCACTCGCCCCCGCACGCTGGTCGCTGGCGGGGATGACGGCAAGCTGGCAAAGTGCTACACCCGCCGACGTCGCGCGCTTCCTCGACCGGTTGCGCGAAAGCCGCATCGAGTTGCTGCGTGCCGCCTACGATGCGCTGCATCAGCTGGTGATGGCCGCCTGGTACGGCAATCCACGCGCGTGGCCTGCGATCGGCTACGGCGGCCCGCCGGTGCTCGGCTGAGCGGACACACGATGACCGCCACAATCGCCGATCCCGTCCGCGAAGGTATCGCCTCCGGCTGGCGCGTGATCGACGCGTCGACGCTGGACGAGGATCGTACGCTCGACGCCGACGTCGTGATCGTCGGCACCGGCGCGGGGGGCGGCACCGCCGCCGAAATCCTCGCCGACGCGGGTCTTGGCGTCGTCCTCGTCGAGGAAGGTCCGCTCAAGTCGTCGACCGATTTCCGCATGCTGGAATCCGATGCCTACCCCGAGTTGTACCAGGAGTCCGCGGCGCGGCGCACGCGCGACAAGGCGATCGGCATCCTGCAGGGACGCTGCGTGGGCGGCGGCACCACGGTGAACTGGACAAGCTCGTTTCGCACGCCCGACGCGACGCTCGGCTACTGGAAGAGCGCATTCGCCCTGGCGGGCTTCGGCGCGGCGGATCTGGCGCCCTGGTTCGCCCGAATGGAAGCGCGGCTTGCGATCGCGCCGTGGGACGTCGCGCCCAATGCCAACAACGCGGCGCTCGCGCGCGGCGCGACGAAGCTCGGCATCGCTTCCGGCACGATCCGGCGCAACGTCAAGGGCTGCTGGAACATCGGCTATTGCGGGATGGGCTGCCCCACCAACGCCAAGCAGTCGATGCTGGTCACGACGATTCCGCGCGCGCTCGAGCGTGGCGCGACGCTCTTCACCCGCACGCGGGCGCTGCGCTTCGTATGGCACGGCGAGCGCGTCGAAGCGCTCGAATGCGTGGCGATGGATGCGCGCGGCACGCGCCCCACCGCGCGCCGCATCGTGATCCGGACGCGCGCCTACGTCGCCGCGGCGGGCGCGATCGGTACGCCGGCGCTGCTGCTGCGAAGTCACGTCCCCGACCCCTACGGTGTCGTCGGCCGGCGCACGTTCGTGCATCCCACGCTGGTCTCCGCCGCGATCATGCCCGAGCGGATCGACGGCTTCGCGGGCGCGCCGCAGACCGTCTTCTCCGATCACTTCCTCGACACGCTGCCACTCGACGGGCCGATCGGCTTCAAGCTGGAGGCGCCGCCGATCCATCCGCTGCTGACGGCGATCACGCTGCCGAACCACGGCGCGACGCACGCGGGACGCATGCGCGAACTGCCGCATCTGCAGGTCGTGCTCGCGCTGCTGCGCGACGGCTTTCACGCCGACAGCCCGGGCGGCACGGTGGGCCTCGCGAGCGACGGTACGCCCGTTCTCGACTATCCGCTGACGCCTTACCTGTGGGACGGAGCGCGGCGCGCCTTCACGACGATGGCGGAGATCCAGTTCGCAGCGGGCGCGACAGCGGTGATTCCGGCGCACGGGGACGGCGCGCAATTCGCGAGCCCTGCCGCCGCGCGCGCAGCCATCGCGCAGTTCGACCTGCGCCCGCTTGCGACGTCGATCGTCTCGGCGCACGTGATGGGCGGCTGCGCGCTCGGACCCGATCCGCGGCGCGCGGCCTGCGACCCTGCGGGACGTTTCCATCACCTCGCGAACCTGCACGTGATGGACGGTTCGCTGTTCCCGACGTCGATCGGCGCGAATCCGCAACTGTCGATCTACGGCATCGTCGC
>JBDSLT010000204.1:0-3899 GCA_039916265.1 Casimicrobiaceae bacterium | reverse complement strand
TACTCGACGGCGGTCGAGACGGCGAGCGTGGTCGGCGAGGGCGCGGCGATGCCGGCGGCAGGATCTTCGCCGGCGGCAAACGAGACGCGCGGCATGCCCGCGCGCACGGTGCCGAACATCGTCGCGAAGGAAACGTCGGCGGCGTCGCGGCCGGTGCCGATGCGCAGCAGGCCCGTCACGGTCGAAATGCCCGTCGGGTCGAACAGGAACCAGCGATCGCCGAGGTAAACCTCGACGTACGCGTGAAAGTCGGGCGGGCCGAGGCCTGGATCGGCGCCATAGTCGACGCCGGTCACGAAGCGCGCGGGGTAGTTGAGCGCACGCAGCAGCGCGATGGTTAGATGCGCGAAGTCGCGGCACACGCCGGCGCCGTGCTGAAGCGTTTCGAGCGCCGACGTGTTGACGCTCGACGTGCCGGGCTGGAATTTCGTGCGCTCGCGCACCCACAGGCAGACCGCGTCGACCTGCGCATAGCCCGGGGGCATCTGGCCGAATTGTTGCCACGCGATCGACTGCACCTGGTCGACCTGACAATAGCGGCTCGGCAGCAGGAAGCGCAGCACCGCTGCCGGCAGATCGGCGAGCGGCGTCGACGTCACCAGCGCGGGGTCAATCAGGTATTGGGTGATCTCGACGGTGCCCGCGTAGCGCACACCGAGCGGACCGGGCACGGCGGACAGCCGGGCGAGCCGGTTGGTGTTCGCCGGCTCGTCCTCGAACGTCACCGGCACCTGCGGCGTCACGACGAAGGACTCCGCCGCCACGCGCTGCTGGGCCGTGCGCGCCGCGTGCAGGTTGAAGATGAACTCGGCGGGACTCTCGACCTCGTAGGCGAGTTCCACCGCGTAGCCGATCCTGACACGCTGCATGAGCGACGGCAGCGTCGCGCTCACCAGTTCACGCGGTTCCATGGGAGCGGGCCTCACGACGGCGGCAGATCCCAGTAGGGGTTGAAGCCACACGGAGTGGACATGTCAGCGCCCTCATCCGCGTCGTCGGGGTCGATCTCGATGAGGGCGACCGGACGCAGCGCTTCGGCGTCGACCAGCACCTTGCAGCCTCGCTCGAGCCTGATGCCCTGCGCCGCATAGTGCGGCGCCATCTGCGGATCGGGATCGACGACGTACCAGATGCGCCGCTCGTCGCTCGCGTCGCGCGACGCGACGATCGACACCAGTGTGCCCATGGGAGCGCACGCGCGATGCGCGCGCGAGCGATCGACCAGCGCACGGCGCCGGGCGCCGCGTCCCTGATCGTCTTCCGCTGCCGCGAATCCCGGCAGCGATGCCTGTACGTCCTGCGCGACGGCGCGCTCGACGTTGATCTTGTTCATGGGAATGGTCCTCGCGACCGGCCCGCGGGATCCTTGTGGATTGCCGCGGCGTCATTCGATTCACTGCACCAGGCCCGCATGCCGCGAAGCAACGAGCCACCGGCGATCACTATAGTCCTCGCGTTAAACGCGGTCTGTCAGGCGGCGTCCGACAGCACGCCCCTGCGATAGGCTTCGACGTCAACCCGCCGCGTCGAGCCCCAGCTGCACCATCTCGGCGGCGCGAAGCACCGCGCGCGCCTTGTTCCCCGTTTCCTCCCATTCGGCTTCGGGCACCGAGTCGTGCACGATGCCGGCGCCGGCCTGCACGTACAGCATGCCGTCCTTCACCACCGCCGTGCGAATCGCGATTGCGGTGTCCATGTCGTCCTGGAAGCTGATGTAACCGACCGCGCCCGCGTACACACCGCGGCGCGTCGGCTCGAGCTCGTCGATGATCTCCATCGCGCGCACTTTCGGTGCACCGCTCACCGTCCCTGCGGGAAAGGTCGCTGCCAGCACGTCGAATGCCGACAGCCCCGGCTTCAGCGTGCCCTCGACGTTCGAGACGATGTGCATCACGTGCGAATAGCGCTCGATCGACATCTGCTCCGTCACGCGCACGCCGCCGATCTGCGCAACGCGGCCGACGTCGTTGCGGCCGAGGTCGAGGAGCATCACGTGCTCGGCGAGCTCCTTCGGATCGGCGGCGAGCTCCGTTGCGAGACGCTCGTCGGCGTCGCGCGTGGCGCCGCGCGGGCGCGTGCCCGCGATCGGCCGCAGCGTCACCGTCGAGCCTTCCTTGCGCACAAGGATCTCGGGCGACGCGCCCACGACGTGAAAATCGCCGAAGTCGTAATAGAACATGTACGGCGACGGGTTGACCGAGCGCAGCGCGCGATAGAGCGACAGCGGCGAGTCCGTGAAGGGAAGGCGCAAGCGCTGCGACAGCACGACCTGCATGATGTCGCCCGCGGCGATGTATTCCTTCGCGCGCCGCACCGCCGCCTGGTACGCCTCCGCGCCGGACTCGCTCTGCGCGCGCGTCACCGTGCTCGCGGTCTGGTAGGGGATCGTCACCGGCGCGCGCAGCTTCCGGCGCAATTCCTGCAGGCGGTCGTGCGCGGCCCAGTACGCAGTGGGCGCTGCAGGATCGGCGTAGACGATAAGGTAGATGCGCCCCGACAGGTTGTCGATGACCGCGAGCTCGTCGGTCAGGAGCAGCAGCATGTCGGGGAGATCGTCGAGGCCGCCGGCCCCGGGCGGGGCGCGGCCGGCGAGCCGCGTCTCGATGTGGCGGACGGTGTCGTAGCCGAAGTAGCCGGCGAGACCGCCGCAAAAGCGCGGCAGTCCGGGCCGTGGCGCAGCGCGGAAACGCTTCATGAAGTCGCTCAGGAACTGCAGCGGATCGCCGTCGAAGCGCTCCACGACGCCGCCGCGGTCCTCGACCTCGACATGCGTGCCGCGCACGCGGATGCGCACGCGCGCCGGCAGCCCGATGAATGAATAGCGCCCGAAGCGCTCGCCGCCCACGACCGATTCGAGCAGGAAGGTGAAGCGCTGGTGCGCGAGCTTCAGGTAGAGCGACAGCGGCGTGTCGAGATCGGCGAACGACTCGAGCACGAGAGGAATGCGGTTATAGCCTTGCGCGGCGAGCGCGCCGAATTCGGCTTCGGTGATCATGTGGGGAGCAAGGCGGGGCGTGTTACCGCATCAGCCCCGCGTGGCGCGGGCGACTTCCGCTCGCATGGCCGCGATGGTCGACCGGTAATCCGGCTTGCCGAAAATGGCGCTGCCCGCGACGAAGGTATCCGCGCCGGCCGCGGCGATCGCGCCGATGTTGTCAACCTTCACGCCGCCGTCCACTTCCAGCAGTATCTCGCGGCCGGTGCGCTGCCTCGCCATGTCGACCAGCTTGCGCGCAGCGCGAAGCTTCTCGAGCGCGTGCGGTATGAACGCCTGGCCGCCGAAGCCGGGATTCACCGACATGATCAGCACGAGGTCGAGCTTGTCGATCACATGCATCAGCCAGTCGAGCGGCGTGGCCGGGTTGAAGACCAGTCCCGCCTTGCAGCCTTCGTCGCGGATGAGCCCGATCGTGCGGTCGACGTGCTCGGAGGCCTCCGGATGGAAGCTGATGATCGACGCGCCCGCCTTCGCGAAGTCGGGAACGATGCGGTCGACGGGCTTCACCATCAGGTGGACGTCGATCGGCACGCTTGCGTGCGACTTGATCGCGGCGCACACCAGCGGCCCGATCGTCAGGTTCGGAACGTAATGGTTGTCCATCACGTCGAAGTGAATGAGATCGGCGCCGGCGTCGATCACCGCACGGACTTCGTCGCCCAGCCGCGCGAAATCGGCGGAGAGCAGTGACGGCGCGATGCGGCAGGGGACGCTCATCCGTCTATAATCGCAGAAAAGCGCCGCGTCGCGCGAGAGCCCTCACGATGGCGGAGATGAGACGACACGCAATTGCGGTAGTGACCAAGGCTACCTATCTCGCCGACCAGTCGGACCCGGCCAAGAACCAATACGTGTTCTCGTACACGATCAAGGTCACCAATACCGGCGAGGTGTCGGCGCA
>JBDSLT010000203.1:0-6496 GCA_039916265.1 Casimicrobiaceae bacterium | reverse complement strand
GCGGTCTTGAGCGAGATCTCCTTGCCCTTGGGATGCACCTGACCGAGGATCTCGGTGTTCTCGTAGAGCGCCTTGGTGACCTCGTAGGCCATCTGGTCCGACAGGTCGGCGTGCGTCGACCAGATCGCGAGCACCGCCAGCGTGTCGACAGGCGCCGTCTGCCCCTTGTAGGTATTCGCGGGGAGTTGAACGGTGGCGTAGTAAGGCTGCTTCTTGCGCAGCGCCTCGATCTCGGGGCCGGAGAGCGGCACGACGCGAATGTCGCGCGCGTTCGCGAGATCGCTGACCGACGACGTCGGCGCGCCGGCGGTGATGAGCGACGCCGTGAGGTTGCCGTCCTTGATCTTGTCGACCGATTGCGCGAACGACGACAGATCCTCGCCGATGTCCTTGCGCGTCATCCCGTGCGCCTCGAGGAGGTCGCCCAGCAGTTGCCATTGGCCCGAGCCCGGCGATCCTGAAGACACCGTCTTGCCCTTGAGGTCCTTGAACGACTTGATGTTGGCCGACGCAAGCGTCACGAGCTGCACCTGCTCGGGATACAGCGCGCCGAGCGCGCGCAGGTTCTTGAGCGCCTTGCCGTCGAATTGCCCCTTGCCGTTGTACGCAGCGTCCAGGATGTCCGCCGCGACGAACGCGCTTTCGATGTCCTTGCGTCCCAGCAGTTGCGCGTTGGCGACCGACGCACCCGATGTCTCGGCGGTGGCGGAGAGTTTCTTGCCGCCGATCGTGACCTTGTTGGAAATGAGCTGCGCGAGCATGCCGCCGAGCGGGTAGTACGTGCCGCCGGTGCCGCCGGTTGCGACGCCGAAGAAAACGCGCTCCTGCGCCAGCGCGGCGGTGGCGAAGGCGAGCGCGGCCGCGACGGCGGTCGCAGCGGCGATGCGTGATGGTCGTGCCATGAGTCTCTCCCCGGGATGCGCGCCGACGGCGCCCCGCAAGTATGACGATTCGGCGACGCCGCGCCAAGGTCTCGCGGGCGCGCAGTATGTAGGGTCAGAGACGACTTAAACGAGAGACCGTCTGCGCCGGCGGGCAAAGCGTCACGAGCGCGTCGGCAGTTCGCTCTCGTGCCAGCGCCCGAGCGCGCGTCGCGACAGCCATACGGTCAGCGTGAACAACGCGACACCCGCGACGGCGATCAGCACGAGCGCTGCGAAGAGCCTCGGAATGTTGAGCTGGAAGCCCGCGAGCAGGATCTGGTACGCCAGGCCGGCGCCGCTGCCTCCCGTGCCTGCAACGAACTCGGCGACGACGGCGCCGATGAGAGCAAGGCCGCTCGCGATGCGCAGGCCCCCGAAAAAGTGCGGCAGCGCGCTCGGCACCCGCAAGCGCACCAGCGTCTGCCACCGCGTGGCCCGCGCCATGCGGAAGAGGTCGAGCAGACCGGGGTCGACGCTGCGCAGGCCCAGCGTCGTGTTGGAGATGATCGGGAAGATCGCAACCACGACCGCGCACAGTACGAGCGCGGTCCACGCGTCCTTCACCCAGATGATGATCAGCGGGGCGATGGCGACGATCGGCGTCACCTGCAGCAGCACGGCGTAAGGGAAGAGGCTCATCTCGATCCAGCGGCTCTGCACGAACACCAGCGCCGACAGCGTGCCGACGACGACGGCGATCGCCAGCGCCGCCAGCGCAATGCCGAGCGTGACCCCGAGGGAGCGCAGCAGCAGGTCGCGATCCGCAACCAGCGCCTTTCCCACGACCGCAGGCGACGGCACCAGATACGACGGTACGTCGAGCCCGGTGGTGAGAGCCTGCCACAGCGCGATCGCCGCAAGCGCGACCGCTGCGGGCGCAGCGAAGCGCAGCCAGCGCGTCGCGCGCCCTTCGTCGATCACCCAGGCACTCCGGCGTCGGTCCCCAGGGTGTTCGCCTGCGCGACCAGGCTGGACAGGCGCTGTGCGAGCGCAGCCGCCGCGGCGGATACGCGCCATGCTTCGCCGCGCGGGAACGGCGCGTCGACGCCCACCTCGGCCAGCACGCGCCCTGGCCGCGCCGCCATGACGGCGATGCGCGTCGATAGGAACACCGCCTCGGCGATGCTGTGGGTCACGAAGACGACGGTGAAGCCGCGCGCGCGCCACAGGGCGGAGAGCTCGTCGTCGAGTCGCTGGCGCGTGAATTCGTCGAGGGCGCCGAAGGGCTCGTCCATCAGCAGGAGGTCGGGCGAGGTGACGAGCGCGCGCGCAATCGACACGCGCATCTGCATCCCGCCCGACAGCTCGCGCGGCAGATGGCGCGCGAATTCGCGCAGGCCGACGAGCGCCAGCGCCTCGGCGACCGCGCGATCGGCGTCAGGGCGCGGGACGTGCGCGAGATCAAGCGGCAGGCGCACGTTCGCGTCGACGCGCGCCCACGGCATCAGCGTCGGCGACTGGAAGACGAAGCCGATGCGAAGTCCCGCGCCGCCGGTCGCGGCGAACGGTCCGCCCCACCAGCGGATGGCGCCCTGCGTGGGCGTCAGCAGGCCCGCGACGAGATTGAGCAGTGTGGACTTGCCGCAGCCCGAAGGACCGAGCAGCGTCACGAATTCGCCGCGCTGCACCGCGAGGTCGACGGGCGCGAGCGCCTCTGTGCCGTTCGCAAAGCGCTTGCTGACGCCGGTAAGCCCGACAACCGGCGTGGCGCCGGCCGCCGACTGCGAAGCGCCGATGGAACCGGCGCGGGTGGCGTGCGTGACCGTTGCGCTCGCGGGACGGACCGGGCTCAGGGGAGGACCTTGACCTTGTCCACGATGTCGAGCGTGTAGGCGCGGCCGTAGTCGACGCCGGGCTGGGCAAGACCGGCGCTGCGCAGGAACGCCACCGTGCTCTCCCAGCGCGCCTCGGTCATCGTCAGGAGGCCGCGCGTCGCGGTATCCCCGCCCGCGACGATCGCGTACTCCTTCATCTTTGCGTGGCCATAGGCGAGCAGGTCATCAGCCATCTCGGGGTTCGCCTTCTTGATGAGCGCGTTGCCCGGCGCGGGATTCGCAAGGTAGCTCCGCCAGCCTTCCGCCGACGCTAGGACGAAGCGCCGCAGCGTGTCGCCGCGTTTTGCGAGCGTGTCGCGGGTGACCACCAGCGCTTCCGAGTACGGCGGATAGCCGACGTCCGCCAGCAGGAACACGGCGGGTTTGACGCCCGCCTTCTCGATGGTGAAGGGCTCCGACGTGGCGAAACCCTGCTGCGACAGATTCTTGTCGGCGAGGAACGGCTGCACCGAGAACGCGTAGGGACGCTTCTGGTCGTCCGTGTAGCCGTAGCGCTGCTTGAGCCAGGGCCAGAAAGTGGTGTTCGCGGCGGAGCTGACCGCGACGGGCTTGCCCTTGAGACCGGGCAAGCCGGCGACGCCGAGATGCGCGATGATCACCGTCGGGTTTTTCTGGAACGTCGCGGCGATCGTGACGAGCGGCACGCTCTGCTCGATCGCGGACGTGACCTGCAGTGCGTCGGCCATTGCGACATCGAGCTGTCCGGCGGCGAGCAGTTGCAGACCGTTCACCTGCGGCCCGCCGGGCTTGACCGTCACGTCGAGGCCGTGACGCTTGTAGATGCCCTCGGCGACGGCCTGGTAGAAGCCGCCGTGCTCGGCCTGCGCGAGCCAGTCGGTCGAGAACGTGAGCTTTTCCAGCGCCTGTGCGCACGAACCGGTGGCGACGACGAACAGGGTGGCGGCGAGCGCGGCGCGCGGAAACAGGCGGATCATAAGAATTCCTCGGGCAAGAGCGCGCTGCGGCGCGCGGCAAGACGTGATTATGCGCAACTTCGGCGAGCGCCGCCGGCCCGGGGCCGCAAGGCTCGATTGCCGGCCCCGATTTCCGGGGCCCGATTGCAACGTCCGAAAACGGCGAGTTGGGCTTGGTCCGCGCGCGCATAATCCGGCCATGAACCTCGATTCCGACAGTTGCTACCGCGCACTCACGACGCACGACGCGCGCTTCGACGGGCGCTTTTTCGTCGGCGTGACGTCGACGCGCATCTATTGTCGCCCCGTGTGCACCGTACGCACGCCGCGCCGCGAGAACTGCCGCTTTTTCATGAGCGCGGCGGCGGCCGAAGTCGACGGATTCCGCCCGTGCATGCGCTGCCGTCCCGAGCTTGCGCCGGGCCTGGCGAGCGTGGACGCGACGGCGCGGCTCGCGCAGGGCGCCGTCGACCTGATCGAGAACGGCGTGCTGGAGGAGGGGGGGCTCGAGCATCTCGCCG
Source organism: Casimicrobiaceae bacterium (assembly GCA_039916265.1). Classification (GTDB taxonomy): domain Bacteria; phylum Pseudomonadota; class Gammaproteobacteria; order Burkholderiales; family Casimicrobiaceae; genus VBCG01. Next base: position 2,303 of record JBDSLT010000203.1, on the reverse strand, counting down.
GCCGCGTGGGCGTCACCAGCCGACACCTGCGTCGCGTATTCCTCACCGAGTTCGGCGTCGCTCCGATCGAATTCGCGCAGACGCAGCGCCTGCTGCTCGCCAAGCGCCTGCTGACGGACACTGTGCTGCCCGTCACGGAGATCGCGCTCGCGAGCGGCTTCCAGAGCGTGCGGCGGTTCAACGCGCTGTTCAAGTCGCGCTACCGGATGGCGCCGGGACGGTTGCGCCGCGAGCGGACACCGGGCGCGCTGCCCGACGCGCTGCGCTTCGAGCTCGCGTTCCGGCCGCCGTACGCGTTCGACGCCATCCTTGATTTCCTGCGCGAGCGGGCGATCCCGGCAGTCGAGGCCGTGACTGCGCAGGGCTACGCACGAACGCTGTCGCTGGTCCATCGCGGGGCGATCCATGCCGGCGTCGTCGAAGTGCGCCGCGTCCCGCGCAGGATGGCGCTGGCGGTGCACCTCTCCGCGTCTTTTGCCCGTGTGGTCCCGCTCGTGCTGGGGCGGGTCAAGCATTCGTTCGACCTTGCCTGCGATCCGGGGGAGATCGAATCGCAGCTCGGCCCGCTCGCGGCCGCGCATCCCGGGCTGCGCGTTCCCGGCGCGTTCGACGGCTTCGAGCTCGGCGTGCGGGCAATCGTCGGACAGCAGATCTCCGTGCGCGCCGCGCGCACGCTGCTCGGGCGCGTCGCCCGCGCCCACGGACGGGCGTACGAGGGCGCCGCGTGGGGCGACGCCGCGGAGCCCGCGCGCCTCTTTCCGTCGGCGGCAGCGATCGCCGATGCGGGCGCCGACGCGATCGCGCGCTGCGGAATCACGCCTGCGCGGGCACGCTCGGTCATTGCGCTGGCGCGGGCGGTGGCGAGCGGCAAGCTCGTGCTGGAGCCCGGCGTCGACGTCGATGCCACGTTGGATCGCCTGCGTGCGCTGCCGGGCGTGGGTCCCTGGACTGCGCATTACATCGCGATGCGCGCGCTGCGCTGGCCGGACGCGTTTCTGGCGAACGACCTCATCGTGCTGCGGGCGATGAACGAAACGCGCGCCGCCCGCGCCGAGGCGGCGAGCGCCGCGTGGCGCCCGTGGCGTGCCTACGCCGTTATGCATTTGTGGAAAGGAGCTTCGACATGAAATCGATCCGGTATTGCACGATCCCCTCGCCGCTTGGCGACATGCTGCTCGTCGCCGAGGATCTCGCGCTGGCGGGCGTCTACTTCAGCGGACAAAAGTACTTCCCGGCGACCGGGGGCGACTGGCGCGAGGATGCAGGCGCGCCGGTGCTGCGCGCGGGTCGGGAACAACTCGGCGAGTACTTCGCCGGCGCGCGCTCGACGTTCGATCTGCCGCTCGCGGCGCCGGGCACCGATTTCCAGCGCGCCGTGTGGCGCGCGATCGCGACGATTCCCTGTGGCGAAACCGCGACCTACACCGACGTCGCCGCGCGTGCCGGCCGACCGGGCAGCGTGCGCGCGGCGGGTGCCGCCACCGGGCGCAACCCGTGGTCGATCGTCGTGCCGTGCCATCGCGTCATCGGGGCGGGCGGCGCGCTCACCGGCTACGCGGGCGGGCTCGAGCGCAAGCGTGCGCTGCTGGCGCTCGAGCAGGGTCCGGCGCGCTTCACGCTCGCTGCCTGATGCGTGGCGCCGACGTCGCACGTCTCGTGGCGCTCGCCGTCATCTGGAGCCTGTCCTTCGGCATGCTCGCGCTGGCGCTGATCTGCAGCGGCGTCGCGTACCTGTTGTATTACCGGCTGATCGCTGACGTCGGTCCCACGCGCGCGATGACCGTGACGTTCTTGATGCCGGCGTTCGGCATCGCTTGGGGCGCGCTGTTTCTGGACGAGCGCGTGACGCTTGCGATGGTTGCCGGTGCGGCGATGATCATCACGGGAACGGCAGCGGTATTGAGGGTTGCGCCGGCGCGGCGCGGCGTGGCGCCGCTATAATCGCTGGCATGCGAATGTTCAAGCTGCGCGCATCGCACGCGCTGTTGCAGTCGCCGCTGCTGCGATGAACGCCTCCGCCGAAAAGCCCACCGCCGGCGCTGCGAGCGAGCTCGAGCGCCTGTTCGCGCTGCAGCGCGCGGCGTTCGCGCGCGAGCGCCATCCCGAGTACCGGGTCCGGCGCGATCGCCTGCAGCGGCTGTTGCGCATCGTCACCGACGACGAGGCGGCGCTGTGTGCGGCGGTGACGACCGATTTCGGTCACCGCCCGGTCCAGGAAACGCGGCTTGCCGAGCTCTACATCGTCGCGTCGGGCGTGCGCCACGCGTTGCGCCACCTGCGTGCCTGGATGCGCCCGCAGCGTG
>JBDSLT010000202.1:0-8017 GCA_039916265.1 Casimicrobiaceae bacterium | reverse complement strand
CGCGGGTCGGGCGTCTCGACGCGCAACGCGCCGAGCCGCGACCGCCACGCCGCGCGGACGCGATCCAGGACGGCCAGTGCATCGTCGTCCAGGCACTGTTGCGCGAGCGATTCGGCCTGCGCCTCGTCGGGCGCATATCCGAGGGCGAACGCGATCGAGACCTCCGCGCCGGGCGCGACGCTGCGCGCGACGCGCAACGCGGCGCACGCGTCGAGACCGCTTCCTTCGGCACCGAGGAGCGTCGCCGGGACGTCGACGACGCCGCGGGTGGGATAGAACTCCCGCCGATCGCCGGTCCACTCGGCGTTGTCGGCGCACGCCGCGAGGAAGGCGGCACCGCCGGCCCAGGCGTCGCCGTGCTCGGTACGCGTCGCGAAGATGCACGGCGCGCCCGGATGCTTGCGCACGGCGACGTAACGCCGCTCGCTACGCGTGGCGCCGAGCGTCCATTCGGCCGTCGCGAGTACCCGAACGCGCCGCGTCGCGCGCCCGGTATTGCGCAACCGCAGCACCGTCCATTTCACGCTGTCCTCCGGCGCCGCGAACACCGTCGCTTCGACGTCGAGGTCTCCGATGCGCGTCTCGAAGGTCGAATGGCCGAAGCCGTGGCGCACCTGCATCGGCACGCGCGCATCGGGCGGCTGCCCGCCGAGCAGCGCGTAGCAGCGGCGGTCGACCACATCCTCGAGCACCAGCCACTCGGAAGCAGTGTCCAGCACCGGATCGTTCGACCAGGACGTCAGTTGATGCAGCCGGCTGTTGCCCGCCCATGTGAATCCGGCGCCCGTCTCGGAGACCTGGAAGCCGAAGTGGGGATTGGCGACGACGTTGACCCAGGGGCGCGCGGGCGGCCGCTTCGGGTCGACCTCGAAGACGTACGCGCCGTCAGCGACGTCGAAGTCGCCGCCCGCGCGACTCGCGACAGGCGAGGGCAGCGCGACGCCGTTCGCAGCCGCGGTGTTGCGCGAACGCGCCGCGCGCCGCCGCGCGACGACCTCGTTGACGTGATGCTCGAACGGACGGCCGTCGGCCTCGAGCACCAGGCGAGCCTGCGCGGCGAGCGCGCGATGCTCGTCGTCGGTGAGCGCGTCCCGGCGAAGCACGAATACGGCAGGCTGCTGATTTTCGACCTCCGCTTCCAGCGCGGACGTCGCCACGAGCGCACCGATTGCCGAGCCGACGGGCTCGATGTACGACTGCGATTCGCCGTTCAGCACGACAACGTCAACGACGATGCCCGCGAATTGCCAGAACTCGCGCGCGCGCATCACCGCGCGCAACAAGCCGAGACCGACCACCGCGCCGATCGCCACGACGACGATGGGGCGATCGCCGGAGATGCCGTGGCGCCACAGGTAGCGGCGCTGAAACGACCCCCCTGGACGCGCGCCCGCCGGCATCGTCTGCGCGACGAGTGGCGTGAGCCGCAGCAGCGCGCCGAACTCCGGCGCGCCGATGCCGAGTTCGCGCAGCCGGATGTCGGCGAGCGTCGCCGACATCAGCGACGCACGCTCCAGGTTGGCGGGAGTGCGGTACTTGTCGACGTGGCCCCACAGCGTCTCGGGCGTGTCGCCGGCCGCCGTCGCGAACAGCACGCGCGTGCGACCGCGCGGCGGAACCCGCACCCGGACGCGCAGCGACGCAACGGGATCGAGCCCGGGCGTCGCGCCGTCCTCGCGATGCCCGGCGCGCGCGAGCGCGGCTGCGCTGGAAAGCGTGCGTCCGCGCCCGATGAAGTGACGCCGATCCACTTCCGCCTCGACCGGCCCGATGTCGCCTTCGATCGGAACGACGAAATGCGCGAGGTGCGCGGCTGTTTCGCGCTCGTTGCGCGGCCGCCGCTCGAACATCAGCACCCCATGGGACGGGTCGAAGCGCACGCCGACGAACAAGTTGGAAAAGGCGGGGTGCGCGTCTTCGGCGGCCTGCGTGGCGAGCACGGGCTCGAGGTACGAGACGAACTCGATGTCCAGCGGCTCGTCGCCGGAGTTGCGCAGCGCCACGTCGCGCATCTCGACGTCGTCCTCGGGGCTCACGAGCACGGTCAGCGTCGCCTCGTACGCCGCGCAGCGCACCTCGGACACGACCCGATCGGCGAGGAACGTCGAGCGGTACGTCGTCGCGCCTTTCATCGGTGGCGAGGCGGCGAGGCCGCGTACCGTGCCGCCTTGCGTCTCGCGGACGAACACGAACGAGCCGCCGACGTGGCGCAGCGCGTCGTCACGCCAGCGGGTCAGCGCGATCGAACCGCGCCGGCTCCAGCCGGCGCCGTCGGCGAACACGAGGACGCTGTAGCGCCCGTTCGACAGCGCGTGCGCGTGCAGGCCCTCGCGCGTTTCGTCGTCGTCCAGCGATTGCGCGAATTCGACGGCGGGCACGAGATCGGTGCCGTGGCCGGCCAGCGGCGCCGGCAGCGCGAGCATCACTTCGCGGGGGGCGCGCTCCTCCAGCAACGCTTCGAACGCAGTCACCCGTGCCGAGGCGTGGAACCAGCGCCGCGGCGCGTGCGCGGCGAGCACGTCGCAGAGCGCCACCAGCGTCATCCCCTGGTGATGCGCCATGAACGTGCGCACGAGACGGAAAGGCTCGGTTCGCGAGCGGCGCCGCGTCGTGAAGTCCAGCGCATCGATGAACCCGCAGGATTGGCGGGCGTTGAGGTCTTCGATCGCGCGGAGGTTGACGACCGCGGCCGCCGGGACGAGCATTGCGGCGAGCGCGCTGGCGTAAGGCGCCACGACGTAGTCGTCGGCCGCGCTGCGCTTCAACGCGAGCGTCGGCACGCCGAATCCCGAGTACTGGTAGGCCAGCGTGTGGTCCTGCGCGCCGTACGCGGACTCCGAGACGCCCCATGGCAACCGCCGCGCGCGCCCGTAGCGCATCTGCTCGTCGACGGCGGTCGCGAGCGCCTGGTGGACCATGCCGGCTTCCGGCTCGTCGAGCACGAGGCTCGGCATCAGGTATTCGAACATCGATCCGGACCACGAGCGCAGCGTCGTGCGGCCGCCGACCGACACGAAGGGGCGTCCGAGCGCGAACCAGTGGCGCATCGGCACCTGCCGCTTGCAGATCGCGACGTAGCTCGCGAGGCGCGCCTCCGAAGCGAGCAGGTCGTACGTCCCCGCATCGAGCTCGCCGCGGTCCACGCGATAGCCGATGCGAAAGAGGTTTCGCTCGCCGTCGTAGAGGAAGCGGAACTGCATGCGGTTCGCCAGCCTTTCCGCGCGCTCGGCGATGCGCGTCAGGTCCCGGGCGATGCGGCTTGCGTCTGCCGTGCTTTCCAGCGCATGGCTCGCGAGGGTCGACAGGAAATCCTCGGCAGCGTCGCATGCACGCTGGGACGCAGGCTTTGCGCGCGCCTGCTCCACCTCGGCGCGCGCGGCGGCGAGCAGCGGGGTCGCGACCTCGGCGCTCTCGAGCGCCGCGAGCGAATCGTGCCCCGCGAGCGCCGCGGCGATGGCGCCGTCGCGCGAGAACGCCGCTGCCTCGTCGCCTGCGGCCCGCGCACGACGGTGCGCGCGCCGGATCTCGGCATCAACGACGTCGCGGGGTGGCGCCGGTACCCGGCAGGCTTGCGCCACCGCCCACAAATGCGCGGCGAGGTTGCCGCTGTCGACGGTCGAGACGTAGGGCGGGTCGAGCGGTGCGAGCGATCGCGTGTCGTACCAGTTGAGCAGATGCCCCGCGTGGTGCGCGAGCCTGTCCACCGTGTCGAGCGTCGCGGCGAGCCGCGCCGCCATTTCGCGCGTGCCGCTGAAGCCGAGCTCGCGCGCGGCGGCGCAACTCAGCAGGTAGAGGCCGATGTTCGTGGGCGATGTGCGGTGCGCGACGATCGTGTGCGGGTCGAGTTGAACGTTGTCCGGCGGCAGATGATGGTTCGGCGCGTCGACGTGACGCTCGAAGTAGCGCCACGTCTCGCGCGCGACGTCATGGAGGTAATCGCGATCCACCGCGGACAGCGGCCGCCGTGCGGGAGGCCAGCGCCGGCTCGCCCACCAGGCCCAGAGAGGCGAAGCGGCGAGCAGCGCCAGCATCCCCCACGCGCCCGCGGCCGGCGGACCGCGCCAGAGCGCGATCGCGCCGAACAGCGCGACGCCGGCCAGCATCGACGGGGCATGCCGGCGCGCGAACGCGCCGAGGTCCGACGTCACGGCTGCTTGCACCTGCGCGGCGGTCACCCATTGAAGCAACCGTCGCCGACGGACCAGCCGCAACAGCGTGCGCAGGATCGCGTCGTGCATCAGCCACGCGTTTCGCAGCAGCATCGCGAACTGCCACAGCGCGCCTGCGATTGCACGCGTGAAGTCCGCCGCCGCGAGCCGGACGAAGTGCGCCAGCGCGATGCCGTCGCGCGATGGCGACAGCCCGGCCAGCGCGCCCAGAAGCGGACCCGTGCCGAACGCGGCGAGCACAACGCTCATGGCCACGCCGGGGGAGGGCGCGCCGGTCGCCCACGCGAGCGCGAGCGCCACGAGCGAGCAAGGCGCGATGAGGCTGCGGCGAAGGTTGTCGACGATCTTCCAGCGCGCGACGCCGTCGAGACCGTAGCGACGTGCGCGAAGCAGGAACGGCAGCAACTGCCAGTCGCCGCGGGTCCAGCGATGCGTGCGCGCCGCGGCGACTTCGGCGTGCGCCGGCGCATCCTCGACGATCACCACGTCGCTTACATAACCGCACCGCGCCACCGAGCCCTCGAAAAGATCGTGGCTCAGCATCGTATTCTCCGGAACGCGGCGGTCGAGCATCGCACGCATCACCGCGACGTCGAGCAGGCCCTTGCCGGTGAACGTTCCCGTTCCGAACACGTCCTGATAGACCTCCGAGGTTGCGGCGCTGTAGGGATCGATTCCGCACTGGCCGGCGAACAGCCAGTGGAACCACGTGCGATCGGTGCTGCGCGGCAACGGCGGCACGACGCGGGGCTGCAGGATGCCGTAGCCCGCGACGACGCGCCTGCGCCCGGCCGGCGCCGGCCTTGCCGCATTGAGCGGATGCGCGGCGATGGCAACGAGCGAGCGCACGGCGCCGGGTGTCGTCTGCGTATCGCTGTCGAGCGCGACAACGTAGCGCGTTCCCGGCGCCAGCACCGACAGTGCGCCGAGATCGACGAAGGGCGTCCCTTCACCCGTGAGCACGCGCACGAGCTGCTCGAGCTTCCCGCGCTTGCGTTCCCAGCCGATCCACATGCGCTCCCCCGCGTTGAAGCTGCGGCCGCGATGCAGGAGGAGGAACCGGGGAGGCGCGCCTGTCGATGGATACGCGGTGTTGAGACCTTGCACGGCGGCGGTCGCCGCGGCGATCAGCGTGTCGTCGCCGTCGCATGTCTCGGTCGCCGCGTCGGTGAAGTCCGTCAGCAGCGCGAACTGCGCGTGTCGCTCTGGGTTCGCGAGATAGTGGAGCACGAGTTGCCGCGCCAGGTGCTCGACCTCCCCGATCGAGCCGATGAGCGCGGGGATGGCGACGAGCACGCGATGCTCCGGCGGGATTCCACCGGAGAAATCCCGCCGAGGAATGCGCGCCGGCGGCGCGAGTTCGGAGACAATGCGATTGACGAGCGATACGACGATCTCGGAAGCCGGGAACGCGAGGAGCAGCGCCGCGAGCGCCAGCGTCAGCGGCGCAACGGTCGCCTCGCGCAGCGCCGCGAAGACGACGAGCGACGTCAAGGCGCCCACGACGACGAGGTAGATCGCAAGTCGGTGCGCCGAAGCGACCCCGTCCAGGCTCCACAACCGCGTTCGCTCGGCCAGCCCCCTCGCGAGCTCGCGCCTGCCGGGGCCGATGAGAAAGTAAGCGGGGTGCGCGCGTGCGCGCTCGTTTGCGTCGAGCTTCGCCAGCACGGCTTCGGCTACCGCGCGCTCGCGCAGATGGCTGCGGCGCGCGAGAAGCTCGACGGCATGGCGGCACGCGTCGCGGGTCTCGAAGTCGTCGTGGCGGAACGCGGGCACCGGGGCAAACGCGCGATCCACCGCGCACAGCGACTCGACGACGTCCTTCCAGTCGGCGCCGCCGATGCGCCGCAGCGACGTCATGATGTTGCGGACCGTAACGTTTGCAATGCTCTGGCGCGCATGCCATTCGGCGACGGCCTGCGTCGCGTTGGCGCCGCTTTCGGCCATCCACTGCCGGATCACGGCGTAGCGGCGCGCGTCGGCATTCTGCAGTCGCTGGTGGACCTGCGCGAGGAAGGCGTGACCGACGCCGCACGCCTCCGCCCGCAACGCCGCGGCACGGACGCCGTCCGCCGACATCGCGCCCTCGCGGTCGCAGCATGCATCGGCGAGATCGCGCGCGCCCGTGTTCGCAACGATGCGTTCCGCCATGCGGCGCAGGTTCTCGATCAGCACCACGCGCAACGTCGTCGGCAGCGCCCATAGCTCGCCGATATCGAGTTCGTCCACTTCCTGGTACGCCGCGACGAAGCGCTTCAGCAGTGCGAGGTCGAAGTCGCTGCCGGTGTGCGCGACGTACGCCCACGCAATTCCATACACGCGCGGCATCCCCGTGAGCGGCGCATCGGCGAGCTTCGGCAGACGGCGGAAATAGTGACGAGGCAGCCCGTCGCGAATTTCGACGAGCTGCGATTCCACGACGTGGAAGTTGTCGAGCAGCCATTCGGCTGCCGGGCTCACGCTGAGTCCGGCGCGCGCGTAATTGCCGATCAGCGCGTGGGATCGGCGCAGAACGCGCGCGTTGTCGAAAATGCGGGGAAAGAACGACGCGTCGGCGAGCGCATCGCTGCCCACGCGCTGCGCGGCGGCGAGACTGCGCGCGTGCTGCTCGAAGCGTTCCGGCCCGAAGATCTCCGAGCGGATCGGCTCGTCGACCGGCGCGCGGCGCGCGTCCAGGATATGGCGCGCCAGCCCGGGCGCGTCGGCGAACAGCTCGAAGGCTGCGGACGCGCCCATCGCGCCGTCGCCGTCAGGCGACGGAAGAACCGATTGCTGTGACGATCCCGATCAACGTGATTGTGGTTACGAAATGCCGCGAGGTGAACGCGTGCACGGACTCGCCCCATTCCTTCACGCGCGCCAGGCCCAGCCTCGCCGGACGGCACACGACACAGTGCGTATTGAGCGACGGAAGAATGGCCGCGCCTGCCGCCGCGTATACGGCAAACACGGTTCGCGCCGGCTCGGCGCCGGACGGAATGCTGAAGACGGGGGTGGGGTCGATCATCATGCGGGACGTTGAGGCCTTGAACGAGCACAAAAGACATGCATTGGAGATAGCCGCAACGATAAACCTTGTTCGTCGCGGGAAATGTAGGACGATGGCGTAGCTTTCTGTAGTCTACGCTAGGCACGGCGGGGCAGACGGTTCCCGCGCTTTGACGAATCGGCCCGAAAACTGCTAGAATCGCGCGTTTCGACGGAGGGGTTCCCGAGCGGTCAAAGGGAGCAGACTGTAAATCTGCCGGCTCTGCCTTCGAAGGTTCGAATCCTTCCCCCTCCACCAGTCAGGGATAAGAGGACAGGATTCAGGAAGCAGAGACGGCAGCGCTTGCGCGGCACATCGAGCGCGGGCCCTGTTGGCTGTTGCCTGACCTCTGTCTCCTTGGCAGGCGGGTGTAGCTCAATGGTAGAGCAGAAGCCTTCCAAGCTTACGACGAGGGTTCGATTCCCTTCACCCGCTCCAGAAGCATCAGTCCAGTCGCAACGCGCAACGCCCGATTTTGTTCGAGTCTTGTTGAACCGCCGCCCATGTAGCTCAGTGGCAGAGCACTCCCTTGGTAAGGGAGAGGTCGCGCGTTCAATCCGCGCCATGGGCACCAGAAGCGACGGATCAAAGTAAACCCGTACTTTGGCCCGAGTGAAGTCAGCTTGCGATCGCCGGCAAAGCCGGACGATTCCAAGAGTCAAAAACTGAACCAGGAAAGAGCGAGAGATAGCGATGGCCAAGGGCAAGTTTCAGCGAACCAAGCCGCACGTGAACGTGGGGACGATTGGGCACGTGGATCACGGGAAGACGACGCTGACGGCGGCGATGACGCTGGTGCTGTCGAAGAAGTATGGAGGGG
>JBDSLT010000201.1:0-4182 GCA_039916265.1 Casimicrobiaceae bacterium | reverse complement strand
CGCGCGGATGATCGGCCACATCACGTATCTTTCCGACGAGCAGATGGAGGTCAGGTTCGGCCGCCAGCTGCGCGACGGCAAGAATTTCTCGTTCGCGCCCGAGTTCCAGATCGAGTCGTACCTGCGCCACCAGGGCGAGAAGTTCGCCGAGTACTATGACGCGAACACCTACCTGCGGATCACCAAGGCGCTCGACTACTTCGATCCGGCGAGCGCCGCCGGCGGCGATCTTGCGCGGGCGCTCGCGCCGGCGCGCTGCGATTTCTTGGTCGCGTCGTTCACCACCGACTGGCGCTTTCCCGCTGCGCGCTCGCGCGAGATCGTCAAGGCGCTGGTCCGCAACCGCAGCCGCGTGACCTACGCCGAGATCGTCGCGCCCCACGGTCACGACGCGTTCCTGCTCGACAACCCGCAGTACCACGCGGTGGTGCGCGCCTACTTCGAGCGCGTCGCCGCACAAATGGGGTCAGAGACGACTTCCGTCCCGCGCTGGCACGCGTCGGCGGAATCGCAGCGAAAGTCGTCTCTGACCCCACTTTCGCGGACGGACTACGCGACGATCGCGGGCTGGGTGGCGCCCGGCGCGCGCATTCTCGACCTCGGCTGCGGCGACGGCGGCCTGATGGCGTCGCTGCGGGTGGCGCGGGACGCGGGAGGCTACGGCGTCGAGATCGACGAGGCCGGCTTTCTCGCGAGCGTGCAGAACGGCGTCGACGTCATCCAGGGCGACCTCGAGCGCGGCCTGGCCGGCTTCGACGACAACTCCTTCGACTGCGTGATCCTGTCGCAGACGCTGCAGGCGATGCGCCACATCGAGGAGATCGTCGACGAAATGCTGCGCGTCGGGCGCGAGGCGATCGTTACGTTCCCGAACTTCGGCCACTGGTCGCACCGCCTGCAGATCCTGCGCGGGCGCATGCCGGTGTCGAAGAGCCTGCCGTTCCAGTGGTACGACACCCCGAACATCCACCTGTGCACCGTCGCCGACTTCGACCGCTTTCTCGAGCGCCGGAGCTTTCGCGTGCTCGATCGCGTGGTGCTTGCCGGCGGCCGGCGCATCGGCATGGCGCCGAACCTGCGCGGCGAACTGGCCATCTATCGCTTTCGCCGCGGCTGATCGTCGCCCGCCGCGCGCGCCGGCTCTGGCGGCGGATACTCGACCAATTCGGCGGCGCGCCGTTCGAATGCGTCGCGCCGCCACAACGTTCCCGCGGGCAAGGCCGGCACGAGCGGATAGTGCCGCAGCGCCGCCATCTGCTCGTCGACGTCGCTGCACGCCCCGGAACGCGTGACCCAGCGCAGCGGGTCGATGCGGCGCAGGTCGAACGCCGCCGAATAGGCGCGCAGCGTGCGCTGTCCGCGCCGGTCGCAGAACTCGTGGAAATACGACAGCGCGAGCTCGCGCAGGCTCCTGTAGATCGCATCGCGATGGCGCAGCGCAACGCCGTTGGATTTCGAGATCGCGCCCCAGTTTCCGCCGTTGCGGAACAGCGTGACCACGTGCGGATCGTCGTGCGCCTCGCACGCCAGGTGCATGACCAGCGGCGGCGCGCCGCGGATCCACAGCGCGCACGCCGCGACGAAAGCGCCCTCGATGCAGTGCGCGCGCCGCTGCCGCAGCACTTCGCGCACCGACAGCGCGGTCTCGCCGTCGGTCTCGTGATTGGTGGGGATGGCGTTCACGAACGCCTGGATGCGCTGCGGCGTGCGCAGGCGCGCGAGTTGCGCGAACTCGCGCGCCGTCAATCCCAGCGCATCGCGGCGGGCGGCGGCGTGGTTCAGGGCGGGTTTCACGGCAGCGATTCCTTGCGCGCGCGGCGCCGGTCGCGCCGAAGACCCCATGATGAACTTTCCGCCGCACGCGCAGGGCTTAGAATCGGCCGATGAGCGACGGCGCGCGTCCTGCCCTCGAACGCGCGGTGCCGCCGGCGACGACGGCATCGGCACCGCCGCACGAAACGTGGCAGCAGGCGCTGTTCAACCGGCGGATGCTGATCTGCGTGTTCACCGGGTTCTCGTCGGGCCTCCCGCTTTACGTCCTCATCAACCTGCTGCCGGCATGGCTGCGCTCCGAGGGCGTCGACCTCAAGACGATCGGCTTTTTCACGCTGATCCAGCTCCCGTACACGTGGAAGTTCCTGTGGTCCCCGCTGATGGATCGCTTCGCGCTGCCGATGATGGGTCGTCGCCGCGGCTGGATGCTCGCGACGCAGCTGACGCTGCTTGTGTCGATACCGCTGTTCGGCCAGTTCCATCCGCAGCAGGACATCTGGGCGATCGTGTACCTGTCGACGGCGGTGGCGTTCTTCTCGGCGAGCCAGGACATCGTGCTCGACGCCTTCCGGCGCGAGATCCTGCCCGACAGCGAATTGGGACTGGGCACATCGATCCACGTCAACGCGTATCGCATCTCGAGCCTCGTCCCCGGCGCGCTCGCGCTGATCCTCTCCGACCGGATGCCGTGGTCGGCGGTCTACTTCGTGACGGCGCTGTTCATGCTGCCGGGACTCGCGCTGACGCTCGTTGCCGCCGAGCCGGCGCTTGCGAAGGGCCGGCCGCGCACGCTGCGCGAAGCGGTCGTCGAGCCGTTTCGCGAATTCATCCAGCGCAACGGCTTGAAGAGCGCGCTGTTGATCCTCGCGTTCATCTTTCTCTACAAGCTGGGCGACAGCATGGCGACGGCGCTCGCGACGCCGTTCTACCTCGACATGGGCTTCACCAAGACCGAGATCGGCGTTATCGCCAAGAACGCCGGGCTCTGGGCGAGCGTGATCGGCGGGCTGCTCGGCGGGCTCTGGATGGTGAAGATCGGCATCAACCGGGGACTGTGGCTGTTCGGGGCCGTGCAGCTCGTCTCGATCCTGGGCTTCGCGTGGCTCGCGTACGTGCACCGCCCCGACCAGCTCCTGCTGGCCGGCGTGATCGCCTTCGAGGCGCTGGGCGTCGGCCTCGGCACGGCGGCGTTCACCGCCTATATCGCCCGCGCGACGGACCCGCGCTACACGGCCACGCAGTTCGCGCTGTTCACGAGCCTTGCCGTGGTGCCGCGGACGCTGGTGAGCGCCACCACCGGGTGGATCGTCGAGCGTATCGGCTGGTTCGATTTCTACCTGTTGTGCACAGCGCTGGCCCTTCCGGGCATGGCACTACTCTTGCGTATTGCCCCGTGGCGCGAGCGGACGCGGTGAGTCCCCGGCCGTCCCGAGGGTGAGCGGAATCGCAGCATGGCGCGTGAAGGCAGTCCAATGAATACGACGACCCCCGCCCTCAACCGGCAGAAGTTCAGCGCGATCGCGCATCGCGATCACGACTACATGAATCCGATCTCGGCGACGAAGGTCGAGCGGCTGCTCGACTTGCTGCCGCTCGAAGAGTCGTCGCGCGTGCTCGACCTGGGCTGCGGCCGCGCCGAGCTTAGCCTGCGCATCATCGAGCGCTTCGGCGCCACGGTGGTCGCCGTGGACAATTCGTCGATCATGCTCGACGCGGCGCGCGAGCGGGCGGAGTGGACCGGCGCGCTGGCGAAGCTGCATCTCGACGACGTCGACATCCGCGATTTCCAGGCGGACCCCGAGACCTTCCACCTCTCCGCGATGCTGGGCGGCGGCGGCATCGGCGGCGGCATCGCCGGCATCTGCAAGCAACTGAAGACGTGGACGCGCCCGGGCGGTTACGTGCTGGTCGGCGAGGGCTACTGGCGCGCCCGCCCGCCCGCCGATTACCTCGCGCTGCTGGGCGGTACGGAAAGCGAGTTCCTCGATCATCGCGGCAACGTGCAGGCGGGCATCGAGGCCGGTCTCGTGCCGATGCACGCGAGCACGGCGTCGCAGGACGAGTGGGACGATTACGAGTGGAAATACTGCCGCTCGATCGAGCGTTACGCGAGCGAGCAGCCGGAAGACCCCGACATCCCCGGGATGCTCGAGCGCATCCGCAAGTGGCGTGACGGCTACCTCCGCTGGGGCCGCGACACGCTGGGCTTCGGCCTGTATCTGTTCTATCGCGCGGGAGCACCGCCCGGGTGATCGTGGAGCTTCAGCCCGGCGTGCTGCCGGGGCGATAGCGACGCTTCAGCCGGCCGCGCTGCCGCCCTGCCGGCCGAGCGCCTCCTCCACCTCCAGCCACTCGGCTTCGCGCCGCGCGAGCGTCCAGGCGATTTCACCCTGGCGCGCGAGGGCGGCC
>JBDSLT010000200.1:0-5058 GCA_039916265.1 Casimicrobiaceae bacterium | reverse complement strand
ACCGCCGGGCGTCGTCCTCGACATCGGCTGCGGGGGCGGCGCCACGGGCAGGCTCGTCAAGGAGAAATTTCCCGCGACGCGCGTTATCGGCGTCGAGCTCAATCCGCACGCGGCGGAGTATGCACGGCAGTTCCTCGACGACGTGATCTGCGGGAGCATCGACGACGTCGACCTTGCGCAGCACGTCGGTCGGGTGACGATCGGGACCGTGCTGCTTCTCGACGTTCTCGAGCACCTCTACGATCCCTGGCGCGCGCTGATGAAGATCCGGACGTGGCTCGCACCGGGAACGCGCGTGCTGGCGAGTGTCCCCAACATCCGCAACCTGTCGAGCCTGGACGAGCTTGCGGCGGGACGCTGGGAATACGGGCCGCACGGCGTGCTCGACATCACGCACGTGCGCTTCTTCACCCGGACGACGCTGCGGCGCCTGTTCGAGGAGACCGGCTACGCCGTCGTCCACATGGAGGCGCTCACGCAACCGGCGTGGGTGGACCGCCACGTCGTCGCGCGCGGGCCCGGACGCCTCGTCACCCGGAACGTGTCGGTCGCGTTCCGCAGCCGTGAGGACCTCGAGGACCTGTACGCGTTCCAGTACGTCGTCGATGCCAGCGCTGGCGACGCCGTTGCGGCCGGCGGCAATCCCGCGCTCCCGCCGCGCGGCGAGGTGAGTCCGATCGGATGAGCGATGCGCCCCCCGCACCGGCATCGCGCAACAGCCCGTGCCCCTGCGGCAGCGGGCGTCGCTACAAGGACTGCCATGGGGCGATCGGCGGAGGCGCGACGCCGCCGGATACGGCGATCCCGTGGCGCTCGTCCTACCGCGCGCCCGAGCGGGAGTGGGCGCACCTCACGCCGCAACTGCGCGATGAAATGGGTGTCCGGATGGAACGGGCGCTGTCGCTGCAGATGGCGGGCCGCGCCGACGACGCCGCGGACGAATATCGCGCGGTCATCGCGCTGGCATCCGACACCCACGACGCGCTGCACATGCTCGGCGTCATCGAGCTCAACCGGGGCGAGATCGACGAAGCGGAACGGCTGATCGACGCCGCGCTGGCGTTGCGGCCCGCCTACGCGGCGATCGAGCACAACCGCCTGCTCGTTTCCGACGCGCGGCTCGCGCGCGCACGGGCGCAGCCCGAACAGCTCGCCGAGCGTGCGCTGCCGATTCTGGCCGACCTGGCACTGGGCGGCGCCGCGCATGCGCGGACGGCCCGCGCAAGCCGGGGGGCGCGGACCCACGGTGCGGCGGCGGTCCACCTGATCGGACGTGCGCACGCAGGCAATGACGACGACGACGGCTGGCTGCTCGAGCGGCTGGCCACGCTGCTGGACGCGGGCAGCACGACCGTGTGGGCCGTAGACGGCGACGGCACCGACGTCATCGGCACGCGTCGTGTCGAGCGCGTCGATCCCGGCACGGGCTGGATTCCGCGCGGCGGCATTCACGTTTTCGCCGGCGTCGACTTCGACGCGTCGGCATGGCTTGACCGCGCCGATGCCGAGCGAGTGCTCGTGTTCTGTCAGGGCGCCGCGCCGACGCGCTACCTCGAGCAGTTGCGCGCGCTCTCGCGGGACGGTGCCCGGTCGGTCGAGCTCGTGTTCCCGTCGCGACGGATGGCGCAGCGCTTCGGCAGCGGTCACACGGTGCTGCCGCCGCCGGTCGATCTCCTATCGTTCACACGGGAGACCATGGACGACGTGCCGGCGTACGACGAGTGGGTGATCGAAAGACCGCCCGACTGGCCGGTCGGTATCGTCGGCCAGAACCCCCGGGCCGTCACCGAGCCGCACGACGCGGATTTCATCCGGGCACTCGCGGGCGTGGCGGGGCGACTCGACATCTACGATCCGGGGCGCTTCCGCTACCTGCTGGGCGGCAATCCGGCGACGCGCTTTCACCCGCGGCGGGCGGGTGGCCAGGTGTCGTTCCTGGAATCGCTTGCCTGCTTCGTGCATCGGACCCAAAGCTGGTGGACGGACACGCTCGGGCGCGAGTTGTACGGCGCGATGGCGCAGGGCATACCGGTGCTGTGCCCGCGCGACTCGATCCACGCGGAGCGCATCGAGCATGGCGTCGACGGATTTCTCTATGCGTCGTTCGACGAGGCGCAACATATGCTGGTCGACTTGCGCCGCGCGCCCGCTCTCGCCGCCGCGGTCGGCGAGGCGGCGCGCGCCAAGGCGCGTTCGTTGTTCGACGCCGGTGCGCTGGCGCGCCGCTACCGCGACGTCGTCTCCGGCGCGGCCCCGGTCGCGCCCGAAACGATGTCAGCCGCGCGGGTTGCGTGATGGCGGACGGCGTCGCCGCGGCAGATGTTCCGGTGCGCGCCATTGCGTTCCACCTGGCGCAGTTTCATCCGATTCCGGAGAACGATGCGTGGTGGGGGCCGGGCTTCACCGAGTGGACGAACGTGACGCGGGCGCGGCCGAATTTCGCCGGGCATTACCAGCCGCATCTTCCGGCAGATCTGGGGTTCTACGACCTACGCGTGCCGGAGACACGCGAGCAGCAGGCGGAACTCGCGCGCGCGCACGGCATCCACGGATTCTGCTTCTACTACTATTGGTTTGCCGGCAAGCGCCTGCTCGAGCGTCCGCTGGAAGAGATGCGCGCATCCGGCCGGCCCGATTTCCCCTATTGCTTCTGCTGGGCGAACGAGAATTGGACGCGACGCTGGGATGGCGCCGACCGCGAGGTGCTGATCGCGCAGACCCCTTCACGCGGCGATGACGAACGGCTCATTCGCGATCTGCTGCCGCACTTCCGCGATCCGCGCTACATACGCGTCGACGGCAGGCCGCTTTTCATCGTCTATCGCGTCGGCGTGCTGCCCGACGTGCGGCAGAGCGCGACGATCTGGCGCGACGTGTGCCGCCGCGAAGGCATCGGTGACCTGTACGTCTGCGCCGCCAGGACGTACAACACCGGCGATCCCGCGGACTACGGCTTCGACGCCATCGTCGAGTTTCCGCCGCACGGCGTGCGCACGCCGCCGGTCAATCATCAGGTGGAGATCGCGAATCCCGACTTCGCCGGGCAGATCGTTGACTACCGTCAATACGTGCTCGATTCGCTCGCCCGCCCGGATCCCGCATACGCCGTGCACCGGACCGTAATGCCGGGGTGGGACAATACCGCGCGGCGCCCCGATCACGCGTTGACGTTCATCCACGCCACGCCCGAGGTCTACGAGGTATGGCTGCGCGAGATCGTCGCGCGGAGCCGGGAGCGCCATCAGGGCGAGCGGCGGCTGGTGTTCATCAATGCGTGGAACGAATGGGCGGAAGCGGCTCATCTTGAGCCGGATCGCCGTTACGGCCGCCAGTTCCTCGAGGCCACGCGACGCGCGCTCTCCGGCGCCCCGGCCGGCGGGATGCCGTATGCCCGTTTCAGCGGCCGCCGCGACGGCTCCGACGACGTCCGCGCCCCGTGATCGTCGACGCCGCGCCGCGCGCCCTAATTCGCCGCCGTGCGCGCGAGCTATGCACCACGACATCGAGATCCCTATCGGCAAGCGCCTGCACGCGGTTCGCTTGTTGTCTGCCGGCGAGCAACCAAGATCATCGCCAAGAGTCCGACGCCGAGCAGCGACAGCGGCAAGGGCTCCGGCACCAACAACGGGCTCTCAATCGTCGTGTCGGTAATGAAATTTTGTCGGTCCTCGTTTGACCCCCAGTAAAGCGTGGTCAAAGGCTGAGAAACGTTTAGATTAAGCAGCCACGTATTGGCCAGGGCCACTGCCGCGGTATTCCCGTAGTTGTTCGCCACCAGGAAGTTGCCGGTGCCAACGTTGTAGGGAGCCGTCGTATTGCTTTCGTACAATATTTCCCAAATCGCGAGCTGGAACGCTGCCGAACGGTCGGTGGTAGTCGTTGCCGAGACGGAGCCGCCTACCTCGGTGAAAAGCCGCGACAGATTCGTGTTGACGTATAACGTCGCAGTGTAGTTGTAAGAGTCGCCGAACGAATAATCCCTTAACAGATCGGCGCACCAAAACAGGATCGGATTGCCGCCGAAAGTCCCGGTAAACCCTCCCGCGTTGACCGGGTTTACGACAGGAGTAAACGTGGCACTTATAAAAAAGGTCTCGGATCCATTGGCGTAGCTATTTCCGATCAGCGTCGTTGCATGGGCCGCAGGGGTGCCCAAGAAGCACGCCGATGCAATGCCAAATGCCGAAGCAACCTGAAAAACCGAAGTACGCAGCATGGCTCCTTGACTCCTTTTAGACTTAATCCCCCCTGCTCACGAGAAGAGTGGTGCGCTAACGCAATGCATCTGCTGTCATGAAGCTTATGCAACGTCCGTGCCCGCTTGGCAAGATATTGGTTGTTAAGCTAAATCAGTCACTTGAGGCTAAGAGTTAGATGTTACTTGCAGTAGTAAACAACGTTCGTAAAGAAATCCGTCGCGCGCATAGCTCGTCACGCTGACGGGCGTCGCCGACGACCAGATCGGCGCCATCGCGATGAACGTGGCGGTATTCGATACCTCGACAGCGGGATGCCGGGCTTCCTCGGCGTGCGCCGTGTCGGATCCACGAACCTCACGTCGGTAATGAACTGGCGCACGACCAGCCCGATCGGCCAGGATTCGAATACGGCCATCCTAACTATGGATCAATCGGCTGCGACCAACGAATTCGAGGCTTTCAACACCGGAAACGATTGACGTCGTTCAGGGGGGTCAACCGGCTGACGAGTTGCCAAGGCGTGAACACCGCCGCGCGGCCCTCAATGCGGACTTGCGTTATCGGCCATTGCACTTGAACAGAGGATCGCCATGTCCGAAGGACAAAAAACCTTGACACCCGAGCTGCTGGCCCGCATGGACGCCTACTGGCGCGCCACGAACTACCTGTCGGTCGGCCAGATCTACCTCTACGACAATCCGCTGCTGAGGCGTCCTCTCGCCCTGGCCGACGTCAAGCACATGCTGCTCGGGCACTGGGGCACGACACCCGGGCAGAACTTCATCTACGTACACCTGAACCGGGTGATCAAGCAATATGACCTCGACATGATCTATGTCTCCGGACCCGGCCATGGTGG
>JBDSLT010000199.1:0-2661 GCA_039916265.1 Casimicrobiaceae bacterium | reverse complement strand
TCGCCGCGGCGCAGGTCGTGATAGAAATCGATGTCGCCGGCGAAAATTTCCGCCAGCGCCAGCGTGACGGCGTCCGGCAGGCCGATGTCGTCGGCGGCTCCGAACAGCGACGAGCGGATCTCGCCCGCGCGCAGGGTGACGCGCGTCTCCACGGGGGGCGGCGCGCTCGCCGCGGTGAACGTGTCGCCGTTGCGAGCGAGCGCGAGAAGCTCGCCGCTCCCCGTCACGAAGCGCAGCGCGAGGAGACGACCGTCGTCGTCGATCGCGACGCGCACCGGCCGCCCGGGACGCAGCTGGTAGAGAGGCCGCGCCGCCGAATCGGTGCGCATGTACGTCAGCGCGGGCGCGTCGTCGACGTTCGCCCGCGCGAGCAGGCTTCCGATCGTGTCGCCGCGCCGTACGCGCTCCTCGCGCCAGTAGATGCGTTGGGAGGAAGGCAGCGCCGCGAGCTCCGGCAACGCGAGGGCACGCTGGACCAGGCGCGACGGAACCGTTTCGAGCACGGTATCGGGCGCGAGGCCGAACGCCGCAACGCCCGAAAGACCCAGGACCACAATTGCCAGCGCCTGCCACGGCGTCACCGCGTGGCGGGCAACACGCAGCGCAGCCGCGCCGGCGCGCTGCGTTAAGATGCGGAGTCGTTGCACGATTGCGATATCGGGGCCGTTCCTTCCAGCGGATGATTCTAGCAGCCGGCTCCCTGCTTATCGCCCCAAACGCGCCCGCAGGCGCTGCCGCTGCCCTTCAAAAGGCACCAAAACGCAACAAACCATGCCCTTCGACATCGACCAACATGTGGCCGTCTTCAAACGCGGCGCCGACGAGCTGCTGGTCGAAGCCGAGCTTCGCGCCAAGCTCGCGCGCGGCAACCCGTTGCGGATCAAGGAGGGCTTCGACCCGACGCGCCCCGACCTGCATCTCGGGCACACCGTGCAATTCAACAAGCTGCGCCAGCTGCAGGACCTCGGCCATCACATCGTGTTCCTGATCGGGGACTTCACCGGCATGATCGGCGACCCCTCCGGCCGCAACGCCGCGCGGCCGCCGCTGACGCGCGAGGAAATCGAGGCGAACGCCAGGACCTACGCCGACCAGGTCTTCCTGATCCTCGACCGCGACAAGACCGAGATCGCGTTCAACTCCCACTGGCTGATGGCGCTGGGCGCCGACGGCATGATCAAGCTCGCGGCCACGTACACGGTCGCGCGGATGCTCGAGCGCGACGACTTCGCCCGGCGCTATGCGGCAGAGCAGCCGATCGCCGTCCACGAGTTCCTCTATCCGCTGGCGCAGGGATACGATTCGGTGGCGTTGAAGGCGGACGTCGAGCTCGGCGGCACCGACCAGAAATTCAACCTGCTGGTCGGCCGCGAGCTGCAGCGGCACTATGGCCAGGAGCCGCAATGCATCCTCACGCTGCCGCTGCTCGAAGGCCTCGACGGGGTCCACAAGATGTCGAAGTCGCTCGACAACTACGTCGGCATCACCGATCCCCCCGCGGAGATGTTCGGCAAGCTGATGTCGATCTCGGACACGCTGATGTGGCGCTATTTCGAGCTGCTTTCGTTTCGCCCTCTCGACGAGATCGCGGCGCTGAAGGCGCAGTGCGACGGCGGGCGCAATCCGCGCGATGCGAAGGTGATGCTGGCGCAGGAGATCGTCGCGCGCTTCCACTCGCGCGACGCGGCGAGCGGTGCGCTCGCGCAGTTCGACGCGCGGTTTCGCGACGGCGCGCCGCCCGAGAACATGCCGGAGTTCACGCTGCACACCGCCGGCGCGGGATTGCCGATCGCCCAGCTCGCGAAGCAGGCGGGGCTGACCGAATCGACGTCCGAGGCGCTGCGGCTCATCGCACAGCGCGGCATAAAGCTCGATGGCGACGTCGTCGAGGACAAGGCGCTGACGGTGGCGGCGGGGCGTACGGTCGTCGTGCAGGCGGGCAAGCGCAAGTTCGCGCGCGTCACCGTGCGCTGATCCCGTGGCCGCCGACGCTTCCTTCCCGCCGCGCCGCGTACTCAACGTCGGCGGCGGCAGCAAGACGATCCCGATTCCCTCGCACTACGCGGGCTGGGATCACGTGCTGCTCGACGTCGACGCTGCCGGCGCGCCGGACGTCGTCTGCGATGCGCGCGAGTTGACGACGCTGCCGGCGGCGCACTACGACGCCGTCTACTGTTCCCACAACCTCGAGCACTACTACCGGCACGACGCGCCCCGAGTGCTGCGCGGCTTCCTGCACGTGCTGAAGGACGACGGCTTCGCGGAGATCAGGGTGCCGGACCTTCACTCGGTGATGCACCGCGTGGTGCGCGGCAACCTCGAGATGAACGACGTGCTGTATCAATCGGGGATGGGGCCCATCACCGTGGAGGACGTGATCTACGGCCACGGCCGCGAGATCGAGCAGTCGGGCCGCGACTTCTACGCGCACAAGGCGGGCTTCACGCCGCGCACGCTCGGCGCCGTGCTCGAGTCGGCGGGCTTCGGCCCGACGTTCCTGTTCGCGTCGCCGGAGGACTTCGAGACGCGCGCCGTCGCCTTCAAGACGTTCCCGACGCCCGACCATTTCACGCTGCTGAAGCTGCCGCTGCCCCGCTGACGCTGCCTCTTTCGGCCGCGCCCCGGGGCGAAGGGCGGGGCACGCGTCAGCTCTTGAGCCGG
>JBDSLT010000198.1:0-3503 GCA_039916265.1 Casimicrobiaceae bacterium | reverse complement strand
GTCGCGCTGTTCAACGCACAGACAGGATTCTCGGGCGTCAACAGCGCCGCAGCGTCGGTGAAAGCATTCGAGCAGGCGGTCGTTTCCGCGCAGGTGGCCTACGATTCCAACCGCGTCGGCCAGGAGGTCGGCGTGCGCACGAACCTCGACGTCCTCAACACCCAGCAGAACGTCTACCAGACGCGCCGCGACCTCGCGCAGGCGTACTTCAACTACCTGATCGGCGTGTTGCGCCTCAAGTCCGCCGTGGGGACGCTGTCCGAGCAGGACGTCGAGGAAATCAACCGGCGGCTGACCGGCTAGGTCGGCGGCAGTCGCGGCGCGAGCCACGCGTACAGGCGGTCCGCCGCGCCCCGATGCAGGGCGCAGAACGCCGCACCGCGTTCACTCATCGCGCGTCGCGCGGCGCCGTCGCGCAAGAGCACCGCGACCTGCGCGACGAGCTCCGGCGCATCGGCCACGCGCAGCGCGGCGCCCGCGTCGATCGCACGCGCTGCGGCCTCGGCGAAGTTGAACGTATGCGGTCCCACGAGCACCGGCACTCCGACGGCGATCGGCTCGATCAGGTTCTGCCCGCCCAGCGCGACCAGGCTGCCGCCGACGAATGCGACGTCCGCCGCCGCGAAATACGCCAGCATCTCGCCCATCGTGTCGCCGAGCAGCACGCGCGTCCCGGCGGGGACGGTCGCGTTCGCGCTCTTGCGCGCGTAAGGGATGTCCCGTGCCGCCAGCAGTTCGCCCACGGCGTCGAAACGCTGCGGGTGGCGCGGCACGACGATCGTCAACGTGTCGGCGGGCAGCGCGTCGCACGCCTGAAGCGCGTCGAGCACCAGCGCTTCCTCGCCGTCGCGCGTCGACGCGGCGATGAACACCGGCCGCGTCACGCCGATGCGCTCGCGCAGCGCGCGACCCGCGGCCCGGGTTGGCGCGGGGACGTCGACGTCGAACTTAATGTTGCCGACGACCGCCACGTCACGCGCACCGAGCGCGCGCAGCCGCGCCGCGTCGGCTTCGCTCTGCGCGGCGATGCCTGCGAGCGACGCGATCAGCGGCCGCGACAGCGCCGCGACGCGCGCATAGCCGGCGGCCGAGCGCGCGGACAGGCGCGCGTTCACGAGCACGAGCGGCACGCCTTCGCCCTTGCAGCAGGCGGCGAGGTTCGGCCACAGCTCGGTTTCCATCAGCAGGCCCGCCTGCGGGCGAAAGTGCGCAAGGAAGGCGCGGATCGCAAACGGCAGGTCGTAGGGAAGCCACGCCTGCACGACCCGCTCGCCGTAGAGGGCGCGGCCCGCCTCACGGCCCGTGGCCGTCATGTGCGTGACGACAAGCGTCGCCGCCGGGCGTTCGCGCAGCAGGCGCTCGATCAGCGGCGCCGCGGCGCGCGTCTCCCCCAGCGAGACGGCGTGAATCCAGATCACGTCGTGCGCAGGCTGCGGCGCCGCGCCGCGGTAGACGCCGAAGCGCTCGCCGATGTGGTCGCGATAAACGGGCTCGCGGCGGCCGCGCCACCACAGCCGCGCGAGGACGAGCGGCAGCGCGAGCCACCACAGCAGCGTGTAGAGCGCGCGCGCCATCGTGCGCGTCAGCAGCGCGGCGTTGCGCGCATCAGCGCGCCCGCGGCGGCCATCACTTCGTCGGGATCGGGAACGCGGTGCGTGGCGCCGAGGTCGCGCGCATGGGGTCCCGCGCAGGCCACGCCGTGGACCGCCGGATCGGTGGCGAAGAACAAGCCGACCGTCGGCGTGCCGAGCGCCGCGGCGAGATGCGTGAACCCGGTGTCGACGCCGATCGCGAGTTCGGCGCGCGCGAGGAACGCGGCGGCTTCGGGCAGCGACAGCCAGGCCGGTACCACCGCACTCGCAACGCCGTCGGCGAGGCGGCGGCTGCGCGCTTCCTCGAGCGGACTGCCCCACGGCAACACGGTCGCGAGACCGGCGCGATCGAATCGCTCGATCAGCGCACGCCAGTGCGCCTCCGGCCATAGCTTGTCGGCGCGGCTCGTTGCGCTCAGCAGCGCGACGTAGCGCCGGTCCGGCAATCCCGGCGCTCCGGCCGGCGGCGCAAGGCGCCAGCGCGGCGGACCCTCCAGCGGGTAACCCAGCGCCGCAGCAGCGAGGCGGCGGCAGCGCTCGACGAAGTGCAAGTCGCGCGGGACGCGATGGTGCAGATCGTGCGCCAGCGTGGCGAGCGGCTCGCGCACGCTCGCGCGGTCGAAGCCGTGCCGGTGGCCGCGCGCCGTTCGCGCGATCACCGCGCCCTTCACCTGCTCCTGGAGATCGAGTATCGCCGCGTAGCGCGACGCGCGCAGGTCGCGGCGAAACGCGCCGATGTCACGCCACGTCTCCCGGGCGAAGGGCGCGCGGCGCCAGCGGCGCAACGCGAACGGTATTACGGTCCGTATGTCGGGGCACAGCGCGACGAGCGGCGCGAAGCCGCGCTCGGCGACCCAGTCGATCGCCATATCCGGACGATGGCGGAGAATGTCGGGGACGACGGCGAGCGCGTAAACGATGTCGCCGAGCGACGAGGGGCGGATGACGAGAACCGCGGCGGTCATTAGTAGGGTCAGAGACGACTTATCGAATCGGACCGGCGTGCGCGCTGCACTACAGTAAGTCGTCTCTGACCCTACTACAAAGCAAAGTAAAATGCCGCATGCAGGATTCGCTGCCCCTGTCGGTGGTCGTCATCACGCGCGATGCCGCGGGCGAACTCGCCGAATGCCTGGCGTCGGCGCCCTTCGCCGCGGAGGCGCTCGTCGTCGATTCGGGGAGCGGCGATGATACCGTAGAAGCTGCGCGACGCTGCGGCGCGCGCGTGATCGAGCGCGAGTGGCCGGGCTTCGGCCGGCAGAAGCAATTCGCCGTCGGCGCGGCGATGCACGACTGGGTGCTGTGCCTCGACGCCGACGAGCGCGTGTCGCCGGCGCTCGCGACGTCGATTCGCGCGGCGTTCGCGCGCGGCGCGCCGGCGGCGGCCGCTTTCGCATTGTCGCGGCGCAACCGCTTTCTCGGCCGCTGGCTCGCGCACGGCGAAGGCTACCCGGACTGGACGGTGCGCCTGTTCGACCGCCGCCGCGCGCGCTGGTCCGACGACGTCGTGCACGAGCGCGTCGTCGTCGACGGCACGGCGCAGCGGCTCGGCGGCGACCTCCTGCACGCGTCGGCCGAGTCGCTCGACGCCTACATCGCCAAGCAGAACCGCTACACCACGCTGCAGGCGGCCGCGCTGCATGCACGCGGCGATCGGGCGAGCGCGGCCCGCGTGGCGATGGCACCGATCGCGCGCTTCATCCGCTTTTACGTCTTCAAGCTGGGATTTCTCGACGGCGTGGCCGGATTCGCGCACATTGCGATCGGCGCGTTCGCGAGTTTCCTGAAGTACGCGAAACTGCGCGCGCTCGACGCGGACCCGCGCGGGCGATGAGCGCGCCGCCGAGTTCCGGGAGCGCCGCGGGGCAGCGCACGCTGGTCACCGGCGCCGCCGGCTTCATCGGCATGCAC
>JBDSLT010000197.1:0-4061 GCA_039916265.1 Casimicrobiaceae bacterium | reverse complement strand
GCACGTTCGGCACGTAGACGCGCGGCAGGTCCGCCGCGACCGCCGCCGACAGCCTGCCCGCGCCGATCTCGCTGTACAGGTTGGCGGCGTCGGGCACCGGCGGCATTCCCGGCACCGTCGAAACCGTCGCAGGCGCCTGCGCGCCGACGGCCGACGCAAGCAGCGTGAAACCCATGGCCAAAATCGCGGCGTCGAGCAGTGAACGAAAGGCGCGCATCGGAGAAAGGACCGTCTAGGGTTGAAGTGCGGACATCAGCGGCGCGCGGCGTTGCGAATAGCGGCCACCGTCTCAGCCACGATAGCATCCACGCCGATTGCGCCAAGCTCGGCGCTTGACCGGCGCGGATCGCCGTAGACGCCGTCTGCGGCGGACGGTTGCGCGTGCATGCGGTCGGCGCGCACCAGCGCAGGCGCCAGCGCCAGCGTCAGCGCGGTGTCGGCGAGCCCTGCATGCGTGCCGATCTCCTCGGCGCGGAAGCCGCGCGCGGCGAGCGTTGCCGCGAATGCCTGATCGGCGGCGTGGTAATACTCGGGGGGCGCAAGCACGCGCACACCCGTGCCACGCCATTCGCGATCGAGCCGGCTCGCAACCGCGGCGACGCTGCGCAAATAGCCGCCATGGTCGCCAAGAAGCACGATGTCGCGAAATCCCGCGCGCCGCAGGCTGCGCGCCGCGCCCTCCAGCACCGCCTCGAATGCCGGGACGGGAATGCTGAGGGTCCCGGGGAAGCGCATGTGGGCGGTCGGGGGATCGACGCTGCCTTCCGGAACGTAGGCGATCACCGGCGCGACAAGCGCGTTGCCGAGCGTGCGTGCGACGCGCTCGGCGAGCAGCGTCGCGCGCACGTTGTGTTTGCCGAGCGCCATGTGCGGGCCGTTCTGCTCGGTGCCGCCGATGGGGACGATGACAGTGGTGGCGCCGGCGTCGATGCGCGCCTTCAGCTCGGGCCACGTGAACTCGTCGAGGCGCACGCTCAGCTGCGTCTGTGCTGCCGCCGGCGCCTGCGCTAACGCGGACGTCGCACCGAGCGCGGCGATCATCGCCACGCAGCCAAGCCAACGGACCAGCATCATTGCTCCTCGGAAGATTGCGCCGCGCATTGCGCCTTCAGCGGGGGCCTGGCGCGGTGTCGACAAAGAGCTGCAGCCGCGCCTCGGGTGCGGGCTGCGCACGCAGCAGGATGTCGTAGTAGGCGCGAACGCGGTCGACAAACGCGACGGGCATGCCGCCGCGCGCGTACCCGTACTTCGCGTCCGCGTAGTACTCCGGTTGCGCGAGCAGCGGCAGAGCCTTGCGCACGTCGCTCCACACGTCGGGGTTGAGCTTCTGCTTCTGCGCGAGAATGCGCGCGTCCTCGAGATGCGCGATGCCGATGTTGAACGCAGCGAGCGCCAACCACGTCCGGTCCGGCTCTCCGATGCGCGCGGGCATCTTCGATTTCAGTTCACGCAAATAGCGACCGGCGGCGCCAATCGATGCGCGCGCGTCGAGGCGATCGGCGACACGAAAGCGGCGCGCCGTCTCTTCCGTGAGCTGCATCAGGCCGCGCACGCCGGTCTCCGACGTCGCGTAAGGATCCCACTGCGACTCCTGGTAGGCGACCGCGGCAAGCAGGCGCCAGTCGATGCCGCTGCCCGCCTGCGCGTTCTCGAAATCCCGCCGATACGTCGGCAGCATCGTCCGGATGCGTTCGCGGAACACTTCGCCGTCGATGCGCTCGACCCGCTGCACCGGCGCGAAATAGCGCTCGGCGTAACGCGCGAGGCCGCCGTCGCCGCGCAGTTGATTCAGGAACACGTCGAGGGCGTCGCGCAGCGCCCGCTGCCCCGGCGCGACCGCCCACGCCAGCAGCCGACGCGGTCCGGCGGGAAACGCCACGGCGAAATCGAGGTAGGCATTCTGT
This sequence comes from Casimicrobiaceae bacterium, assembly GCA_039916265.1. Taxonomy (GTDB): domain Bacteria; phylum Pseudomonadota; class Gammaproteobacteria; order Burkholderiales; family Casimicrobiaceae; genus VBCG01. The sequence goes on along the minus strand of JBDSLT010000197.1, from coordinate 2,157 downwards.
GCGACGGCGGCGTCGTTCGACGGCACCACGGCGTAGTCGATCGTGCCGTCGGCGACTTGCGCGATCAGCGCGTCCGACGAGGGGACGTCGACCGCGAGCCACGTAACCTCCGGATGCGCGGCGCGAGCTGCCGCGAGCTGCGCGTCTATCCCCGTGCCCTCTCCATAGGCCACCGTCGCGCCTTCGAGGTCGGCGAAGCTCCTGGGCTTGAAGCCGTCGCGGTTGTAGATCAACACCGGCTCGACCGCGTAGGTTCCGGCGCTCCACAGGATCGGCGGCACGGCTTCGCCGCCGGGCGTGCCGTCGTCCTTTGCCGACGCGCCCTGGAACAGGCCGCCTGCCCCGATGTGCACCTTGCCCGTGGCCACCAGCGCGAGCAGCGTCGCGGCGCTCTCGACGATGACGACGCGCAGCGGCAGGTTCTGCTCGCGCGCAAAGCGGATGAGGAGGTCGTGATCGAATCCGGCGAGGGCGCCATGTGCGCCGGGAAACCACGATGCCGGCCCCGGACGCACGGCGACGACGATCTCGTGCTGCGTCTGTGGCGGCGGCAACGGCTCGGGCCCGCAGCCCGCGAATAGGACGATCGCGCCGGCGAATAGCGCAACGCCAACTCGCAACGCTCGGCGGGCCCCCCCGACGGTCGCGGCATCACGCATGAGGGGCGATTATAGCGGCGATGCTTCGCTGTCCGGCAGCCCCGGGTGCCCGCGCCCGCTATAATGTCTTCGTACCGCGGCGGGTCGCCCCGCATTGCAAGGTCGTGAACCTGGTCAGGTCCGGAAGGAAGCAGCCAAAGCGACTCCCTGCAAGTGCCGGGGGAACGGCTCGCCACCCCTATCTCGTCATCCCGAGCGAAGCGAAGGACCTGCTTTTCGTGCGCAAGCGCTGCAGTGCAACAGCGGCCTCCCGGCGCTCCGGATGACCCTTGCTCGATGAGCTACCAGGTCCTTGCGCGTAAATGGCGCCCGCGTAACTTCGCGGCGCTGTCCGGACAGGCGCACGTCGTCACGGCGCTTACCCACGCGCTGGCGCGCGGGCAGCTCCATCATGCGTATCTGCTGACCGGCACCCGCGGGGTCGGCAAGACGACGATCGCGCGCATTCTCGCCAAAAGTCTCAACTGCGTCACGGGCGTGACCCCCACGCCCTGCGGCGTCTGCGCCGCATGCACGGAGATCGACGCCGGGCGCTTCATCGATCTGCTCGAGCTCGATGCGGCGTCGCATACCGGTATCGACAACATGCGCGAGATCCTCGACAACGCGCGCTATGCGCCGACGGTGGGCCGCTACAAGGTCTACCTGATCGACGAAGTGCATATGCTGTCCAAGCCGGCGTTCAACTCGATGCTGAAGACGCTCGAGGAGCCACCCGAGCACGTGAAGTTCGTCCTCGCGACGACCGACCCGCAGAAGATTCCGGTCACGGTGCTGTCGCGCTGCCTGCAGTTCAACCTGAAGCCGCTGCCGCGCGCGGCGATCGAGGCGCGGCTTGCGTTCATTCTCGGTGAGGAAGCGGTGGCCTCCGATGCGGCCGCGGTGGCGCTGATCGCGCGCGCTGCGCAGGGCAGCCTGCGCGACGCGCTGTCGCTGCTCGACCAGGCAATTGCCTTCGGCGGCGGCGAGGTGCGCGAGGCGATCGTCCGGCCGATGCTGGGCGCGGTCGACCGCGAGCATGTCTATCGGATCGTCGACGCGCTCCGCGCACGCGACGGTCCCGCGCTGATCCAGGAGGGCGACGCGCTCGCCGAGCGCGGGCTCGCCTTCGGCGCGGCGCTGGACGAGCTCGCGTCGCTCTTTCACCGTGTCGCGGTGGCGCAGGTCGTCCCGGCGGCAACCGCGTCCTTCGACGATGGCCCGCGCGTTCGCGGCTATGCGGAATCGTTCACGCCGGAGGCCGTGCAGCTGGCGTATCAGATTTGCGCTCAAGGCCGCGCGGACCTGGCGCTGGCGCCCGACGAGGCCACGGGCTTCTCGATGACGCTGCTCCGCTTGCTCGCGTTCGAGCCGGGCGGCAAGCCGCAGGACGGCGCAAGTGCGCCGCCGGTGAAAGAGACGCCGCCGCGGACGGCAGCGCCGCCGCAACGCAGCGCGCCCGCCACCGGGATGCCGGTCGGCAACGTTGCGGCGCTGCGCGCCGCGGCACCCCGCGAGA
>JBDSLT010000196.1:0-5651 GCA_039916265.1 Casimicrobiaceae bacterium | reverse complement strand
ACATCGGGTTGGGCAGGCCGGCGTTCGGATAGCAGGACACGAAAGTATCGGCGACCTTGGCGATTTCCTCGATGTAGGGGCGCATCAGCGCGGCGCCCAGCGCGCAATTGAGGCCCACGGCGAGCGGACGGATGTGCCGCACCGAGTTCCAGAATGCTTCCGGCGTCTGGCCGGACAGCGTGCGTCCCGACGCGTCGGTGATGGTCCCCGACACGATGACCGGCCAGCGGCGCCCTGCGCGCTCGAAGTGCGTGTCGATCGCGTGCAGCGCCGCTTTCGCGTTCAGCGTGTCGAAAACGGTCTCGACGAGCAGCAGGTCGGCGCCACCCTCGAGCAGGCCGTCGATCGCTTCGCCGTAAGCCTCGACCAGCTCGTCGAACGTCACGTTGCGCGCGCCCGCGTCGTTGACGTCGGGCGAGATGGACGCGGTGCGATTGGTCGGTCCGAGCGAGCCCGCGACAAAGCGCGGCTTGTCGGGCGTGCGCGCGCTCCAGCGATCGGCGCTTTCGCGGGCGATCGCGGCGGCCGCGTGGTTGATCTCGCGCGCGCGCGCGCCAAGCCCGTAGTCGGATTGCGCGATGCGCGTGGCCGAGAACGTGTTCGTCTCGGTGATGTCCGCGCCCGCTGCGAAGTACGCGTCGTGGATATCGCGCACCACATCCGGCCGGGTCAGCACCAGAAGGTCGTTGTTCCCCTTCAGGTCGCCCCGATGGTCGTGCAGGCCGCAGGCCGGCGGGCCGCGAAAGTCGTCCTCGCCGAGGCGGCGCTCCTGGATCATCGTTCCCCACGCGCCGTCGAGGATCAGGATGCGTTCCGTCAGGAGGCGCGTGAGGAGGGCGGTGCGATCGGGTTGCATGGCGGCGAGCGGGGCTTGCGTTCGAAACGTCGAAGCTGAAATTTTAACAGGCGCCGCCACGGGCCCGCGGGCGACAGGCCTCGAACTCATCGACATGCAGCCGCGGCGCATAATGTGTACACGACATCGTCGGGAAACGGCCATGAAACATCTGAAACCCCGGGACGCGCACGAGTTCCTCCAGCAGAACCCGCAGGCGGTGCTGGTCGACTGCCGCAGCGAGATGGAGTACCTGTTCGTCGGCCATCCGGCCGGCGCGCATCACGTCGCGTGGAACGACGGCCCCGACTGGGACATCAATCCCCATTTCGTCGGGCAGGTCAAGCGCGTGGCGAGCATGGACCGCCCGGTCGTGCTGATCTGCCGCAGCGGCCAGCGCTCGGTGGCGGCCGGCGTCGAGCTGGAGAACGCCGGGTTCGGCGAGGTCATCAACGTGCTCGAAGGCTTCGAAGGCGCGCTCGACGAGAGTCATCATCGCGGGGCGATCAACGGGTGGCGCAAGGAGGGGCTGCCGTGGGAACAGACCTGAGCGGCACGCGCTGAGGTCCGGCGCTGCCGATGGCCGCGTACGGGCCGCTGTGCGCGCTCTTCTACGACGCCGACAAGCCCGCGGCGCCGGACGAAGAGATCGCGTGGTACGCAAAGCGCCTGCCGCGCGATGCGGGCCCGTTGCTCGAGCCGATGTGCGGCTCCGGCCGCCTGCTCGTGCCGCTGGTCGCCGCCGGATTCAACGTGCACGGCGCCGACAACTCCGCAGCGATGCTCGCGCACGCCGAAGCGCGCCTCGCCGGACACGGCGGCGCTGCGCGCCTCTTCCGGCAGGATATCGCCGAGCTGAACCTGCCGTTCCGCTACGCAGCTGCGTACATCGCGGCCGGCTCGTTCCAGCTGCTCACCGATCCGGCACGCGCGCGCGCGGCGCTGACGCGGCTGCGCTCGCACCTTGTCGATCCCGCGTTGCTCGTTGTCGATCTGTTCGTGCCCGGCGACGGCGAGCAGCGCATCGCCGCGCCGCTGGTGGAAGTCCGGTCGGTATCGCTCGCTGACGCCACGAGGATTGCGCTGCGCTCGGAAACGACGATGCATCCCGACGCGCGCCTCGCCCGCACTACGAGCCGCTACGTTCATCGACGCGGCAACGAGCTGCTGGCCGAGGAAAGCGAGGCGACGTCGTACACCTGGTATTCGCCCGACGATGCCGCAGCGCTGCTGCGTGACTGCGGCTACCGCGACGTTGCGATCGACGACTCACCCCGTCCGAGCGGCAACGCCACGACCTACGCCGTCACCGCCCACGCGGGCCCCGCCTGACCCGCCCGCTCGATCCCCGACTTCCGCCTACCAGCTCCCCGACGACCCGCCGCCGCCGGAGCTGCCGCCTCCCCCGGAGAAGCCGCCGCTGCTGCCGCTGCTGCCGCCGCTGCCGCCGCTGCCACCGGACGACCAGCCTCCCCCCGACCCCGATCCGACGCCCATCGAAATGCCCCCCAATGTCGTCGTGCCCTTGGTCTTCAGCTCCCGGCGCGCCTTCGCATACCAGTCGGTGCGCGACAGGATCAACTTGGCGAGAGGAAAGCCGACCACGTAGACGCCGAGGAGGATCAGCGCCCCGCGCACGCCGAGAATGATGATCGGGAACATCGCCCAGAACGGAATCAGGAAAAGGTAGAGGAACCATCCCGCGCCGGGCGTCACGATGCCGATGAGCGTGAACAGCCCGATGATGCCGAAGATGAAGCATCCGAGGAGGATGCGCATCGGCCACGGCGGCAGGCCGGGGTCGCTGATCTCCATCGGAAAGCCGTTGCTCGACGATTGCGAGGACGACGGCGCGACGTCCGCCAGCGTGCGGATGTCGGACGTGCCGTCGAGCTGTCCGATGATCGCATCGACACCGGCGGAAACGCCCTTGCCGAAATCGTTGGCCTTGAACGCGGGCGTCATCACGTTGCGGATGATCCGGCTTGCCGCGACGTCGGTCAGCGTGCCTTCGAGACCGTAGCCGACTTCGATCCGCATCTTGCGGTCCTTCGGCGCAACGACGACCAGCACACCGTTGTCCTTGCCCTTGCGCCCGAGCTTCCAGCTCTCGAACACGCGCGTCGAGAATTCCTCGATGCTGTCGCTGCCGATCGTCGGCACCGTCAGTACGGCGATCTGGTTGCCGGTCCTGTCCTCGTGCGCCCTGAGCTTCTCGGTGACGGTCGCGCGCGTCGCGGCGTCGAGAATCTCCGCGTTGTCGACGACGCGCCCGGACAGGAACGGAACGTCGGCGGCGTGCGCGCCGATCGCACCGATCGCGCCGAGCACGACCAGCACGAGGAAGCCGATCTGCAACCGCCGCCGGCGCACTGCCACTGCGATCGCGCGGCTCATCGCTCGCCGTCCGTCTCGAAAGGGCGATTCGGCAGTTCGTCGCCGCCCGCAGGATCGGCCGGGAAGCCGCGGTCGGCTAGCATCGCCTCGATCTGCCGGAGCGCGCGCGTGAACGCCAGGGCGGGACGCCCGGCGGCGAGCGCTGGCGTTATCGCGTCGACGACCGATCGCCACTGCGCCGCGTCGACGCGCCCGTCGAAGCCGATGTCGGCGACGATCTCGACATGGCGCTCGAACAGGCTCGCGAGCACCAGGACACCGTTGCGCGAGCGCGTGCGAAAAAGCTGGCGCTCCAGAAACATCGCCTGCGCGTACTGGCGCACCTCGCCGGCGGTGCGCACGCGATTGAGGAAGCACCGTGCGTACGCCGGCACGGCGATCGCGGCGAGCGCACTCGCCGCGCCGGCCGCGAGGATCGGAGCGACGTTGAACCATGCGTCGTGCACGCCGACCCAGTCGGGACGGATCACGTCGAGCGCAACGACGCACAGCGCCGCCACGGCGACACCGAGCGCAAAGGCCTTCCAGACGATCTCGGGGTAGCGGTCGCTCCTGCCGACCGTCGCCGTGACGACCTGCACGCCGGTCAGCGCTTCGACCCTTGCGATGCACGCCTCGACGGCGTCGGCTTCCTGCGGCGTCAGGTGCATCGGGTTTCCTCGAACGCCGAAGGCCGGCGGACGGCGCAACGCCGTCCAGTCTAAAGCGCGAGTGCCATGTAGACGGTACCGCCCAGCGGATTGTGATAGTAAGCGGCGCATTCGCGGAATCCCAGCGACCGGTAGAGCGCCTGCGCGGCAGTCATCGATGAAAGCGTGTCCAGCTTGAGCTCGCGGTAGCCGATAGCGCGCGCCTCAGCGACGATCGCACGGGCGAGTGCTGTGCCGAGCCCGCTGCCGCGACCCGCCGGCCTGACGTAGAGCCGCTTGATCTCGGCGACGGCCGTCGTCGCGCCGTCGGGCGGCAGCGGGCGCAGCGCGACGCAACCCGCGGGCGCGGCAGCGACGCCTGCGAGCAGCAGTCGGCCGCGCGGCGGCGCGTAGGCGCCTGGCAGCGATTCGAGCTCCTGCGCGAAACCCTGGAAACACAGATCGACGCGGAGTCCCGCCGCGTACTCTTCGAAGAGGGCGCGCGCAGCGGCGACGTCGGCGACGGATGAAACGGGGCGGATCAACTCGCGGCCGGGCATCCGCCGATCCGCAGGTCGCTGCCGAGGTAGAGCGGTTGCAGATCCCTGAGGCGGGCGACGACCGGTTCGCGCGGATCGCGGACGATGAGCATCGTCTGCGCGTAGGTCTGCTGCCGCGGCTCGACGTTCGCCGCAGGAATGCCGGCCCGCGCGAGCGCGTCGACTCGTGCGCGCGCCGCCTGCTCCGAACGAAAGATGCCGAGCGAGACGACGAATTGCCCGCGGCCCGAATCGACCGCCGACATGTCGGTCACGCCCTGGCTTCGCAGCTCGGCGACGCGCCGGTCGGCCGCCGCCTTGCTCGCGAACGGACCGACGTTGACCCAGAACGCGCCGTCGACATCGACCCTGCGCTGCGTCAGCAGGCGCCCGAGTTGCAGGGGCTCGAGATCGGCGAGCGCCTTCGCTCGCTCCGCGTCGGAGAACGGGCCCCACTCGGCGCAGACATCGGCGAGCGCCGCGACCTTCGCGGGACCGAGCGCCGCGACGTCGCGCGGCGTCAAAATCCTGACCTTGTCGGGATCGACCTGCTCGCTGGCGCGCGCGCCCTCGCGGTTCGCGCTGCCGTCGAGTCGCGTGTAGGCGAACAGCACGAGGTTGGCGGCGATGAGCAGCAGGACGACGATCCACATGGCAGCTTGGCGTGGCCAGCCTTGGGTGAATGCTATTGCGCGAGTTCGAGGACGCCTTCGAGCACGAGATTATCCACGACCTCGACAGGCTCCGACAGGTGCGGCGCGACCAGATGCGCGGCGCCCCCTGCTAGATAACATCTCGCGTACACGTCGTCGCGGCGCAATCCTTCCCGCGTCAACTCGATCGCGCCGCAGATCGCCTGGATCGCGCCGGTATGGAGCGCGTTGGGCGTGTTGGTCGCGAACGCCTCGAACTCGCCGGGCGGCATCTTGAGCGCCGCAGTGTTGTCCGCCAGCGCGCGCAGCATCAGGGCGATCCCCGGCAGGATCAGTCCGCCGCGGAACACGCCTTCGGCGTCGAGCGCGTCGATCGTCACCGCGGTGCCCGCATTGACGACGACGCACGGCGGCGGGAACGGCTCGCCCGCGACCGCGCGCTTGCGCGCCGCCACCAGCGAAGCCCAGCGGTCGGCACCAAGCTGCGCCGGGCGTTCGTAGCGGTTGACCACACCCGCCGCCTGCGCGCTCGCGCTCAGCCATTCCATGGGCACCCGCCAGCGCGCGAGCTACCCTTCGACGCGCACGCGTGCCGCCT
>JBDSLT010000195.1:0-5909 GCA_039916265.1 Casimicrobiaceae bacterium | reverse complement strand
CCGCGTCGCGCCGCGAGCGGATCAGCGCCGGGCGGCGGCGACGCGCCCAATCGAGCGCGACCTCGCGCGGCAGGTCCTCGCCCAGCCGCAACGCACGACCGGGGAAGTAGCCGACGGCTCGCGTCACCGTCGGCATGAACGCGTGCCAGACGACGGCGAGCGGCACGCGCCACTTCACGTGGTAATCGCGCCAGTAGCCGGTATGCGCACCGAGGAAAACGCAGCGGGTGGCGCGCGAAGCCTCGCTCGCGGCGCCGACCAGCATCGTGCCGACGCTGTGCGCAACGATCGCGAGCGGCGCTTGCGGATAAGCGATGCCGGCGGCGGACAACGCGGCGCCGATATCGCGCACCGCCCACACGTCCATCCCGCCCTGCAGTCGCCGCAGCGAGCCCTGGCGCGAGGCGCCGATGCCGCGGTAGTCGAAGCTCAGCACCGCCGCGCCGCGTTCCGCGAGGTGGCACGCGAGGCGGCGGTAGTAACGTGCCGGAATGCCGGCGCCGCCGGCGACGACGACGACGCGGGCCGGCGCTGCACCGCCGACCGGCGAACACCACAGGCCCGACAGCACGACGCCGTCATCCGTCTTCAGTGCGACAGGGCGCTCGTCGACGGCTTCGGCAGGATCGGAAACGGGCATTGCGTATCCGCGCCGGCGTCAAACGCGGCGCGAACCGCGATTCTGGCAGAACGCCGCGTCGCCCTCGACCCACCGGCGCGCGCTGGCGCTGCGTGGAGGGCTTCGTCAGCCCGCGACGGCGGCAGCGACCTTGCTCTGCTGCGTCTGCGACAGCGGGAGGAATACGGTGAACCTCGTACCCTTGCCCGGCGCGCTTTCCACTTCGATGCGGCCGCCGTGCTTGCGCACGATCGAGTAGGAGACCGACAGTCCGAGTCCGGTCCCCTGCCCGACCGGCTTGGTGGTGAAAAACGGCTCGAAGATGCGTTTTCGGTGCTCGGGCGCGATGCCGCCGCCGGTGTCCTCGACGACGACCCACGCCTCTTCGGCATTGCACGCGGTGGTCAGCGTGACCGTACCCTGTCCATCGATCGCCTGGCCGGCGTTGACGAGCAGGTTGAGGAACACCTGGTTCAGGCGCGACGGCAGGCACTCGATCTCGGGGACCACGCCGTAACGCCGCTCGATGCGAACCTTGTGCTTCAGCTCGTTGCGCACGATGTTGAGCGTGCTGTCGAGCGCGGCGTGCAGGTCGACGCGCTCCCACGACTCGGCGGCGCCGCCGCGCGAAAAGTCCTTGAGGTCCTGCACGATGCGCTTGACCCGAAGCAGCCCGTCGCGCGATTCCGACAGCAGCGAGCGGATGTCCTCGCGCAGGAACGGGACGTCGGTCTGCCCGCGCAGCTCGCGCACGCGCGCGAAATAGCCCGGCAGCGGCGGCGGCGTGCGCTCCTCGACGTCGACGTACGCGTCGACGAGGTCGAACAGGCTGGCGACGTACGACTCCAGCGTGCCGACGTTGGACAGCACGTAGCCGACCGGGTTGTTGATCTCGTGCGCGACGCCCGCGGCGATCTGCCCGATGGACGCGAGCTTGTCGGACTGGATGACCTGGTTCTGCGCGTCCTCCAGGAGGCTATTCATCCGCTGCATCGTCGCGTTCAGCGTCGACAGTTCGTGGATGCGGTTTTCGCGCTCGACGTGCATGCGGTGGTTCGCCATGACGAGCGCCAGCAGGCTCGTCAGCGCCTGCCCGCCGTCGAGGTCGGCCACCGTGTAGCGCGGCTGGTCCTGCGCGCGATTGACGGCGACCGCGCCGATCGTCGTGCCGGCGACCGACAGCGGCCAGCACATCGCCGAGTGCGTCGCGCGCTCGCGCAGTTCGTTGCGCAGCAGCGGCAGTCCCGTGTGCGCGGCGTCCCCGTTGACGAGCACCGGCTGGCCCGTCGCCACGACGTGACCGAAAACGCCGGTGCCCCGCGGCAGCGCGCTGCCGATGAGGCCGGGCGGGAGATCGGTGCCGGCCGCGAGCTCGAGCTCGTCCTCGGTGCCTTCGACGATCAGCGCGATCGAGCCGCTCTGCGCGTCGAAGCCGCGCACGATGTGCTCGAGGATCTCCTGACGGACACCCTGCGGGTCGGCGCCGTTGGCGGCGCGCTGGCCGAGTTCGTAGAGCGCGCAGATCCAGGCGAAGTCGGTGGTCCGGCCGCGAGCGGCGTCCCCGTCCATGGGGACGACGCTTTTCATGCGAGCAGGACGCCGCCGTCCTCGCTCCAGCGCACGTGCGTGATGCCGGGGGACTCGCGCTCCAGCCGCTCGAGCTCGAGCTCGTGACGCGAGATGGTGCTGCGCTGCTGGCGCACTTCGTTGGCGAGGCGCCGGTTTTCGAGCTGCAGGCCGCGAAAGGCCAGCACGTCGACGATCGCCCCCTTGAGCTCCGGGTCCGACCAGGGCTTGGTGACAAAGCGGAAGATGCCAGCGTCGTTGATCGCGCGCGCGATGCCGTCGAGATCGGCGCACGCGGACAAAATGATCCGCGCGGTGTCCGGCCGGATCTCCTTGACGCGGGTCAGGAAGGCGGCCCCGTCCATCTCCGGCATGCGGTAGTCGGAGATGACGAGATCCACCGGATGATCGCGCAGGTGGTCGATCGCTTCGAGCGGCGATACGAACGTCGTCACCGACGGATCGGGAATCGCCGGCAACATCGTGCGATTGAGGCACATGCGCCGCAGCGCACTCAGGACATTCGGTTCGTCGTCGACGATCAGCAGGCTTGCCACGATGGGCCTTTCGGCAATGGGATCGCTGCCAATCCAGCAAGCGATATGCCACGCCGGTCCGACGGTCCCGCGGGCGTCGGATTCCCGCGTGTACGGGCGGGATTCGCGGCGCAAATGCCTGCCCGCGCGCCGCCCAGGGCGTGCTGCCGACCGCCGGTCGGCTGTAGCGGACACCGCTGTTGCTTACACGAGGCCGGCGCGGGTGTGGGCGGTGCGCCGCGTTGCGGCGCTTACGACGCGAGGCAGTGCGCGATCCACTGCGCCGTCAGTTTTTCCTGGACGGCATTCTGCCCAAGGCGCGCGGCGAGCGCCGCAAAATCGACGCGGTCGATCGGCTGGTCCTGATTGAAGCACGAGAATACGTAGGAAACCACGCCAGTCTCGGGATCGCGCTGCGGCTGCAGGCACTGCGCGCAGATCTCCTTCATCATGCACTGCATCGGCGAGTTGATCGACGCGACGGCGCGGTGCGTCGCCTTGAGGTGCGCGGCCAGCACGCCGTGGCGCGCGGCACCGACGGCCGCCATCATGCGGTCCGAGCCGATGGCGATGATGCGATCGCATTCCGCCAGGCCGATCGCGGCGGGGCCGAGGCGTCCCTCCGCGTAGGCGCGCATCGCCTCGACGATGTTGCCGACAAACCTGCGGTCCTGCGGGCGGTCGGGAACGAACGCCGGCGCCTCGTCGCAACACCACACCACCACGTCGGCCGCCGCCTCGATCTCGTCGACCTTGTAGCGGTCGGCGCGGCGCCGGTAGCCGGCGAAATAGAGCACGCGCGAGCCGGCGTCGCGAAACGCGCGGCCGATGGAGAACAGCACCGCGTTGCCGAGGCCGCCGCCGGCTAGCAGCACCGTCTCGCCTGCCGCGATCTCGGTCGGCGATCCCGTCGGGCCCATCAGGACGACGGGCTCGCCGGGACGCAACTGCGCGCACAGGTCCGACGAGCCGCCCATTTCGAGCACGATCGTCGAGACAAGGCCGCGCTCGCGGTCGACCCACGCGCCGGTGAGCGCCAGGCCCTCCATCGCCATGCGTGTGCCGGCGCGCACCGCGCCTTGCGTGTCGTAGTTCTGCAGCCGGTAGAACTGTCCCGGACGAAAGCGGCGTGCCGCGGCGGGCGCATGCACGACGACCTCGACGATCGTAGGCGTCAGCCGGTCCACGCGCAGCACGGTGGCGCGAAGTTCGTGATCCAGCCGTGCAATAAAGTCGGCGGTGGCTTCGCGCCGCGGCGCCGTCACGCGCCCGAGCACGCGCGACACGATCGGATAACCGGCGCGCGCACTTGCCATCGCCTTGACGACGTTGCCGTGGAAGGACGGGTGGAGGTCGCCGAAGAAGCTGATGGCGCGCCCGTCGGCGCGCAACTCCGTCAGCACCGCCGGACGCGTCGGCTTGGCGAGCCCCTTCACCGGCGTCACCGGCGTGCCGTCCTCGTCCAGCAGGCGGAAGTACTTGCCGTCGAGCGCGAAGTGCGCCGGATCCTCGCGCGCGAGCACGGTGTTGGGCTGCGTGCCGGCCGCGATGAGGATCGTGCGCGCCGGAAGCGTCCTGCGCGCATATTCGTGCCACACGCCGTCGCCGTCGTTGTGGTGCGCGGAGACGGCGAGTCCCGCGGCGCGCCCGCGCGCGTCGACTTCGACGGCAAGGGGGGTGAGGCCCTCGGCGAAGCGGATGCCCTCCTCCAGCGCCTTCTCGACTTCCTCGTGATTGAGCGTGTACGAGGGACTGTCGATCAGCCGCCGCCGATAGGCGATCGTCACCCCGCCCCAGCGGTCGATCAGCTCGGCCAGGCGCGGTGCCCTGCCCTCGGCCTGCGCACGCGCGCGCTCGGCGCGCAGTGCGCGCGCGTGAACGAGAAACTCGCGGGCGACCTCGTGCTCGTCGGGCGTCCACTTCGCCTCGACGCTGGCTGCGTCGGCGAGCGCCACCAGCGTCTCGTAGCGCGCGAGGAACTTCTCCACCTGCACCGAGTAATAGGCGAGCGATTCGGTCGCGGTGTCAATCGCCGTCAGGCCGCCACCGACGACGACCACCGGCAGCCGCACCTGCACGTTGGCGAGCGAGTCGGCCTTCGCGGCGCCGGTGAGCTGGAGCGCCATCAGGAAATCCGACGCGGTCCGCACGCCGTTCGCCAGCCCCTGCGGCAACTCGAGCACCGTCGGCTTGCCGGCGCCCGCGGCCAGCGCGATGTGATCGAAGCCGAGTTCGAACGCGTCGTCGGCGCTGAGCGTGCCACCGAAACGCACGCCGCCGTACAGCGCGAACGCGTCGCGGCGTTCGAGCAGCATGCGGATCACCTTGAGGAAATTCTTGTCCCAGCGCACGGTGATGCCGTACTCGGCGACCCCGCCGAAGCCCGCCATCAGGCGTTCGTCGAGCGGATCGGTGAGCGTGGCGAATTCGTGCACCGGCTCGAACGCGACGCGCGTGCCCTGCGGAGTGACGCCGCTCAACGCCGCTGCGAGCGGCTCGATCTTCAGCCCGTCGATCCCCACGACGGTATGGCCGTCGTTCAACAGGTGATGCGCGAGCGTGAAGCCCGCCGGCCCCATGCCGACGACGAGCGCGCGCTTGCCCGTCGCGGGCCTCGGCACGGGCCGCGCGAGGTTGAGCGGATTCCACCGGGTGAGCAGCGAGTAAATCTCGAAGCCCCACGGCAGTTCGAGCACGTCCTTCAGGATGCGCGTCTCGCTTTGCGGAATGTCGACGGGGTCCTGCTTCTGGTAGATGCACGACTTCATGCAGTCGTTGCAGATCCTGTGTCCGGTCGCCGCCGCCAGCGGATTGTCGACGCAGATCACGGCCAGCGCGCCGATCGCCCAGCCTTCCGCGCGCAGCTTGTGGAACTCGGAGATCTTCTCTTCCAGCGGGCAGCCGGCTAGGGTCACGCCGAACACGCTCTTCTTGTACGGATTGTCCGGCACCGAACCGTCGGCCGGCTTTTTCTCCGGCAGGCCGTGAGCGCAGGAGTCCTTGCCCTGCTCGTGGCACCAGATGCAGTAATGCGCTTCGGCGAGGCCGCCTTCGAAGTCGGTACCCCGGTCGGTCAGCGCGAAGCCCTCGCGGCGGCGCAGCGGGTGATCGTCGGCAAGGCGCAGCGCGCGCAGTCCGTTCAGGTCCACCGGCGCGATCGGCACCAGCTTCAGCATGTCGAGCTTGCG
>JBDSLT010000194.1:0-10533 GCA_039916265.1 Casimicrobiaceae bacterium | reverse complement strand
ACGGCGGCGGTGTTCTTCGCCTCCGACGAGGCGGCGTTCGTCACCGGCGCGTGTCTCGAAGTGGACGGGGGTCGCTGCGTCTAGCTGACGACCCCCGCGCTCACTGCGCTCGCTTCTCCTTGGGGGTGGCAAGCCTCGGAGCGAGGCTAGTCCTCACCGGCGAGGATCGAGCGCACCTTGGCGAGCAGTGCGCGCGGACTGTAGGGCTTGGTGACGTAATCGTCGCATCCCGCCGCGGCGGCCTTGCGGTCGTCGCCGGCCAGCGCATAAGACGTGACCGCGATGACGGGAATGGCCGCGAGCTCGGGTTGCGCCTTGATGCGGCGAGTGGCCTCCAGGCCATCCATGCCGGGAAGCTGTATGTCCATCAGCACGAGATGCGGCCTCTCGCGTCCGGCGGTCTCGACGGCGTCGAAGCCCGTGCGCGCCTCGATCACCTCGAAGCCCGCGCCGGTGAGCAGGTCGATGAGAATCTGCCGGTTGTCCTCGTTGTCGTCGACGATGAGGATGCGCTTCGTCATGATCGCTCGCGTGGCAGCGTGAATCCGAAGGTCGAGCCGATGTTGACTTCCGAACGCAGCAGGGCGAGCTTGCCGCCATGCATCTCCACGATGCGCTTCGCAATCGCGAGGCCGAGCCCTGCGCCGCCCTTGGGTCGCGTCGTCGACGTGTCGGCCTGCTGGAACTCCTCGAAGATGCGTTCGTGGAACTCGGGCGCAATGCCCGGGCCCGTGTCGCGAACGGTGACAGCGAACTCGGTCGCATCCGCCGTCACGCTCACCTCCACCTCGCCCGCGTCGGTGAACTTGAGCGCGTTGCCGACGAGGTTGACGAGCACCTGCGTGACGCGTCGCTCGTCGGCTTGAACGGGCGGCAGTTCCCCCGCGACCGCAGTGGTGAGCGTGATGCGCTTCTCCTTCGCCAGGCTTTCCAGCGACGCCACCGCACTGGACGCCATGTCGGCCAGCGAGAAGGGCGCGATGTCGAGCTTGAACTGGCCGGCCTCGATCTTGGAAAGGTCGAGCACCTCGTTGATCAGCGACAGCAGGTTCCGCCCGCTGCGTTCCACCCGGCCAAGCGTCGCGCCCACGCGCTCGGGGACTTCGCCGTAGGTCCCGTCCTGAATCAGCTCCGTGTAGCCGATGATCGCATTGAGCGGCGTGCGCAGCTCGTGGCTCATGTTGGCGAGGAAGCGCGACTTCGCGAGGTTCGCCGCCTCCATCGCGTGATGCGCCTCTTCGGTACGCTGCATCGCCTCCTCGAGCGCCTCGTTCTGCTCGATGATCCGGGTGCTCTGCTCCTGGATCTGCCGGCGTCGCTGGATCAGCTCCCGCGCCTGGTTGAAGGCCTGCAGCGCTAGCATCAACTGGAACACGAACGCGACGGCGAGCGACAGAAAGATCGTCAGCAGGTCGGATTGCGCCGCCTCCCGCCAGTCCGTGGCAAACGACCCCGCGACGAACACCACACCCAACACCGCGACCCCGGCCAGAAATAGCGAGATCCCGCCCACGCCCGCCACGGCGGTGAGGATGCCGGTCATCAGGACGAAACTCGGCACGAGCTGGTTGCCGAGCAGCGTGCCGGAGGCGCCGAAGCACGCGCAGTCGAACATCAGGCAGAGGTAGGCCGCGCGCTTCGGGCTCTTGGCGAGCCGCGCAAGCCAGTACGCGACCTGCGGCCACGCGACGCCGTAGGCGAGAAGCGCCGCCCATAACCAGCGCGGCGTGGGCTCGCCCCAGCGAGCGACGTTCACGAGCACGACCGCGAGCGGACATCCGACCACGCGGACGATGCGATTGATCCGCACCATCGGATGCACCGGATACACGACCGCGAGATCGTGGCGCAGGCGCGCGATGGTGCTCGGCTTCCTTTCCTGCATTCGGGTGCCGTCTTGTGGGAGCGCACGCGCCGGACGGCGCGCGGGTTGCCGTAGACTACCCGATCATTCGCGCACGCGCACCGATCGCGCCCTCATCGATGAACGCCAACGATAACGCCGACTGCGCGCTGCTGGTCGTCGACGACAACGAGGACAACCGGGAGATCCTCGCCGCGCGACTGGCGAAGCTGGGTTACGCGAACGTCGCCTGGGCCGCGGACGGTCGCGAAGCGCTCGACCAGATCGAGCGCTCGAGCTTCGACTTGGTGCTGCTCGACGTGATGATGCCGGACATCGGCGGGATCGAAGTCCTCGAGGCGCTGCGGGCGAAAGGTCGGCTCGCATCGCTGCCGGTGATCATGGTCTCGGCAGCCTCGGAGCAGGACAGCGTGGTCCGCTGCATCGAGCTCGGCGCCGAGGACTATCTCACCAAGCCCGTCAACGTGACGATGCTGCGCGCGCGGGTCGGCGCCACGCTGGAAAAAAAGCGCCTGCGCGATGCGGCGCGCCAGCGGATGACGGAGCTCGGGCACGAGCTTGCGGCGGCACGGGAACTCCAGCTCGGCATGGTGCCGCTCGATCACGACGTCGACGGCAGCCGCGTCGCGATGCACTTCATGCTGGAGCCCGCGCGCGAGCTCGGCGGCGACCTTTGCGACTATCTGTTCTCCGACGCGGACACCCTGTGGGTGGGCTTGGGCGACGTCTCCGGCAAGGGCGTTGCCGCGGCGATCTTCATGGCGCGCACGTGGAGCGTGCTGCGCTCGCTTGCGGGCCGCGCGCCGCGGGCGGCGCCCGAGGACAGCGACCCCGCGAAAGTGCTGGGGGCCGTCAACCGCGAGCTTTGCAAGGCCAACGAATCGTCGATGTTCTGCTCGCTGTTCCTCGCCCGTCTTCACCTTCGCACCGGTGTCCTCGATCATGCGAACGCCGGCCACCTGCCGCCGTATCTATTGCGCGCGACCGGCGCGGTGGAATCGATCGTGTCGCTCCCCGCGCTGCCGGTCGGTGCGATGGCCGAGACGACGTACGCGTCGGGAACGCTGCAGCTGCACCCCGGCGACGGGTTGTTCGTCTACTCCGACGGCATCACGGAGGCGGCGAACGTGGGCGGCGTCCAGTTCGGCGAACCGCGGCTCGCCGATGCGCTGTCGGAACTCGGGACTTCGGCGGGACGCGCGCTGTTGCGCAGCCTCCGCGACCGCGTCCTGGCGCATTGCGGAGAGGCGCCGCAATCCGACGACATCGCTGCACTCGTCATGCGCTGGGGGTGACGACCCCCACGCTCACTGCGTTCGCTGCCCCCAAAAGGGGGAGCACGCCTCCCTTGGGGCGGCTCGGCGGGAGGCTGGACGACCCCACGCTCGCTGCGTTCGCCCGCGGTCATCCGGCGTCGTGGGGCGCCGGCGCCTGCGCGTCGAGCAGCCGCGCCAGGTACGGAATCTGCGCGTCCGCCGCCCGCTCGCCTTCCTCGATGATGTACGGAATCTTCTCGGTGTCGAACAGGCGGATGCGCTGGTTGAACTCGGGAATGATGGAAATGATCTCCGCGTGGTGCGCGAGGCCGTGGAACGCGAACTGCGACTTCAGCAGGTTGTTGGACAGGATCGTGCTGACCTGAAACGCGAAGCGACCCGCGTTCGAGATGCGCTCCTGGTTGGGACTGTCGAAACCCATAGCGACGATCACGTCGGCGCCTTCGCGTATCGCGACGCCCACCGGCAGCGGGTCCGACATGTAGCCGTCGATGTACAGTCGACCGTCGATCGGCCAGGGACTGAAAAGGAACGGCACGGCGATGCTCGCGCGAATCGCGTCGACGGCTCGCCCGCTCGAAAATATCGCCTGATTGCCGGTGGCGAAGTCGGTGGCGGCGAGGTGCAACGGAATCTGCGTCGACTCGATGCGCAGGTCGCCGAACGCCGCGTTCAGGCGCTCCATGATCAGCGTGTCGTCGCGCAGGCCGAAGCGCGCGTCGAAGCCGAACAGGCGCGGGAACGCCGCCTTGAGCCAGGCGCCGCGGTTGTGCCGCTCGGTGATCGAGCTCGTCCACAACTCGCGCGTCATCTTGGCGGCGTCGGCGGTCGAGCCGCCCGCGGCGAGCAGCGTCGCGTACAGGCAGCCGGCGCTGCAACCCACCAGCATGTCGATCGCGATGCCGGCGCGGTTGAGTGCGTTGACGAGGCCGAGCGCCGCGGCGCACTTGACGCTGCCCGAGCCGATGACGACGGCCACGCCGCGGCGTCGGCGCGGCGTGACGGAAGGCGGGTGCGTCATGCGGGATCGGCGAAGCTGACGACGGCGGCTTGCACATCCGGATAGAACTTCAGGATGCTCGTGAACCCCGACAGCTCCAGCACGCGCAGCACGCCGGGCTGGATCGCAGCGAGCCGCAAATCGCCGCCATGCTGGCGCGCGAGCTTGACCGCGCCCAGCAGCGATCGCAGCCCCGCGCTGCTCGTGTATTCGAGTGCCGCGCAGTTCGCCACGAGCCGCGGCGACCCTTCGTTGACGCGCTCGGACAGCGTTCGCATGAGCTGATCGGCGGTCAGCCCGTCCACGCTGCCGCTGATATCCACGATCGTGACGCTTCCCGACGAGCTGACCGCAATGTGCATAAGGTTCCTGTTCGATTTGACTTGACGCGATGAAGCGGCGCGGCGCTAGCTTAGGCGATCGGCCGACGCGAACGCAAGCGTCTGCGCGCGGACGAAGCGCGTGCGGCGGGCCCGGCTACTGCGACTACACTGTCCGCTCCATACATTTGTACCCGTTCCTCGATGCGCGATTCCGATTCTGCGGCCACGACCGTTTTACTGGGCGCGCTCATCGCGGCCGCGCCGCTGGCGATGGACATCTACCTCGCGTCGATGCCGTCGATGACGCGCGCGCTTGCAGCGTCCCCGCGCGAGGTCCAGCTCACGCTCACCGTCTACATGTACGCCTGGGGCGTCGCGCAGCTCTTCGCCGGACCGCTGTCGGATCGCTTCGGCCGCCGTCCGGCGCTGCTGGTGGGACTTGCGATCTTCGTGCTGGCGTCGACGGCCTGCGCGCTGGCGACGAGCATCGGCATGCTGATCGCGGCGCGCGGCGTGCAGGCGGCGGCGATTGCGGCGATTGCCGTCGTGCCCCGCGCGATCGTCCGCGACCTGCACAGCGGCGATCGCGCGGCGCACATGCTTTCGCTGATGGGCATGGTGCTCGGCATCGCGCCGGTCCTGGCGCCTATCGTGGGCAGTCACGTGCACGTGTGGTTCGGCTGGCAGGCGAATTTCCTGCTGGTCGCCCTCTATGGCGTCGCACTGCTCGGCTGGGTCTGCGCAGCGCTTCCGGAAACGCTGCGCCGGCGCGACGTCGCCGCGACACGGCCGGCGGTCATCGCCGCGAACTATGCGCGTCTCGCGCGCTCGCGGCGCTTCGTCGGCTACGTGCTCGTGGCCGCCTTCGCGCAGTCGGGATTGTTCGCGTTTCTCGCCGGCAGCGCGTTCGTGTTCGTGACCGTGATGGGACAGGGCGAGCAGGGCTTCGGCCTGCTGTTCGGCGCGGTGATGCTCGGCAACCTCACCGGCGCGACGATCGGGAGCCGACTGGTCAGGCGCTGGGGAATCGACACGATGATCCGCCGGGCAAGCGTGCTGCTGCTCGCCGCGGGCGCGACGGCAATGCTGCTCGCCTGGGGCGGCGCGACGCATCCGCTCGCGGTCGTGGTCCCGATGTTCTGCTACATGGTTGCGATGATGACGACGATGCCGCCGGCGACAGCGGGCGCGCTGACGCCGTTCCCGGAGATCGCCGGCGCCGCGGCTTCGCTGCTTTCGTTCGTGCAGTTCGTGATGGCGTCCACGGCCGCGCTCGCGGTCGGTTTGACCTTCGACGGCACGTCGCGCGCGATGGCGACGGTCATCGGGGTCTGCGCGCTCTGCGCGTTCGTCGCGGGCCGCGTCTTCATCGCGCACCCCGACGCCGCCGCTCAGCGGTGATAGACGAGGTCGCGCAGGCCGATCGACAGCCACGGAACGTAGGTGATGACAAGGAGGCAGGCAACGATCACCAGCACGAAGGGCAGGAGGCGGGTGACGATCTGGTCGAGCGACACGCGCGCGATGGAGCACGCGGCGAAGAGGTTGACGCCGAAGGGCGGCGTGATCATCCCGAGCGCCAGGTTCACCACCATGACGATGCCGAAGTGGACGGGGTCGATGCCGAAGTGCGCTGCGACGGGCGCGAGGATGGGCGCCAGTACGATGATCGACGCCGACGTCTCGATGAACATCCCGATGACGAACAGCGTCGCGTTGACGCCGAGCAGGAACAGCAGCGGGGATTGCAGCCACTCGACAAGGAACGCGCCGATCCGACCGGGCACGCCGGCACGCGTGATCAGGTAGCTGAACAGCCCCGCGTTGGCGATGATGAACATGATCACCGCCGAAGAAAGCACGCTCTTCTTCAGCACGCGCGGCAGGTCGGCGATGCGTGTCTCGCGGTAGGCGAAGACGCCGACGACGAGCGCATAGAACACCGCGACGACCGACGCCTCGGTCGGCGTGAACACGCCGCCGTAGATGCCGCCCAGGATGATGACGGGCATGAGCAGCGCCCACGCCGCCCGGCGTGTCGCCGTCCACAGCGGCAGCCGGCCTTCGCGGTCGTGCTTGCCGTAGCCCTTGATTCGCGCGTAGATCACGACGAACGCCATCAGCGCGCCGCCGATGAGCAGGCCCGGGCCGAAGCCGGCGATGAACAGTTCGCCGATCGACACCTCCGCCGAGACGCCGTAGAGGATGAGCGGTATCGACGGCGGAATGATGACGCCGAGCTCGGCGGCTGTCGCCTGCAGCGCCGCGGCGTAGGTGACCGGATAGCCGTGCTTGACGAGCGCGGGAATCAGGATCGCCCCGATCGCGAAAGTCGTGGCGACGCTCGACCCGGACACCGCGGCGAAGATCATGCACGTCAGCACGCAGGTCGCGGGCAGTCCGCCCTGCACGCCGCCGACCAGCGACTTGGCGAAATCGACCAGCCGCCGCGAGATGCCGCCGCTTTCCATCAGATTGCCGGCGAGGATGAAGAACGGGATCGCCGCGAGCGCGAACTTGTTGATCGCGCCGAACATCTCCTTGACGATCGCCAGCAGGTTGAGGTTCGCCTGCCACGCGCCGATCAGGCTCGCGATGCCGATCGAGACGGCGACCGATACGCTCAGCGCGAAGCAAAGCAGCATCGTGCCGAGCATGACGGACGGCATGGCCTATCGCGTCCCCATGCGCGCCCTCATAGCGCCGTATCGAGCTCGTTGCGCCGGGGCTCGAGCAGGCAGCCGATGATGCCGAGCACGCAGAACAGCGCGCCCACCGGAACGGCGAGATACGCCCACGTCATCGAGTAGGACTCGAGGCCGCTGATCGTCTGGAAACGGGCGCGCCACGCGTAATCGAAGCCGTAGCGGATCATGAAGCCGATCAGCGTCAGCGCAGCGAGGGCGACCAGCCAGTCGAGCGCTCGCTTCAGCCGCGGCCCGCCCCAGCGGTAGAGCACGTCGACGCTGACCATCGCGCCCTGGCGGAACGCCGCCGGCGCGCCGAGGAACACCATCCAGATCAGCGTGAAGCGGACCAGCACCTCCGACCATTCGGCCGGCTGCTCCAGAACGAAACGCGACACGATCTGGTAGAGCCCGATCGAGGCCGCGACGGCGAGCATCGCGCATGCGCCGGCGAGCGCAAGCGTCGTCGCGCGGCGCTCGAAGGCGAGAAACGCGCGGCGCGCGCCGTTCACTACTTGTAGTTGCGGATCTTGTCGATGTTGTCCTGGCCGAACTTCTTGCCGAACTCGGTGAACGTCGGCCCGAGCGTCGCCTGGAACTTGGACTTGTCGACGTTCTCGACGATGACCATGCCTTTCGCGCGGAGGTCGGCGACCGCCTTGCGCTCGTCGTCGTCGATGCGCGCGCGGTTCGCCTTCACCGCCTCTTTGGCGGCCTCCACGAACGCCTGCCTGTCGGCGGCCGACAGCTTGTCGAACTGCGCCTTGCTCATCAGGATCAGCGCGGGCGAATACACGTGGCCGGTCAGTGACATGTACTTCTGCACCTGGTCGAACTTCGCCGCGGTGATCACGGAGACCGGATTCTCCTGCCCGTCGACGGTGCCCTGCTGGAGCGCGGTGAACACCTCCGTGAACGCCATCGGCGTCGGGATGATGCCGAAGGCCTTGTACGCCTGGATATGGACGGGATTTTCCATCGTCCGCATCTTGAGGCCCTTGAGGTCATCCGGCGAATTCACCGGATGCTTGCTGTTGGTCATGTGGCGAAAGCCGTTCTCGCCCCACGCGAGGGCGACGATGCCCTTGGCGTCAAATTTCTTCAGCAGGTCCTGGCCGATCGGGCCGTCGAGCGTCGCGCGCGCATGCGCGTAGTCGCGGAACAGGAAGGGGATGTCGAGGATCGCCACTTCGGGAACGAAGTTGGGCACCGGACCCGTGGACGTCATCGTCAGGTCGAGCGTGCCGAGCTGCAGCGCCTCGATCGACTCGCGCTCGGCGCCCAGCGCGCCGCTGTAGAAATTCTGCACCTTGTAGCGACCGTTGGTGCGCTTCTCGACCTCGCGCGCGAAGGTGTCGACCGCGACGCCGTAGTGCGAGTTCTGACTGATCGAGATGTTCATCTTGAGATTCGACTGCGCGATGGCCGGCGCGGCGGCGACGGCGGCGCCCAGAGCGAGCGCCGCAAGCAGGGCATGACCGAATGTACGCATAATTCCTCCTCGGGACGGGCGTCCTGGAGCCGGGCGCCGCGAAAGCGCGGATTCTACCGTGGCAGACGGCCGCGCCACGGGCTTTGTGAAATAATCGGCACAAGGCGCGCTGCACGACCGACTGCCTCGCGCACCGCGCCCGCCATGCTCTCCGCCAACGTCCATTCCGCCCTCGCGGCGATCCTCCCGCCGTCCTCCCTGCTCGTGACGCCGGAGGAGACGAAGCCCTACGAGTGCGACGGACTCACGCTCTATCGCGAGCAGCCCGCCGCCGTCGTGCTGCCGGACACCGAGGCCCAGGTCGTCGCCATCCTGCGCCGCTGCAACGACGCCGGGGTGCCGGTCGTCGCGCGCGGCGCGGGGACGAGCCTGTCCGGCGGCGCGCTGCCGGTCGCGAGCGGCATCGTGCTGTCGCTCGCGAAGTTCAAGCGCATTCTCGCGATCGACCCCCTCGCGCGCACGGCCGTCGTCCAGCCGGGCGTCAGAAATCTCGCCATTTCCGAGGCCGCTGCCGCGTACGGCCTCTACTACGCGCCAGACCCTTCGTCGCAGATCGCATGCTCGATCGGCGGCAACGTCGCCGAGAACGCCGGCGGCGTGCACTGCCTCAAATACGGGCTGACGGTCCACAACGTGCTGCGTGTGCGCGGCGTGCTGATCTCGGGCGAGGTGGTCGAGTTCGGCGGTGCCGCGCTCGACACGCCGGGTTACGACCTGCTGGCGCTGGTCAACGGCAGCGAGGGCCTGCTCGCCGTCATCACCGAGATCACCGTCAAGCTCCTGCCGAAGCCGCTGCTTGCGCAGGTCGCGCTCGCCGCATTCGCCGACGTGGAGCAGGCGGGCGCCGCGGTCGGCGACATCATCGCCGCGGGCATCGTGCCGGCCGGACTCGAGATGATGGACCGCGCGGCCACGCGCGCGGTCGAGCAGTTCGTCCACGCCAACTATCCGCTCGACGCGGCGGCGGTATTGCTCGTCGAGTCCGACGGAACGCCGGAGGAAGTGACCGCGGAAATGGTCGAGATCAAGCGCGTGCTGGAGGCAGCGGGCGCGTCCGAGATCCGTGTATCGCAGGACGAGGCGCAGCGGCTGCTGTACTGGTCGGGACGCAAGGCAGCGTTTCCTGCCGTCGGCCGCATTTCGCCCGACTATTACTGCATCGACGGCACGATCCCGCGCGCCGCGCTGCCGCGCGTGCTGAAACAGATCGCGGCGTGGTCCGCCGAGTTCGGCCTCGAATGCGCGAACGTGTTCCACGCCGGCGACGGCAACCTGCATCCGCTGATCCTGTTCGACGCGAATCGCCCCGGCGACAAGGAAAAGACGGTCGAGTTTGGCGATCGCATTCTCGACCTGTGCATCGAAGTTGGCGGCACGATCACCGGCGAGCACGGCGTGGGCGTCGAAAAAATGCGCGGGATGTGCACGCAGTTCACCGAAACCGAGCTCGCACGCTTCCTGTCGATCAAGGCGGCATTCGACCCGGAAGGGTTGCTGAATCCGGGCAAGGGCGTTCCGACGCTCGCGCGCTGCGCGGAATTCGGCCGCATGCACGTGCACGACGGCCAGCTTCGGCATCCGGACCTGCCGCGCTTTTGACCTCCCAACACGCAATGCGCCGCAGTAGCGCGCCGAGGATACTGACGATGAACCTTGTAGCCGACCCCTCCCTGCGTCCAGCGCCCGAAGCCGTCGCCGGCGTCGTGCGCTCGCTGTCCGACGCCTACGGCGAGCGCGCGATGGTGAGCCACGCGATCCGCGAGCAGCACGGTCACGGCGAGGGCATGGCCGACAGCGCCTTGCCCGACGTCGTCGTTTTCCCGCATTCCGACGCGGAGGTCGCCGCGATCGTCAAGCTGTGCCACACGGCGCGCATTCCGGTGATTGCGT
>JBDSLT010000193.1:0-2757 GCA_039916265.1 Casimicrobiaceae bacterium | reverse complement strand
GCGACGAACTTCCACGCGTGGTGGCAGGCAAGGCGGCGAGCCCGCACGAGGAAGCGTTCGAGCGGGCGTTGCGCCCGCGCGGTCTCGCCGAGTACGTCGGCCAGGAGAAGATCCGCGACCAGCTCGGAATCTTCATCGAGGCGACGCGCAAGCGCAACGAAGCGCTCGACCACGTGCTGCTGTTCGGCCCGCCGGGTCTGGGCAAGACGACGCTGTCGCACATCATCGCGTACGAGCTCGGCGTCAATTTGCGCCAGACGTCGGGACCGGTACTCGAGCGACCGGGCGATCTCGCCGCGCTGCTGACCAACCTCGAGCCGCGCGACGTGCTGTTCATCGACGAGATCCATCGCCTGTCGCCGATCGTCGAGGAGATCCTCTACCCGGCGCTGGAGGACTTCCAGATCGACATCATGATCGGCGAAGGTCCGGCGGCGCGCAGCGTGAAGCTCGACCTGCCTCCATTCACGCTGGTGGGCGCCACGACGCGCGCCGGCATGCTCACCAACCCGTTGCGCGACCGCTTCGGCATCGTGGCGCGCCTTGAGTTCTATTCGGCTGCGGAGCTGACGCGCATCGTCGCGCGCTCGGCGACGCTGCTCAAGATCGACGTGCATCCCGATGGCGCGATGGAGATCGCGCGCCGCTCGCGCGGCACGCCGCGCATCGCCAACCGGCTGCTGCGGCGCGTGCGCGACTTCGCCGAGGTTCGCGCGGGCGGCGACGTGACGCGCAAGGTCGCGGACGCCGCGCTGTCCATGCTCGACGTCGACGCCTCGGGTCTCGACGTCATGGATCGCAAGCTGCTGGAGACGGTGCTGACCAAGTTCGACGGCGGGCCGGTCGGCGTCGACAATCTCGCGGCTGCCATCGGCGAGGAGCGCGACACCATCGAGGACGTGCTGGAACCCTTCCTCATCCAGCAGGGCTTCCTGCAACGCACGTCCCGGGGGCGCATTGCCACGGCGCTCTCCTATCGCCACTTCGGGCTCGCGCCGCCGACATCCGGCGCGGCGGCGGACCTGTTCCCCGGCGAATGAGCGCGCCGGACCCAGGCGCGGGTGCCCCGGAGCGCGAAGCGCGGAGGGTCGGTGGAGCACGACCGTTTTCGTTCCCGGTGCGCGTTTACTACGAGGACACCGACGCCGCCGGCGTGGTCTACTACGCGAATTACTTGAGGTTCATGGAGCGCGCGCGCACCGAATGGCTCGCGTCGCTCGGTTTTCCGCTGGCTGCGTTCGAACGCGAGCACGGCCTCGCGTTCGTCGTCCATCGGGTACAGATCGACTTCCTGTCACCCGCACGGCTGAACGATCGGCTCGACGTCACGGTCGAACCGGTCGATCGCGGCGCGTGCCGGCTCGTGACCACGCAGGAGGCGCGCCGCGGCACCACGACCCTCACGCGGGCGCGCGTCGCACTCGCGTGTGTCGACATGGCGCGCTGGAAACCCGTCCGCATGCCCGAGCCGTTGCAGCACGCCCTGGAGAGCGCCAGTTGAACGTCCACACGGACCTGTCCTTCGTCACCCTGATCCTGCACGCGTCGGTCATCGTTCAGGCGGTCATCGTCCTCCTCGCCGTGCTGTCGCTGTGGTCGTGGTGGCAGATCTTTCTCAAGATGTTCCAGTTGAAGCGCGCGATGCGCGAGACGTCGCTGTTCGAGGATGACTTCTGGAAGGGCGGCGACCTGGCCGAGATCTACCAGAAGGCGAGCCAGGCGCGCGTCGGCGGCGGTCTCGAACACATCTTCACCGCGGGCTTTCGCGAATATTCGAAGCACCGCCGCCAAGGCAGCGCGTCGGCGGTGACGCTCGATGCCGCGCGGCGGGCGATGCGCGCCGCGAACGGGCGCGAGATCGACGCGATCGAAGCGCACCTCGCCGGCCTCGCCACCGTGGGCTCGGTGTCGCCGTACATCGGTCTCTTCGGCACGGTCTGGGGCATCATGAACGCGTTCCGCGGCCTCGCCAACGTCAGCCAGGCGACGCTCGCGAACGTCGCGCCAGGCATCGCCGAGGCGCTGATCGCCACCGCCATCGGCCTCTTCGCGGCCATTCCCGCCGTCGTCGCTTACAACCGCTACACGCACGACGTCGACCGCCTGGCGGTGCGTTACGAGACGTTCATCGAGGAGTTCTCGAACATCCTCCAGCGCCAGAGCTAGCGCCGATGCGCCGCGTCCGCAAGCCCATCAACCAGATCAACGTCGTGCCGTACATCGACGTGATGCTGGTGCTGCTCGTCATCTTCATGGTGACCGCACCCTTGGTGAGCCCGGGTGAGATCGAGCTGCCGTCGGTGGGCAGCAAGCTGACCGTTGCGGTCAATCCGCTGGAAGTGCTGCTTGGGCCAAACAAGTCGCTGACGCTCACAGACAAGTCATCCAAGCCCGCGACGACGGCGCGCGTGACACCCGCGGAGATGGTCGCGCGAATCCGCGCCAAGCAGGAAAAGATGGAACAGCCCGTCGTCATTCTCGCCGACAAGGACGCGCGCTACGAGGACGTCATCGCGATCATCGACCTCCTGCAAAAGAACGGCGTCAGGAGGGTCGGGCTGCTCGCGCGACCGGCGAGCTGATGGTCGCGCGCGACCGGCCGAACCGCCCGCGACGCCCGCGCGGCCAGTGGATCGCGCTGGCGCTCGCGATCGTCGTCAACCTCGTCTTTCTCGCGGTGCTGGTGTTCTCGGTCTCGTGGACCAATCGTCAACCGGTCGCGGTGACCGCGGAGCTCTACGCGCCGGCGCCCGCGAC
>JBDSLT010000192.1:0-4358 GCA_039916265.1 Casimicrobiaceae bacterium | reverse complement strand
CCGTCGCCGCGCATCGGGATCTTCCCGAGGCGCGCCATCTTGCGCAGCTCCGGCACGCGGTCCTTCTTGAACTCGATCCTGAGGCCGATTGCCTCCATGTTCTTCTTCCACAGTTCGTCGCCGGTCCGCGATTGCGAATTGGGCGACGACCAGCGCTCCAGCACGAGCGGCTTGCCGTCCGGCAGCTCGCGGTAGCCGTCGCCGTCGCGGTCCTTGTAGCCGAAGCGATCGAGCAGCGCGCGCGCGGCTGCGGGATCGTAGAGTTGCGCCTGCGTGCGAAGCGCCGGGTTGTAGCCCGCGATGTCGGGCGGGATCGGTCCGTTCGCGGGGACCGCGCGGCCCTTCAACTGGACGCGGATCGCTTCGTCGTTGTTGAAGCCCATCCCGATCGCGCGGCGCAGCGCGATCTTCTCGGGCGTGTAGCCGCCCACCACGGGGTCCTTCATGTTGAAGTACGTCCACCACGTGTTGGGGCGCAGCAGCGTGTCGTGCACGATGCCCTGCGCCGCGAGCCGCGGCCGCAGCCGGCCGTTGTCGAGCGCCTCGTCGGTGTATTCGACCGGCAGGATGTCGAGAAAGTCGAGCTCGCGGTTGAGAAAGCCGAGCCAGCGCGACTGCCCTTCCTCGATCACCCGGATCTCCACCCGTTCCGCGCGCGGCAGCTTTTTCCCCTTGAGCGCGTTCGCGACGGGCACCGAGGCGGCAGGTATCGGGCCCGCGGGTGCGTAGGTCACGTCGCGATAGCCCGGATTGGCCAGCAGCACGATACGGGCACTGCGCCGGTACTCGCCCAGCAGATAGGGACCGGTGCCCACCGGATGCGCGCCGATGTCGGACCCGTAGGCCTCGACGACTTCGCGCGCCTGCGCCGCAACGTTGGGCACCGCGAGGACGTAGGGGAACCGCAGGTCGGGCGCGGTGAGCCTTATCCGCAGCGTGTACTTGTCGACGATCTCGAGTCCGGGAAGCGGCGCGTCGTAATCGAAGCGCCCGGACTTTTCGGCGGCGCGGCGCAGCTCGTCGCCGCCGACGAGCTTGCCTTCGATCAGCCACAGCCACGGCGATTTCACGGCGGGGTCGAGCATCCGCTTGATGCCGTAGGCGAAATCGGCGGCGCCAAGCTCACGTGGCTTGCCTTTGAACGCGGGATCCTGCGTGAAGAAAATCCCCTTGCGGACCCGGCACAGGTACGCCCTGCCTCCCTCCTCGACGACGGGCATCGCTTCCAGCGCGCGCGGCACGAGCCTGACCGGGCGCGCCAGATAGTCGTAGTCGAGCATCGCGTCGAAGATGCTCGAGATGACGCCGTCGGACGCGGCGTCCGAGGCGAACGCGGGGTCGAAGCTCGTCTCGGCGATCGCGAACGCGATCCGCAGCGTCTTCGCGGCGTCGGCGGCGCCTGCGGGCACGGCGTAGGCGGCCAACAGGCCCGCCAGCACGGCGACGAGGGTTCGAATCATGAAAATGCCGGAGCGCGGACGAAGCGTCGAATCCTAGCACCGGCGGCACGGCGCGCTTCGTGGCGCGTCGCCGTGCGTCCGCCGGGGCGGCAGATGCGTAAGATATCGAACGCTTGCCGCGACCGTAGGTCGACCGGGCGTCATCCGCCCACTCCCGGAGCCCCGCATGCCCACCCTTCGCCTTTCCCGCCTCCTCGTCGTTACCGCCGCCGCCCTCGCCGGCGCGTGGCTATCTGTCGCGAATGCCCAGACGCCGGCCAAGGCGCCGCCACCCGGGGCTGCCGTGGCCACCTTCGCCGGCGGCTGCTTCTGGTGCATGGAACCGCCGTACGACAAGCTTCCCGGCGTCATCTCCACCACCTCCGGCTACATCGGCGGCAAGTCCAAAAAGCCCACGTACGAAGAAGTCTCCGCCGGCGTGACCGGCCATGCCGAAGCGGTCCAGGTCGTCTACGATCCGGCGAAGGTCACCTACGAGAAGCTGCTGGACGTCTTCTGGCACAACATCGACCCGACGGTGAAGGATCGCCAGTTCTGCGATATCGGCTCGCAATACCGCACGGCGATCTTCGTGCACGACGACAATCAGCGCCAGCTCGCGGAGGCGTCGAAGGCCGCGCTCGAAAAATCGAAGCCGTTCAAGGAGGCGATCGTCACGCCGATCGTCGTCGCGACCGACTTCTGGCCCGCCGAGGATTATCACCAGGACTACTACCTCAAGAATCCGGTGCGCTACGCCTATTACCGTACGGGCTGCGGACGCGACCGGCGCCTCACGCAACTCTGGGGCGCGTCGCCGCATTGAGACACCGGCACGGCCGCCGACGAGATCGCCCCGGCCCCGGAAAAAATTGTTGGCCGAACGGCGCACCGCGCATTGACCCGGCCGCGCGTTCGGGCAGATACTGCCCCGCGGCCTTGCGACGGTGTCGGTCAGGCTCGCGCGAACCTCGCCGGAGGTGACGATGGAGATGCAGCGTCTGAACGGAGGCAATCTGCGCGCCGCCGGCTACGACATGCGCGCGCGCAAGCTCGTGATCGAGCTTACGTCGGGCACCTACGAATACCAGAGCGTGCCTTCCGACGTGTGGCGCCGCTTCTCCGATGCTTCGTCGCCGTGGAGCTACTACCGCGACAACATCGAAGAGGAATATACGGCGAAGCGCCTGCGTTGACGCGGCAATCGACGGCCTTGTCTCCCACCGAACGCTCCACGCTCGAAGCCCAGCTGCGGGCGCGCCAGCGCGAATTGCGCGGCGAAGTCGCGTCGCAGCTGAAGACGCAGGACGACCCGCGCCTGGTGGGCCTGCGCAACCGGATGGAGGACACCGACGACTGGGCCGTCGCCGACGCGATGGCGGCGATGGATATCTCGCTCGTCTCGCGCGACCTCGCCGTGCTGTCCGAGGTGGAAGCTGCGCTGGCGCGCGTTGCCGACGGCACCTACGGCGCGTGCGTCGATTGCGGCGCCGACATCCCCTACGCGCGTCTGGAAGCGTATCCGGCGGCGATCCGCTGCGTCGCCTGCCAGGAGCGGCTGGAGGCGCAGGACCAGGCGCGCCGCTGAGTCAACTCGATGCGCGGTCCGCTAGCGGGCCGCGTAACGCCCCAGCCACGCGAAGAATTCCCGGTACCAGAGGCGCGAATTCTGCGGCTTCAGGATCCAGTGATTCTCGTCGGGAAAGTAAACGAGCCGCGCCGGCACGCCCTTGGTCTTCAGCGTGTCGTAGTACTGCAGCGCCTGCGTGGCGGGTACGCGGTAGTCGAGCTCGCCATGCATGACGAGCGTGGGCGTGCGCGCCCGCTTCACGTAGTGGTGCGGCGACTGGCGCATCACGCGCGCCTCGTTTTCCCAGTGATACGCGCCCAGTTCTTTCGCGAAGAACCGGTAGCCGTCGGTCGCCATCATGCTCACCCAGTCGTAGCAGCCCGCGTGGCAGACATACGCGCGATAGCGGTTCGTGTGGCCGTTCATGTACGCGACCATGAACCCGCCGTAGCTGCCGCCGGTGGCGACGAGGCGTTTGCGATCGATGTAGCCCTGCCGCAGCATGTAGGTGGTGCCCGCTTCGGTATCGGCGAACTCCTTCACGCCGTAGCGGCCCGTGATCGACTCGATGAACTTCTGGCCGAAGCCCGACGAACCGTGGTAGTTGACCGCCGCCACGACGTAGCCCTGCCCCGCAAAGACGTGCGTATTCCACCGGTAATGCCAGCTGTCGAGGTGCGCAGCGTGCGGACCGCCATGGATCGAGTGCATCAGCGGCCATTGCTTCGACGGATCGAAGTTCGGCGGATACGTGACGAACATCTGCACCCGCTCGACGCCCCATCCTTTGACCGCGAACTCGCGCACGGCGCCCAGGCCGTGGCGGGAGAGCTGCGCGCGGTTCAGCGACTCGATCGGGCGCTCGCCGCTGCCGTCGCCGCGCGACGCGAACAGCGTGCCCGGATACGCTGCCGACGAGCGCGTATACGCGAGCACGCCGCCGTCGGCCGAACGCGCAAAGCCGGTGATCGCGCCGCCCTGCGCCACCTGCACCGGCGCCGCGGCGTCGAGCGCCTGCCGCCAGAGGCCGATGCGGCCGCGATCCTCGATGAGGCAGAGCAGCGCGCGTGAATCGGGGGTCCAAAAGTGATGCGCCGTCGCGCGATCGAGGCGCGGCGCGACCCGCGTCACCTTGCCCGTGCGCCGCTCCAGAACGCGCAGGTGTCCCTGGTCGTTGAATGCGCGCTCTGTGTCGTAGGCGCGATAGGCGATATGGCGTCCATCGGGCGAGTAGCGCGGATGCTCGTCCGACAGTCCGCTTGCCGAGGTCAGGTTCGAGAGGCGCCCTGTGCCGAGGTTCACCACCGCGATGTCGCAGCGGTTCATCATTCCCGGCTCGTCTGCCGGAT
>JBDSLT010000191.1:0-4719 GCA_039916265.1 Casimicrobiaceae bacterium | reverse complement strand
TCGGCCGTGAGCATCACCGGCTGCGTATTGCGGGTCAGGTTGAGCGCGTCGGCGGGGCCTTGCGAGGCAAGTGCCCAAAGGTCGTCGCCGAGCGCGGCGGACGCCTCGGCGAAGGTCGCCGGCACTTCGCTCAGGTCGTCGAAATTCTTCATCATGCCGACCTGCTGCGAGCCCTGGCCGGGAAAGACGAATGCGATTTTCATTCCGCGCTCCTCAACCCCATCGCAGCAGCACCGAGCCCCACGTGAAGCCGCCGCCGACGCCGAGCAGCATCACGTTCTGGCCGCTGCGAACCCGGCCGTCCTCGATCGCGACGTCGAGCGCGAGCGGAATCGATGCCGCCGAGGTGTTCGCGTGCAGATCGACGGTGCTCACCACGCGCTCGGGGCGCACGTGCAGGCGCTTCGCCGTCGCATCGATGATGCGCGCGTTCGCCTGATGCGGGATCAGCCAGTCGATATCCTCCGCCGTCAATCCGGTCGCCGTCAGAGCCTCCTGCGCGACGTCGGCCAGCACCTTCACCGCGAACTTGAACACGCCCTGCCCGTCCATGTGCAGGAACGGTGTGCCGGTGACCACGCCGTTGTGCACCTGTCCGGGCACGCACAGCATCGAGCGATAATGGCCGTCCGCGTGCAGGTGCGCCGTCAGTACGCCGGGCATCGCGGACGGCACCAGCACCACGGCGCCCGCGCCGTCGCCGAACAGCACGCAGGTGCCGCGGTCGTTCCAGTCGAGGATGCGCGAATAGATCTCGGCGCCGACCACCAGCGCATTCTTCGCCCGCCCGCCCGCGACCATCTGGTCCGCCAGCGCGAGCGCATAGACGAAGCCCGAGCACACCGCCTGCACGTCGAACGCCGCGCCGCCGCGTGCGCCGAGCTTCTCCTGCAGGATGCACGCCGTCGACGGGAAGATCATGTCGGGCGTGGTCGTCGCGACCACGATGAGGTCGACGTCTGCCGCAGCGATGCCCGCACGGTCGAGCGCGATTCGCGACGCGGCGAGCGCGAGGTCGGACGTCTGCTCGTCGGCGGCGGCGATATGCCGCTGGCGGATGCCGGTGCGCGTGCGGATCCACTCGTCGGACGTCGCGATGCGCAGCGCAAGCTGGTCGTTGGTCAGCACCTGCGCGGGCAGGTAACGTCCGGTGCCGGCGACGCGGCTAGGCATGCGGCGGCACGGCGATGGCGGCCGCGACGGCCCCGGCCGCCGGCGCGGCAGCGACCGCGGGCATCGCCGCGATCCGTTGCGCGATGCGGTCGAGCACTCCGCGCGTGACTTCGGCGTGCGCCTTGTCGAGCGCAACGCGAAACGCCACCGCGTCCGCGCCACCATGGCTTTTCACGACGACGCCTTTCAATCCGACGAGGGTCGCGCCGTTGTAATGGCGCGGATCGATGCGCCGCTTGAAGCCCATCAACACCGGATACGCGACCAGCGCGGCAATGCGCGTCAGCGGATTGCGCGTGAATTCCGCCTTCAGGAATTCGTAGAGCATCTGCGCCAGGCCCTCGGACGTCTTGAGCGCGACGTTGCCGACGAAGCCGTCGCACACGACGACGTCGGTCGTGCCCTTGTAGATGTCGTCGCCCTCGACGTTGCCGTAGAAGTTGAGGCCCGACGCCTTCAGCAGCTCCGCGGCGCGCTTCACGACCTCGTTGCCCTTGATGTCCTCCTCGCCGATGTTGAGCAGGCCGACCGTCGGGCGCTCGATCCCTTCGACGGCGGCAACGAGGGCGCTGCCCATTGCCGCGAACTGGACCAGATGCTCCGGCGTGCAGTTGACGTTCGCGCCGAGGTCGAGCACCGTCGTGACGCCCTTCTTGGTGGGGAGCTGCGACGCGATCGCCGGCCGGTCGATGCCGGGCAGCGTCTTCAGCACGAAGCGGGCGATGGCCATCAGCGCACCGGTGTTGCCGGCGGACACGCAGGCGTGCGCGGCGCCCTCCTTCACCAGGTTGATCGCGACGCGCAGCGACGAGTCCTTTTTCTTGCGCAACGCGTCAGCCGGCGGCTCGTCCATGTCGACGACTTCGCTCGCAATGTGGATCGTCGCGCGATCGCGCGCAGGCGTTTTTTTCTCGCGCGCCAGCGCGGCGGTGAGCGGCGCCTCGAGGCCCACCAGAACGACGCGCGCTTCGGGGGTCGCCTCCAGGAACGCGATCGCTGCAGGCACCGTGACCGCGGGGCCGTGGTCGCCCCCCATCGCGTCGACGGCTACGGTTACGGGCATGAAGGGGGAGCGGCGAGCGGGATGAAAGGTGGCGCGAATGACGCGGCCCTCGCGGCGGCGCGCGTCCCCTGCGGATCTGGATCCAACTCGCTGCGGTGGAGCGCGTGCCTCGAGCGCGCTCCCGGATACTACTCGTCGGCCTTGGTCTTGACGACCTTCTTGCCGCGGTAATAGCCGCTCGGGCTGATGTGATGCCGCAGGTGGACTTCTCCGCTCACCGGCTCGACCGCGAGCGCGGGGCGCGGGAGGTGGTCGTGCGCCCGATGCATGCCGCGCTTCGACGGCGACTTCTTGTTCTGCTGGACTGCCATGGTGCTCTCCTGTTCAGCGGCCCGTCAGCGGGCCATTCGATCCACTTTGTCTCAACCGTCAACCGGCTTCGTCCGGTGTGTCGTCCGATCCATCCACGTGCGGCGGCACGCATTCGCCGTCGGTGTGACGCGGCGCGTACGGCAACGCCAACACCAGCTCGTCCTCGACGAGCTGGGCGGGATCGAGCGGCGCGCCGGCGAGCACGACCTCGTCGTCGCTTTCGGCGTCGAGCCGGGCGAGGTCGGCGTCGTCCCGCGCCAGAACGAGCAACGTGCGCGAGTGCACCGGCAACGCCTGCGCCTGCAGGCAGCGCTGGCATTCGAGCTCGATCGTGCCGTCGAGCGCTATTGCAACTGCGGGCCGCCCGAAAGCATCCTGCGCACCGTCGATCCGCCACTCGATCGGTGCCGGACCCTGAAGGACGCGATCCGCAACACGCGGCAACACCGCGGCGTCAACCGAGCCCGCCAGTCGTGCGCGCTCTCGCGCCAGGCGAAAAGCATCGAAGCGGCGGCTTTTCTGCGACTCCGCGTCGCGCTTCGCGTTGCCGGTGGCGGACCGTGTTGCCATGGTGATCTGCGGCGCCGGACCAAACACGAGATAATAGAGGGGAATGTCGGCGATGTCAAAAATGATCGAAAAAACAACGACCAACCCGCGCCGACCCCTGCTGCTCGCGTCGACGTCGCGCTACCGGGCGGATCTGTTGCGCCAGCTTGCCATCCCCTTCGACGTCGCGGCTCCCGGCGTCGACGAGACGCCGCTTCCCGGTGAAGCGCCCGCGGCGACGGCGCTGCGCCTGGCGGCGGCGAAGGCGCGCGCGGTCGCCGCCCGGCACGCCGACGCGCTGGTGATCGGCGCAGATCAGGTCGCCGACCTCGGCGGCCAGCCCGTCGGCAAGCCGGGCACCCACGCCGGCGCCGTGGCGCAACTGCGTGCGCTTTCGGGTCGCACGGTCATCTTTCACACCGGGGTGGCGCTTTGCGACGCTGCGAGCGGTCGCTGCAACACGCGCCTTGTCCCGGTGACGAGCACGTACCGCGTCCTCGACGACGCCGAGATCGACGCCTATCTCCTGCGCGAGGCGCCCTACGACTGCGCAGGTTCCGTGCGTTCCGAGGCGCTCGGCATTGCGCTGTTCGAGCGCATCGAGAGCGGCGACCCGTCGGCGCTGATCGGGCTCCCGCTCATTGCCGTCGTCGACCTGCTGCGTGCCGAGGGCGTGTCGGTGCTCGATACGGCGCGCGTCGCGCCGCGCGCCGGTTAGAACGGTGAGCGGTACCGTCTATCTCGTGCCGAACCTGCTTGGCGTCGCGCCGCCGGAATCGGTGCTCCCGTCGCGCACGCTCGCGGTGGCGCGATCGCTGCGGCATTGGCGCGTCGAGACCCCCAAGGCGGCGCGCGCCTTCCTGAAGACCCTCGCGCTCGACGTGGCGCTCGCGAGTCTGGACATCGAACCCATCCCGGACGGAGCGTCGCCGGCGGCCGGCGTCGCGCTGCTCGCGCCGGCGGGCGCGGGCGGCGACATCGGCGTTCTGTCGGACGCGGGGTGCCCGGGCATCGCCGACCCGGGCGCCGCGCTTGTCGCTGCCGCCCACCGGATGCGCTTGCGCGTCGTTCCGCTGGTCGGTCCTTCGGCGATCCTGCTGGCGCTGATGGCCTCGGGGATGAACGGGCAGCGCTTTGCGTTCCACGGCTACCTGCCGGTGAAGCCGGAGGCGCGCGCCGCCGCGCTGCGGGCGCTCGAGCAGGATTCGTTGCGCGAACGGCGGGCGCATGCGTTCATCGAGACGCCTTACCGCAATGTCGGGATGCTCCAGTCGGTGGCGGCGACCCTTGCCGCGTCGACCGACGTTTGCGTCGCTGTCGACCTTACGCTGGAAAGCGAGATCGTCGAGCGGCATGCGGCCCCGGCGTGGCGCGAGGCCGATCTCGCGCGCTTCGACAAGCGTCCCGCCGTTTTCGTCCTGCTGGCCCGAAGCGCCTAGATCGCGGCGGGTCAGCATCAGCGCAGGCGCGCGCTACTGTCCTTCCGTTTCCGGCCAGTCCTTGATGTAGGACTTCAGCATGCGGTTCTCGAAGCTCTGTTCCTCGTAGACCGCCTTGGCCACATCGTGGAACGACACGACGCCCTGCAGCGTGGTGCCCTCCATCACCGGCACGTAGCGCGC
>JBDSLT010000190.1:0-6754 GCA_039916265.1 Casimicrobiaceae bacterium | reverse complement strand
CGGCGCGTCCAGTTGAGCAGCGACGACGGCTCGCGCAGCTGCGCCTCGACGTTGACCGCCTCGTAGCCGTAGATCGCGTCCATGATCGGCTGCAGGTACAGCCGCTGCGGGTCGGCGCGCGAAAAGCCGGCGTTGCGCTCGGGTCGCCACTGCATCGGCGTGCGCACGCCGTCGCGGTCGCCGAGGTAGATGTTGTCGCCCATGCCGATCTCGTCGCCGTAGTAGAGGATCGGCGAGCCCGGCATCGACAGCAGCAGGCTGTTCATCAGCTTGATGCGGTTGGCGTCGTTCTCGAGCAACGGCGCCAGGCGCCGGCGGATGCCGACGTTGATGCGCGAGCGCGGATCGGCGGCGTACATCTGGTACATGTAGTCGCGTTCCTTGCTCGTCACCATCTCGAGCGTGAGCTCGTCGTGGTTGCGCAGGAAGATCGCCCACTGGCAGTTTTCCGGAATGTCCGGCGTCTGCTGCATGATCTCGGTGATCGGATGCCGGTCCTCCTGCGCGATCGCCATGTACATGCGCGGCATCAGCGGGAAGTGGTACGCCATGTGGCACTCGTCGCCGTCGCCGAAGTACTCGCGCACGTCCTCGGGCCACTGGTTCGCCTCGGCCAGCAGGAGCACGTCGGGATAGCGCGCGTCGACCAGCGCGCGCAGCTCCTTCAGCACCTCGTGCGTCTCGGGCAGGTTCTCGTTGTTGGTGCCCTCGCGCTCGACCAGGTAGGGAATGGCGTCGAGGCGGAATCCGTCGACGCCCATGTCGAGCCAGAAGCGCATGACGCGGAAGATCGCCTTGCGCACCTGCGGATTGTCGAAGTTGAGGTCGGGCTGGTGGCTGAAGAAGCGATGCCAGTAGAACGCCTTGGCAACGTCGTCCCACGCCCAGTTCGACTTCTCGGTGTCGGTGAAGATGATCCGGGTGCCGTCGTACTTGGACGGATCGTCGCTCCAGACGTAGTAATCGCGCTTGGGCGAGCCTTTGGGCGCGCGACGCGCCGCCTGGAACCATGGGTGCTGGTCCGACGTGTGGTTGACGACGAGCTCGGTGATCACGCGCAGGTCGCGTCGATGCGCCTCGCGCACGAAGTGCTGGAAGTCGGCGCGCGTTCCGTAGGACTCGTGGACGTTGTGATAGTCGGCGACGTCGTAGCCGTCGTCCTTGAGCGGCGACGGATAGAACGGCAGCAGCCAGATCGCGTTGACCCCGAGGTCTTTGACGTAATCGAGCTTGTCCGTGAGCCCCCGGAAATCGCCGATGCCGTCGTCGTTCGAGTCGAAGAACGCCTTGATATGCAGCTGATAGACGACCGCGTCCTTGTACCAGTGGACCTTCGCCGGATCACGGACGGCGGCGATGTCGACGCTCGCGGGGGTGGGTGCGGCCATGTCCCGCCTCCTAGAGGAAATAGTCGAAGTCGTGCTCCGTGCGCAAGTGGTGACGCAGGCGGAAGACGTGGGCGGGAACGCGGGCAGGATCGAGCATCACGAAATTGTGCGCGCCGGTCCACAGGTAGCGGACGTCGGTGAGGAGGTCGTGCACCTGAAAGGTCTGATCGGCGGCGATGCCGAGGTCGGCGAGGTCGAGCGACACCCAGCCTGACTGCGTGTGATGCGGATCGAGATTCACGACGATCAGCAATACGTTCGCGCCTTCCGCGTCAACCTTGGTGTAGGCGATGAGCTCGTCGTTGTCGACAGCGACGAAGCGCAGGCCGTCGTCGCGCTGCAACGCGGGATTGCCGCGCCGCGCCGCGTTGACGCGCCCAATGAGGCCAGCAAGGCTGTCCTCGCGTTCGAGGTCCCACTGGCGCAGCTGGTATTTCTCGGAATCGAGGTATTCCTCGGTGCCGGGCTCGCGTGCCACGCCCTCCAGCAACTCGAACGCCGGACCGTAGATGCCGTAGTTTCCGGCGAGCGTGGCCGCGAGCACCAGGCGTGACATAAACGCCGCGCGGCCGCCCATCTGCAGCGGCTCGGGCAGGATGTCCGGCGTGTTCGGCCAGCAATTGGGCCGGAAGTAATCGCGACCGGGACCGCGCGTCAGCTCGGTGAAATATTCGGTCAGCTCGCGCTTGGTGTTGCGCCACGTGAAGTACGTGTACGACTGCGTGAAGCCGACCTTGGCGAGGCGGTGCATCACCTTGGGCCGGGTGAATGCCTCGGAGAGGAACAGTACGTCGGGATGATCGTGCTTGACGCGTGCGATGACCCATTCCCAGAAGGCGAAGGGCTTGGTGTGCGGATTGTCGACGCGGAAAATGCGCACGCCTTCGCCGATCCAATGGGCGAACACGCTGGCGAGCTCGAGCCACAGCGCTTCCCACTGCCCAGTCTCGAAGTTGAACGGATAGATGTCCTGGTACTTCTTGGGGGGATTCTCGGCGTACTGGACGGTGCCGTCGGCGCGGCGGCGGAACCAGTCGGGATGCTCGCCGACGTACGGATGGTCGGGCGCGCACTGGAACGCGATGTCGAGCGCTAGCTCGAGTCCGTGCTTGCGCGCGGCGGCGACCAGCGCGCGAAAGTCGTCGGGCGTCCCGAGCTCGCGCAAAAGCGCCTTGTGGCCGCCGTCGGCCGCGCCGATGGCCCACGGGCTGCCGACGTCGGATGTCCGGGCTTCGAGCGAATTGTTGCGCCCCTTGCGGCGCTCGCGACCGATGGGATGAACCGGCGGGAGGTAGAGCACGTCGAAGCCCATCGCGGCGACGTAAGGCAGCCGCTCGATGCAGTCGCGCAGCGTGCCGTGCACGTCCGGCGCGGTGGCGCACGAGCGCGGAAACAACTCGTACCACGCGCTGAAGCGCGCGCGCTCGCGGTCGACCACCAGCGGAAACTCGACCGGACAGGTGGTGGCTTGGCTGCGGTCGGGATGGCGTCTCGCGACGGCCCAGAGCTCCTCGTTGAGCGCGAGCACGCGCAGCGCGGGGACATCGTCCTGCGCGCTCAACTGCGCTGACCACTGGAGGAGTTGCTGGCGGTCGATGCCCTCGGCGCGCTCGGCAGCTGCGTCGATGAGCAGCGCCCCGGTGCGCGCGGCGAGACGCAGATCGTCCGCGTCGATCCGGCGTGCAAAGTCGTGTCGCCACGAGAGAAAAGCGTCCACCCACGCGGTGACGGCGTAGCGATAGCGGCCGGGCGACGCGACGGTGAACGCGCCGCGCCAGCGGTCGTTGCCGAGTGCCACCATCGGCGTTTCCTGCCACGCTGCGTCGGCTTCGCCGCGATACCGCAGCAGGACGGCGAGCACGTCGTGGCCGTCGGTGAAGCAGTCTGCCTCGACGTCGACGCGATCGCCGGCGATGCGCTTGACCGCGAAGCGACCGCCGTCGATCGCCGGGGCGATGCCTTCCACGACGGCGCGCGCGCGCGCCTCGGGCGGGAATGCCTTGGACGGGAGATCTTCGGGCGGGAGTGCCTTGGGCGGGAGAACCTCGCGCGCAGGGGGCGGGGCCGGGTCGCGTCGTTGGGGCATGGCTAGCGCGGCTCGGGCCTGAGGAAGATCGTGGCGAGCGGGGGCAGCGTCAGCGATAGCGAATGGAAGCGGCCCTGCGCCGCCACCGGCGCAGCCTCGACGCCGCCCAGGTTGCCCTGGCCGCTGCCGCCGTAGTTCACCGCGTCGCTGTTCAGGAGCTCGCGCCAGTAGCCGCCCTCGGGAACGCCGACGACGTAATTGGGGCGCGGCACCGGCGTGAAGTTGCATACGACGAGCACCGGCTTGCCCTTGCGCGGCCGGCGCAGGAACGACAGCACGCTGGCCTCCGCATCCTTGCAGTCGATCCACTCGAATCCGGCGGTATCGAAGTCGACTTCGTGCAGCGCCGGCTCGTGCCGGTAAAGCGCGTTGAGATCGGCGACCCAGCGCTGGAGTCCCGCGTGCTCGCCGTAGCGCAACACCCACCATTCGAGCGCATCGTCGTGCGTCCACTCGCGGCGCTGGCCGAACTCGCAGCCCATGAAGAGGAGTTTCTTGCCCGGATGCGCCCACATGTAGCCGAAGAGGAGACGCAGGTTGGCGAACTTCTGCCACGTGTCGCCCGGCATCTTGCCGATCAGCGATCCCTTGCCGTGCACGACCTCGTCGTGCGACAGCGGCAGCACGAAGTTCTCGGCGAACGCGTACCAGATCGAGAACGTGAGGCGGTCCTGCTGATGCTTGCGGTAAATCGGCGACTCGCGCAGGTAGTCGAGCGTATCGTGCATCCAGCCCATGTTCCATTTCATCCCGAAGCCGAGGCCCCCGAGAGGGAC
Organism: Casimicrobiaceae bacterium; assembly: GCA_039916265.1. GTDB lineage: Bacteria > Pseudomonadota > Gammaproteobacteria > Burkholderiales > Casimicrobiaceae > VBCG01. The sequence goes on along the minus strand of JBDSLT010000190.1, from coordinate 2,504 downwards.
GGGGCGCGACACCATCGGCCACGACGTCGATTCCTCCGCGATCACCTGGATGTCGGGATGGTCGCGGTAGGCCGCCTCGTTGAGCTCGCGCAGGAACTCGATCGCGCCGAGATTCTCCCTCCCGCCGTTGACGTTCGGGATCCACTCGCCGTCCTTGCGGCCGTAGTCGAGGTAGAGCATCGACGCGACCGCGTCGACGCGCAGTCCGTCGAGGTGGTACTTGTCCAGCCAGAAGAGCGCGCTCGACAGCAGGAAGGCACGGACCTCGTGGCGATCGTAGTTGAAGATCGCGCTGTTCCATTCCGGATGGAATCCTTGCCGAGGATCGGCGTGCTCGTAGAGGTGCGTGCCGTCGAAATACGCGAGGCCGTGCGCGTCCGAAGGGAAATGCGAGGGTACCCAATCAAGGATCACGCCGATGTCGTGCTGATGCAGCACGTCGATCAGGAACATCAGATCTTCGGGCTTGCCATAGCGTGCCGTCGGCGCGAAGTAGCCCGTCGTCTGGTAACCCCACGAGCCGTAGAAGGGATGCTCGGTGATCGGCAGAAGCTCGACGTGCGTGAAGCCCTGGTCGCGCACATAGTCGGCGAGCGGCACCGCGATGTCGCGGTATGTCGGCAGCCGCCCGGGCGCCTCGCGACGCCAGGAGCCGAGATGGACCTCGTAGATGGACATCGGCGCGTCAAGCGCGTTGCGCGCCCCACGCGAGGCCATCCATGCGCCGTCGCCCCATGCGTAATTGAGCGCCCACGCACGGGACGCCGTCGACGGAGGCGGCTCCGCATACAGGGCGAAGGGGTCGGCCTTGTCCATCTCGTAGCGGCCGTCGGCGGACACGACGCGGTATTTGTAGGGGTCGCCGCGCGCGACGCCGCGCACCGTTCCCTCCCAGACGCCCGAACCGTCGGCGCGGGGCGCGAGCGGATGCGCGCCGGCGTCCCAGTCGTTGAAGGCGCCGATCACCGCCACGCGCGACGCATTCGGCGCCCAGACGCGAAACGTCGCCTCGCGCGCTGCGAGCGTGCAGCCCATCGTTTCGTAAAGGCGCGTATGCGTGCCTTCACGGAATAGGTAGACGTCCTGTTCGCCAAGCAAGGCTTAGAATCCCCTGAAAGCCGGCCTGCGTCCCACGACGGCTCGTGGAACCAACCCTATATGCACCTACGCACGAATATCCGCCGCAACCCGGTCCGCGACCATCGTTTGCCGCGTCCGAAGCCGCCATTTTCCCTCAACGCTGCGGCGTCCCTATTAAGGGGACTGCGAAAACGGGCATCGGTTCCCGCAGGATCGAGGGTAATACGCCAGCGTGGGGCCCGGCAACCTTCCCGCCAGCCCCGATTCGGCCGCGATACGTTGGCGCTTCTCCATTGAAGGCGCGGGCCTCCGAACGGGACGCGCAGGCGCGGATGCTCGCCGGCACGCTCTATGATCCCGCCGATCCGGCGCTGATGCTCGCGCGCCGCCGGGCGCGCAAGCTCACGCACGACTTCAATCACGCGCCGCCGGGTGCCGTCGCGCTGCGTGGACGGCTGCTGCGCCGGCTGCTCGGCCGCTGCGGCGCGACGGTCCTCGTCGAGCCGCCGTTCTTCTGCGATTACGGCACGCACATCGAGCTTGGCGACAATGTGTTCATCAATTTCAACTGCGTGATGCTCGACTGCGCGCCCATCGTGGTCGGTGCGCGCACCTCGCTCGGTCCCGGCGTCATGCTGCTCGCGGCCACGCATCCGCTCGACGCGGCCACGCGCCGCAGCGGCCTCGAGTCCGCTGCGCCGATTCGCGTGGGTGACGACGTCTGGCTGGGGGCGGGAGCAATCGTCTGCCCGGGTGTGACGATCGGATCGGGCAGCGTGGTGGGCGCAGGCAGCGTAGTCGTGCGCGACCTGCCGGCCAACGTCGTCGCCTTGGGCAATCCCTGCCGGGTGCTGCGGCGCCTCTGATGACGCACGCTAGCGCGGCGCATGCACCTGCTGGCCGAGCATCTCCGGCGTGACGAGCGTCACGCCGCTGTCGGTGACATGGAAGCGACGACGATCGGCGTCGGCGTCCACGCCGATGGCGAGTCCCGGCGGGATGCGGCAGCCCTTGTCGAGGACCGCGCGCCGCAGCACCGCGCCGCGGGCGATGTCCACGTTGGAGAGCACGACCGAATCCTCGACCGTGCAGTAGCTGTGCACGTGCACGCCGGAGAACAGCAGCGAGCGCCGGATCGTCGAGCCGCTGACGATGCAGCCCCCCGAGACCAGTGAATCGAGCGCCGCGCCGCGCCGATGTTCCTCGTCGAACACGAATTTCGCGGGGGGGAGCTGCTCCTGCGCGGTCCAGATTGGCCATTCCTCGTCGTAGAGATTGAGCTCCGGCGTGACCTTGGTGAGCTCCATGTTCGCTTCCCAGTAGGCGTCGATGGTGCCGACGTCGCGCCAGTACGCGCCCGGCGCCGACGGGCTCACCGCACTGGTGCGAAGGTCGTGCGCGATCACGCGGTCGCCGCGCGCGAT
>JBDSLT010000189.1:0-30094 GCA_039916265.1 Casimicrobiaceae bacterium | reverse complement strand
CTGCACGTCGAAATGGCGCATGCCGAGCGTGCGCTTGCCGGCTTCGCGGACCACGGCGAAGGCCTCGGGCAGCACGTCGTCGAGCGCGGCGCCGCCGGCGACCTTCTGCTTCAGCTCGGCGGTCTTGCCGCGCAGGTCGTCGTCGGAAAGTGCGGCGATCGCGGGCTCGAGCGCGTTGATCGCGCGAACGGATTCCGTGTACTGCTTAAGCAGGCGCTCGTTGCGGCTGCCGAAGATGCGGGTGAGGATGTTCGAGATCATCGCCGTGGGTAGAGTGCCTCGGGAAGCTGGGTACCGCCGGCACAAAAAACAAGGGGTGAGGACCGCCTCACCCCGAGCCGAATTCGCTGTCGCGTGCCGCCGCTCGTGCCTACGCTAGCCCGTGGGCTGCAGGAAGCGCGCCGGATTCTGCGGGGCTCCGTTGAGTCGCACCTCGAAATGCAGGTGAGGCCCCGTGGAACGCCCCGTCGACCCGACCGCCGCGACTCGCTGGCCGCGCACGACGAGGTCACCCTCCTTCACGAACAACTGTGCGGCGTGCGCATAGCGCGTCACGAGTCCGTTGCCGTGATCGATCTCCACCATTTTACCATATTGGGCATGCACGTCGGCGTAGACGACCTTGCCGCTCGCCGCTGCCACGACGGGCGTACCCACTTCCGCGGGGAAGTCGATGCCTTCATGGAACGAGTTCTGGCCGCTGATCGGATCGATGCGGTAGCCGAAATTCGACGAGAACCAACCGTCGACGATCGGCTGCAGCGTCGGCAGGAACTTGCGGTTCGCCGAGTTGGCGACGAACAGCGCCTCGAGCACGCCGAGCTGGTCGGTGCGAAGGTCGACCTGCCTTGCGAGCGTGTCGATCAGATGGGTGAAATCCGTGACCGAGATCAGCGACGACGGCATCGTCGTGGATTCCGCGCCGCCCCGGCCGGGCGCCTTTCCCGGCGCTAGCGACGGCAGTTCCTGCGGCTTCAGGCCGGCGACTTTCGCGAGGCGCGCGCCGATGCCGTCGAGCAGCAGCATTTTCGCCTGGAGCTCGCCCAGGCGGATCGCCATCGCATTGAGATGTCCCTGCACGCGCTCCTGCGTTCGCTGCGCCTGCTCGCGCTGATCCGCCAGGACCATCGCCTGAAGCCAGGGATGCTGCACGGCGGCTGCCCACTTCAACGTCAGGAAGTTGAAGGCGAAGGTGAAGAGCACGAACAACACGGCCAACGCGAGGCCACCCAGCGCCCAGTGCCTTGCTTCGACGGTGATCGTTCGCGCGCGCGCACTCGCGCCTGTAACGAGGATGATGTTCAATTCCGGTAACCTCCGACCTTCGCTACGCCACCTCGGTAACCCGCTCGCCCTGCCTCGTGTCGAACCCCGGAAAGTTACCGCCGAAGCCGCTCGCTGCCGCACCCCTTGCGCACGTCTTCGCCGCCGACGCGCGCATCGTGGCCTGGACGGCGCGCCTGAAGGCGGAAGCCGCACTGACCGCCCTCATTCGCCGCCAGTTGCCGCGCCCGCTGGCCGATCGCGTTCGCGTGACCGGAATCCTGGATGGCGCGGTGGAACTCGCATCCTCGACGGGGGCCGTGGCAGCCGCCGTCCGGCAGCGCCTCCCCGACGTTATCACCTCCCTGAGGCGCGAAGGATGCGACTTTACTGAAATACGGGTACGCGTGCAAGTTGGGGGCGGCGCGAGGCCGGAGAATAAATCTCTTTGCCGTCAGATGGATGCACGCGCCTTCGCGATGCTGGACCTCGCCGCGCGATTGCCGGAGTGCCCGCTGAAGGACGCCCTGGACCGATGGTCGCGGCGCGCGCGGGGACGCGTGCCGCGCTGAAACGCCTCGCGCGGGCCCCCGGCCTCAAAGCAGCGGCGTGAGGAAAGGCCCGAGGATTCGCTCCGCCGCGAACAGCAGCAGCACGCCGACCAGCACGAAGAGCGTGAACTTGATCACCAACCCGATGAACCGCAGATAGCGCCGGTCGCGCGTGAAGAGATACAGGAGCAACGCCACCGCGACCGTCGCGAGGGCGAGAAACAGCAGCAGACGGACGATCACCATCGTCCGGGGTCCCGGCGGCGATCAGGCCGTCGCGGGCATCCAGCCCCTGAAGGCGGACGGCACGTCCGCCGCGGTGCCGAAGGTCGTGATCTCGAAAGCCTCCGCGCGAGCGAGCAAGGCGCGCGCGAGCGCGTTGTTGAGCGCATGACCCGACTTGTAGGCCGTGTACTGGCCGACCAGCGGGTGGCCCAGCAGGTAGAGATCGCCGATCGCGTCCAGCACCTTGTGCTTCACGAACTCGTTGTCGTAGCGCAGGCCCTCCCGGTTGAGCACGCGCGTTTCGTCCAGCACCACGGCATTCTGGAGACTGCCGCCCAGCGCCAGGCCGGCCGAGCGCATCGCCTCGACGTCCTGCATGAAGCCGAAGGTCCGGGCGCGCGCGACTTCCTTGACGTAGGAGTTCTCCGCAAAATCGATCACGACATGGCGATTCTCGGAACCGAACATCGGATGTGGAAAGTCGATCGTGAAATCGAGCCTGAAGCCGGCGTGAGGCTCGAAGCGCGCCCATTTGTCGCCGTCGCGCACTTCCACCGGCGAACGCACGCGCAGGTAGCGCTTCGGCGCTTTCTGCTCTTCGACGCCTGCGGATTGCAGCAGGAACACGAAGGGCCCCGCGCTGCCGTCCATGATCGGCAACTCGGGCCCCGAAACGTCGACGTGCAGATTGTCGATGCCGAGGCCGGCGAGCGCCGACATCAGGTGCTCGACCGTCGAGATCGTGGTGCCGTCGCGGCGAAGCGTCGACGAGAGGCGCGTATCGCCCACGTTCTCCGCACGCGCCGGGATGGTGACCGGCGTGGGGAGGTCGACGCGGTGAAAGACGATTCCCGTATCCGCTGCAGCCGGACGCAGCGTGATCTCGACGCGCGCGCCGGTATGGAGCCCGACGCCCGTCGTGCGGGTCACGCGTCGCAAGGTGCGCTGCATCATCATGTATTCGTGGGGTGCCGCGCCGGGGGACGTGGCCACATTCGGCCGTCGCTTCAAGGGTTTATCGCGCATTTTACCATGCCCCGCGTCTGTCGAGTCGTCTATTGCACCTACAAGCGGCTCGACCCGCCGGCGGGCGCCCGCCTTTCGTGCCGTCGTCACGGCGGCCGCGCGTTTCCGCGCAGCCGCCGCCCCGCTTGCGTCGCTAGTCCGCCTGCTTGCGCAGGAACGCCGGAATCTCCGCCGGATCGAAGCCGCCGCCGCCGGGGGCGCGCGGCTGGCGGGTGCGCGTGACGGCCGGTTGGTCGAAACGCTCGTAGTCGATCTCGCCGTTGCGCGGCGCGACGGCGTCGTCGGTGCCCGTGCGCAGCGTCGACGCCGGCACGACTTCGATCTTCGGCGGACGCTTGACCGCGTTCACGATGCCGCCCAGCCCGGTTGCAATCATCGTCACGCGCAACTGGTCGTCCATCGCATCGTCGATCACGGTGCCGACGATCACCATCGCGTCCTCGGCGGTGAACTCCTTGATGGTGTTCATTACCTCGTGATACTCCTTCATCTTGAAGCTCGACGACGCGGTGATGTTCACCAGCACGCCACGCGCGCCCGCGAGATTCACCTCCTCGAGCAGCGGGCTCTTCACGGCGGCCTGCGCCGCCTGGCGCGAACGGTCGGCGCCGACGGCACTCGCGGAGCCCATCATCGCCATGCCGACTTCGCCCATCACCGTGCGCACGTCGGCGAAATCCACGTTGACGAGGCCGGGATTGTTGATCACCTCGGCGATCCCCGATACCGCGCCGTGCAGCACGTCGTTGGCGGCGGCGAACGCGTCGAGCATCGACGTCTCCTCGCCCAGCACCTGCATCAGCTTTTCGTTGGGGATGACGATCAGCGAGTCGACGCGCTTGGTCAACTCCTCGATGCCCGCGCTGGCGACGCGCTGGCGCTTGCCCTCGAAGTTGAACGGACGTGTGACGACGGCCACGGTCAGGATGCCGAGGCTCTTCGCGATGTCGGCGATCACCGGCGCCGCGCCCGTCCCGGTTCCACCGCCCATTCCCGCGGTGATGAAGAGCATGTCTGCACCTTCGATCATCTCGGCGATGCGATCGCGATCCTCCATCGCCGCGTCGCGGCCGATCTCCGGCTTTGCGCCCGCACCCAGGCCGCGCGTCAGCGTCGCGCCGAGCTGCAGCTGCAGCCGTGCGGTCGAGCGCTTGAGCGCCTGCGAATCGGTGTTTGCGCAGATGAACTCCACGCCCGTCAGTCCCTTCTCGATCATGTGCTCGACGGCGTTGCCGCCGCATCCGCCGACGCCGATGACCCTGATGACTGCGCCGTCCTGTGGTGCCTGGTCGATGATTTCGAACATTTGTTTCTCCTGTCTCCTGTCGGTGTTGCGTCTGTGCTTCGGCCCTTGTGCTGCGTTCCGGTGTTTCCGCTTCCCGATCTGTCGCGATCTCGCTTTTCGCCTGCCTTCGCTCTCGTCTATTGGTAGCTTTTGCCGCCTGAAATCGTCTGGCTCCGCCAGCGATTTCAGGGAAATCCGTCCCGACGAAAGTAGGGCTTCACTTTCGTCGGCTTAAAAATTCGCCTTGAACCAGTGCTTCATCCGCGTCGCCATCCCGGAAATGCCGGTGATCTGCGCGCGCGCCGCCTCGTGACGCAGGAACTGCTCCTTGCCCTCGAGCAGCAGGCCGACCGACGTCGCGTAGCGCGGGCTCCTGACGACGTCGGCGAGTCCGCCCGAATACGCCGGCGTGCCGACGCGTACCGGCAGGTGGAACACCTCCTCGCCGAGCTCGGTCATCCCCTGCAGCAGCGCCGACCCGCCGGTCAGCACGATCCCCGACGACAGCAGCTCCTCGAAGCCGCTGCGGCGCAACTCGGCCTGCACGAGCGCGTACAGCTCCTCGATCCGCGGCTCGATCACTTCGGCGAGCATCGGCCGCGACAGCTTGCGGGCGCCCCGCTCGCCGACACCCGGCACCTCGATGATGTCGTTGGGATCGGCGAGCTGGCGCAGCGCGCATCCGAAGCGCACCTTCAACTCCTCCGCTTCCTTGGTGGGCGTGCGCAACGTCATCGCGATGTCGTTGGTGACCTGGTCGCCGGCGATGGGGATCACCGCCGTATGGCGGATCGCGCCCCCGGTGAACACGGCGATGTCGGTCGTGCCGCCGCCGATGTCCATCAGGCACACGCCGAGGTCCTTCTCGTCGTCGTTCAGCACGGACTTCGCCGACGCCAGCGGCTGCAACATCACGTCGCGCACTTCCAGACCGCAGCGACGCACGCACTTCGTGATGTTCTCGACCGCCGAGACGGCGCCCGTGACGATGTGAACCTTCACCTCGAGGCGGACGCCGCTCATGCCGATCGGATCGCGGACGTCCTCCTGCCCGTCGATGATGAATTCCTGCGGAATGATGTGCAGCACCTGCTGGTCGTTCGGGATGGCGATCGCCTTCGCCGTGTCGATCACGCGATCGACGTCGAACTGCGTGACCTCCTTCTCTTTGATGGCGACCATGCCGCTCGAGTTCAGGCTGCGGATGTGGCTGCCGGCGATACCCGTATAGACCTCCGAGATCCGGCAGTCCGCCATCAGCTCGGCCTCTTCGAGTACGCGCTGGATCGACGCCATCGTCGCCTCGATGTTGACCACGACGCCCTTCTTGAGTCCGCGGGAGGGCTGCGTCCCCATGCCGACGATGTCGAGCGTGCCGTCGGGCTTCACCTCGGCGACGATCGCGACGATCTTCGACGTCCCGATGTCGAGTCCGACGATCAGGTTCTTTTCCTTAACCATGCGTACACCGTCTCTGGGCATCGTTGTCTCCGGAACTTCGATTACGATTTTTTCGCCGGCTTTTCGCGGAAGCCGGGAACGCGCGCCGCAAAACCATTGCGGTAGCGAAGGTCGACCTGTTCGACGCCGCGGCCCGCGCGCAGCAGCGCGCCGATCGTGCGGTCGTACGCGCCGATGAAGCGCCCGAGCCGGCCCGACGGATCGTCGCGGCCGAGGTCGAGCGTCAACGGACCGCCGGCGCCGGCCGCAGCGATCTGCCAGCCGCCGCGCGGCGACATCGTCAGCCCGCGCACGGTGAGGGCGAGCGGCGCCAGCGCCGCCGCGAACTCGCGATAACGTTGGCTGATGGTCCGCGACTGCCCGTCCGGGCCCGTGAACTGCGGCAATTCGCCGTTCCAGTCGGCGACGAACACTTCCCCTTCGGGGTTGACGAGCGCTGCGTCGTTCCAGCGCGCAAAAGGCGCGTGCTCCTCGACCGCGATCTCCAGCCGGTGGGGCCACTGGCGCCGCAGCGCGACGGCGCGCACCCACGGCACGCCGCCGAGTGCGCGACGCGCGCGCTCGAGATCGAGCGTGAAGAACGTGCCGGAGAGCTCTTCGCGGACGATCGACTCGAGGTGCGCGCCGGACGCGCGCGCGAGCGGCGTGGTGACGACGACGTCGCGTATGGCGAACAGCGGCTGGCGGACGAGCCACGCGAGCGCACCCCACAAGATGCAGACCGCCGCGACGCCGGCGAGCACCGACGCCATGGCGTTGAGCGCGCGCGCGTCATCCCACATGCGCGCCCCGCAGGATCTCGATGCACAGTTCGGCGAAGCCGATGCCCGCCTCCTTCGCAGCCATCGGCACGAGGCTGTGGCCGGTCATGCCGGGCGACGTGTTCACCTCGAGGATCGAATACGTGCCGTCGGTGCGCAGGATCAAATCGAGGCGCCCCCACCCGCTGCAGCCGATGAGGTCGAACGCGTGCAGGCAGTCGACGCGTATCGCCCGCTCCTGCGCGTCGGGCAGTCCGGACGGGCAGAAATATCGGGTGTCGTCGGAGAAATACTTGTTGTGATAATCGTAGTTGCCCTCGGGGGCCTCGATGCGGATCAGCGGCAACGCGCGCCGGCCGAGGATCGACGCCGTCAGTTCGACGCCCGCGACGTACTCCTCGACGAGCACGAGGTCATCGTGCTTCGCCGCGGCGGCGTACGCTGCCGCGAGTTCGCCGCGGTCGACGCTCGTCACCCTGGCGAGGCCGATCGTCGAGCCTTCGCGCGCGGGCTTCACGATGAGCGGCAGGCCGAGCTCCGCGACGACCTTCATCCAGTCGGTCGCCTGGTCGACGACGCGATAGCGAGGCGTGGGGATGCCACTCGCGAGCCAGACGAGCTTGGTGCGCCACTTGTCCATCGCGAGCGCCGAGGCCATCACGCCACTGCCGGTGTACGGAACCTTCAGCGACTCGAGCGCGCCCTGCACGGTGCCATCCTCGCCGAAGCGGCCATGCAGCGCGATGAACGCCCGCGCAAAGCCTTCGCGCCGCAGTTCCGACAGGTCGCGCTCCGCAGGGTCGAACGGATGCGCGTCGATGCCCTTGTCGCGCAGCGCCTTCAGCACCGCGTTCCCCGACAGGAACGAAATCTCGCGTTCCGACGACGGGCCGCCGAGAAGGACGGCAACCTTGCCGAACTCGGATTGCGCGCTCACGTCGCCCGCTCCCCGATGATGCGGACTTCGGGCTCGAGGTCGACGCCGGTTTGCGCGGCGACCGTCGCACGCACGTGCGCGATCAGCGCCTCGATGTCGGCGGCGCTCGCGCGGCGCTCGGGATTGACGATGAAGTTCGCATGCTTTGCGGAAACGCGTGCCCCGCCGATGGCGTAATCCTTGAGGCCGCAGGATTCGATCAGCCGCGCCGCAGGGTCGCCCTCGGGATTGCGGAACACGCTGCCGGCATTGGGCACACCGAGCGGTTGCGAGGCGATACGCGCGGACAGCAGTTCCCTGATGCGCGCGCGCGCCTTCGCGCCGTCGCCGGCGGGAAAGCGGAACCATGCCGCGGTGAACAATCCGTCGGGCGCCGTGCCGTCGCGACGCTTCACCGACCGGTAGCCGATCGCGTAGTCGGCGGGCGTGCGGACGACGAAGCGCCCGTCGCGGCCGAGTACTTCGACGCGGGCGACGTGGCGCCACGTCTCGCCGCCGTAGCAGCCCGCGTTCATCGCGAGCGCGCCGCCGATCGTCCCGGGGATGCCGGCGAGGAATTCGGCGTCGCCGCAGTCGTGCAACGCGGCGAAGCGCGCAAGCTTCGGACACGCGACACCGGCGTCGACGTAGACGAGTCCGTCGGCGACCGCGAGCGCGGCGCCAGGGTCGTGGAGGACGACCACCGCGCCGCGCACGCCGCCGTCGCGGACCAGCGTGTTGCTGCCGAGGCCCAGCGCCGTCACCGGCGCATCCTCCGGCAGCTGGCGCAGGAAGCGCGCGAGGTCGTCGCGGCCGGCGGGCCGATAGAGCGTGTCCGCGGCGCCGCCCGCGCGCCATGTCGTGAACTTCGCGAGCGAGGCATCGCGCGCGAGCACGCCGCGAAGCTCGGAGAAACGGAGGGCTTCGAGCATCATCATTGCATCAGCTGCGCCGGGACCTGGCCGATGGAGCCCGCCCCCATCGTCAGCACGACGTCGCCGTCGTTCGCGACCGTTCGAATCGCGTCTGCGACATCGCCGACGTTCTCGACGAACACCGGCTCGACGCGGCCGGCCACGCGGATCGCGCGTGCGAGCGAGCGGCCGTCGGCGGCGACCAGCGGGGGCTCGCCGGCGGGGTACACCTCGGCGAGCACCAGCGCATCGACCGACGACAGCACGCGGACGAAATCCTCGAACAGGTCGCGCGTGCGCGTGTAGCGATGCGGCTGGAACGCGAGCACGACGCGGCGCCCCGGAAAGCTGGCGCGCGCCGCGGCCAGGGTCGCCGTCATCTCCGCCGGATGATGGCCGTAGTCGTCGATCAGCGTGAACGCGCCGCCGTCATCGAGCGCAACGTCGCCGCAGCGCTGGAAACGGCGGCCCACACCCTTGAACTCGGCGAGCGCCTTCGCGATCGCCGCGTCGGCGACGCCCGTTTCGCGGCCGATCGCGATCGCCGCGAGCGCGTTCTGAACGTTGTGAACGCCCGCGGCCGCGAGATCGACCGCGAGGTCGGGCGCGTGCGCGCTCCGCGCGACGAAGCGCATGCGGCCGCCTGTGTTCGCGACGTCCACCGCGCGCAGCTGCGCGTCGGCCGCCTGCCCATAGGTGACGATCGGCTTCACGATCTCCGGCACGATGGCGCGAACGTTGGCGTCGTCGATGCACAGGACGGCGACACCGTAGAAAGGCAGCCGCTGGACGAAGTCGACGAACGCGCGCATGAGCTTGGCGAAATCGTGGTCGTAGGTCTCCATGTGGTCGGCGTCGATGTTGGTCACCACGGCGATCACCGGCGTCAGATAGAGGAACGACGCATCGGACTCGTCGGCCTCGGCGACGAGGAAATCGCCGTTGCCGAGCCGTGCGCTGGCCCCCGCGGACAGCAGGCGCCCGCCGATGACGAACGTCGGGTCGAGACCGCCTTCGGCGAGCACGGAGGCGATGAGGCTCGTCGTCGTTGTCTTGCCGTGCGTTCCGGCGACCGCGATGCCCTGCTTGAGGCGCATGAGCTCGGCCAACATCAGCGCGCGCGGCACGACGGGAACGCCGCGCTCGCGCGCCGCGATCACCTCCGGGTTGTCGGCCGGAACGGCGGTCGAAACGACAACAGCGTCGGCATCGGCAACGTTTTCCGCTGCGTGACCGATCCTAACGTCGATCCCGAGGTCGGCGAGCCGGCGCGTCACCGCCGACTCCGCGAGATCCGAGCCCGATACGCGATAGCCTTGCGTCGCGAGCACTTCGGCGATGCCGCTCATCCCCGCGCCGCCGATACCGACGAAGTGAACGCGCTTGACCTTGTGCTTCACGCGCGAGGCCCCGCGAAGGTCCTGCCCTGCGCGCTGTCACCGGGTCCGCCGGTGGCGCCGAGCTCGACGCAGGCGTCGGCGACGCGCTCGGCCGCGTCGCGCCGTCCAACCGCCCAGGCGGCGCGCGCGAGTTCGAGCGCCTTCGCGCGCGTCGTGCCTTCGATGAGGGAGGCCAGGTGCTCGGGCGTCAGCGTGTCCTGGGCCACGCAGTGCGCTGCGCCGGCGTCGAGCAGGAACTTCGCGTTCGCCGACTGTTCGTCGGCGATCGCCCCGGGCAGCGGCACGATGATCGCGCCCAGCCCGACGGCGGCGAGCTCGGCGACGGTCATGGCGCCACCTCGACAGACCGCGAGGTCCGCCCACGCATAGCGCGCGGCCATGTCGTCGATGAACGGAACGCACTCGGCTTCGACCTGCGCCGCCGCGTAGGCCGTGCGCAGCGATGCGATATGGGCCGCGCCTGCCTGGTGGACGACCCGCGGCCGCCGCGCGGCCGCGATGCGCGCAAGCGCGATCGGCACGCGCTCGTTCAACGCCTGCGCGCCGAGACTGCCGCCGACGACGAGCAGGTTCATCGGGCCGTCATGCATTGCGAAGCGCGCGTCGGGCGACGGCAGCATCGTGATGGCATCGCGCAGCGGGTTGCCGACCCATGCCGTCTTGGCCGCATGGCGTCCGCCGTACGCGTCGGGGAAGCCCAGCAGCAGCCGATCGGCGCCGTACGCGAGGATGCGGTTCGCGAGTCCGGCAACCGCGTTCGCGTCGTGCAGCACGAGGGGCCGCGCCGTCGCGACTCCCATCAGCGCGCCGGGGAACGATGCGAACCCGCCGAAGCCGAGCACGACGGTGGGCCGGCGCCGGCGAATGACCCGCACGCTGTCGACGCAGGCGGCCGCCAGCGCGAACGGTCCGAGCAGCAGCGTGCGCAATCCCTTGCCGCGCACGCCGCGAAACGACACTGCCTCGAACTCGACGCCGTGCTGCGGGACGAGCGTCGCCTCCATGCCCTCGCGGGTGCCGAGCCAGAACACGCGCGCGCCCCGCGCAACGAGCTTCGCCGCGACGGCGAGCCCGGGAAACACGTGGCCGCCGGTGCCACCGGTGGTGATCATCACGTTGGCCGTAGCAGCGCTCATGCGCCCACCACCGCGCCGCACGTCGCAAGCGCGCTCATACCGTGAACCCCCGCAGCAGCCGTCGGTTCTCCCAGTCGAGCCGCAGCAGGATCGCAAGGGCGATCGTGTTCGCGACGATGCCGCTTCCGCCGAACGACAGAAACGGCAGCGTCAGGCCCTTCGTGGGCAGCACACCCATGTTGACGCCGATGTTGATGAACGTCTGCACGCCGATCCAGATGCCGATGCCCCACGCGACGAGGGCGGCGAACGGGCGCTCGAGTCGCGCCGCCTGCCGGCCGATCGCAAAGGCGCGGTAGAGAAGCCACACGAACAGCGCGATGACGAACAGCACGCCGACGAAACCCAGTTCCTCGGCGATCACCGCAAGCAGAAAATCCGTGTGCGCTTCCGGCAGGTAGAGGAGCTTCTCGACGCTCGACCCCAAACCGACGCCGAACCACTCGCCGCGTCCGAACGCGATCAGCGAGTGCGATAGCTGATAGCCCTTGTTGAGCGGATCGGCCCAGGGATCCATGAAGCTGGACAGGCGTTGCAGACGGTAGGGCGCGGCGATCATCACCGCGGTCAGCGCGAGCGGAACGAGCATCGCGAGGCCGAGGAACAGGCGCCAGTCGAGGCCGCCGAGGAACAGGATGCCGAAGGCGATCGCGACGATCACGACCAGCGCGCCGAAGTCCGGTTCCTGTACGACGAGCCAGCCGGTCGCGACCATGATGGCGAACAGCGGCGCGAACCCGCGCAGGATCGTCTGCTTCAGCGGCTGCTCGGCGTGGAGGAACGCCGCCTTGCGCACCGCGTAGCTCGCGGCGTACAGCACCGCTGCCAGCTTCACGAACTCCGACGGCTGGAGATTCACGACGACGAGCGGGATCCAGCGCCGCGCGCCGTTGACGGTCTTGCCGATGCCCGGCACGAGAACGGCAATCAGCAGCACCAAGCCGATCACGAACAGGACGGGCGCGAGGCGCTGCCACACCTTGACCGGGATCTGGAACGCGACGGTCGCCGCGACGAGGGCGACGCCGACGAACAGCGCGTGGCGGACGAGAAAGAACCAGGGACGGTACCCCGTGTGCGCGTTGGCCTCAGCCATCGCGATCGATGCCGAGTACACCATGACCACGCCGAACGCCAGCAACAGGAGACCCGTCCACGCGAGGGAAACGTCGTACGTCAGCATCGCGCGCGGCGCGCTGCGCAGCGGTGCGGAAGGCCGCAGCAGCGTCGCGGTCTGCATCAGGCGCTTACGCATGCGCGGGATCCCGGAGCGCGCCGCGCACGAGCGACGCGAAGCGCTCGCCGCGCTCGACGTAATCGCGGAACTGGTCGAGGCTCGCGCATGCGGGCGACAGCAGCACGACATCGCCGTCGCGGGCGAGCGCAACGGCGCGTTCGACCGCCGCATCGAGCGTCCCGGGGCTTTCGACCGGCACCCGCGTATCGGCCAGGCCGCGGGCGATCGCCGGCGCATCGCGGCCGATCAGCAGCACCGCGCGACAGCCCTTCTCCACCGCCGGCTTCAACGCCGAGAAGCTCTGTCCCTTGCCGTCGCCGCCGGCGATCAGGATCACCGGGCGCCGCAGACCCTCCAGCGCAGCTTTCGTCGCGGCGACCGTCGTGCCCTTCGAATCGTCGATAAACAGCACGCCGCCCGCTTCGTGCACCGGCTGCATCCGGTGCGGAAGCCCGTGGAAGCGCGCGAGCGCATCGAGAACCGGCCGGTCGAGCTTGGCGACTGCCGCCGTGAGCGCGAGCGCGGCGAGCGCGTTCTGCGTGTTGTGGCGGCCGACTAGCGCCAGCCGCGACGATGGGAGCAGCAACTCGCCGCCGCGCGCGAGCCACGGCTCGCCGTCGCGCACGACGACGCCCCACTCCTCCTCCGACAGCGGCACACCGGTGCCGAACGTCTGCACGGTGCGGCCGGGCCTGCGCATCAGGCGCACGATGGCGTCGTCGCGATTGAGGATTTGTACCGCGGCGTTGGCCAGGACGCGCGCCTTCGCCGCAGCATAGTCGGCGAGGCCGGCGTAGCGGTCCATGTGATTTGCCGTGACGTTCAGCACCGCCGCGGCCACCGGCTTCAGGCTCGACGTGGTCTCGAGCTGGTAGCTCGACAGCTCGAGGACGTAGACCGACGGCCACGGTGCACCCTCGTCGTGTCGATCGAGCGCATCCAGCACGGGATCGCCGATGTTTCCGGCGACGACCGTCGCGAGTCCCGCGGCCGCCGTCAGCGCGCCCGTCAGCGCGGTTGCCGTGGTCTTGCCGTTGGTTCCGGTGAGGGCGAGCACCTTCTGGCCGGGCGGAAGCGCACGCGCGAACAGCTCGACGTCGCCGGCGAGCTCGGCGCCGCTCGCGACAGCCTCCGCGATCGCGGGTTGATCCTTCGCCACGCCCGGGCTGATCGCGATCAGGTCGGCGCCGGCAAAGGTCGAACGCGAGAACGGTCCCGTTTCGAGCGCCACCTGCGGCAGCGCGGCTGCGAGCGCGGCGGCGTTCGGCGGCGCGGCGCGCGTGTCCGCGACCCGCACGCGTGCGCCGTGCCGGGCGAGATAGCGTGCCAGCGTCAGGCCCGTGATCCCGAGTCCTAGCACGACCGCGTCGCGTCCCCGGTAATCCATCGTCACCGCAGCTTCAGCGTGGAAAGACCGAACAGCACCAGCAGCATCGTGATGATCCAGAAGCGCACGACGACCTGGTTCTCCTTCCACCCCTTGAGCTCGTAGTGGTGATGCAGCGGCGCCATGCGGAAGACCCGGCGCCCGGTCAACTTGAACGACGCGACCTGGATCATCACCGACAGCGTCTCGACGACGAACACTCCGCCCATGATGAACAGCACGATCTCCTGCCGCACGATGATGGCGATCGTGCCGAGCGCCGCGCCCAGTGCGAGCGCGCCGACGTCGCCCATGAACACGTCCGCCGGATACGCGTTGAACCAGAGGAAGCCCAGACCGGCGCCGGCGATCGCGCCGCAGATGACCGTGAGCTCGCCGGCGCCCGGGATGTAGGGAAAGCCGAGATAGCGCGAGAACACGGCGTTGCCCATCACGTAGGCGAAGATGCCGAGCGCGCTGCCGATCATCACCGTCGGCATGATCGCAAGGCCATCGAGCCCGTCGGTAAGGTTCACCGCGTTGCTCGTGCCGACGATGACGAAGAACGCCAGCGCGATGAAACCGAACACGCCGAGCGGATAGGAGACCTGCTTGAAGAACGGCACGATCAGGTCGGCGCGCACGGGCAGCACAATGTTGGCGCCCCCCTGCATCCAGGTGGTGAGCATCTGGACGAAGCGCGCGTTGTCGGGCGCCGCCACGGAGAACGCGATATAGACGGCGGCGACGATCGCGATGAGCGACTGCCACGCGAGCTTCGCGCGGACCGACAGGCCCTTCGGATTGCGGTGCACCACCTTGCGCCAGTCGTCCACCCAGCCGACCGTGCCGAAGCCGAGCGTCACCAGCAGGACGATCCAGATGAAGCGGTTGTCGAGATCGCCCCACAAGAGCGTGGTGATGGCGATCGAGACCAGGATGAGCGCGCCGCCCATCGTCGGCGTGCCGGCCTTCACCAGATGCGTCTGCGGTCCGTCGTCGCGCACCGACTGCCCGATCTTCATCCGTGCCAGCCACTCGATCATCTTCGGGCCGATCACGAAGGAGATGACCAGCGCGGTCATGGTCGCCAGCACCGCGCGCAGCGTGATATAGCTGAATACGTTGAACGTGCGCACGTCCTTCGCAAGGAGCTCGGTCAGGTAGAGCAGCATCAGTGCGCTCCCGCGACGGTCTCGTCCGCGAGCGCCGCGACGACGCGCTCCATCCGCATGAAGCGCGACCCCTTGACCAGCACCGTGTCGCCGCTGCGAAGGTCCGCGCGCAGGCGTGCCGCGAGCGCGTCGGCGTCGGCGAAATGCAGCGCGCCGTCGCCGAAGGCGCGGACGGCGTCGACAGTCGCCTCGCCTGTCGCGTAAAAACGGGAAACGCCGGCGGCGCGCGCGTAGGCGCCGATCTCGCGATGGAACGCCGGTCCCTGCGTGCCGACCTCGCCCATGTCGCCAAGCGCGAGGCGCCGCGTCCCCGCTGCGGCGCCCAGTACGTCGATCGCCGCGCGCACCGAATCCGGATTGGCGTTGTACGTGTCGTCGATGATCCGCGCGCCGCCAGGCAGGTCGCGCACCATCAGGCGGCCACGGATGGCGCGAAACGACGCCAGCGCGCGCGCGATCGCCGCAGGCGCAAGGTCGAGCGCCAGCGCGACCGCGGCCGCCGCCAGCGCGTTTTCGGCCATGTGCCGCCCCGGGACGCCGAGCGCGATCGTCACGTCGCCGTGCGCCGTCGCCAGGACCAGGTCGGCGCCGTCCGCACGAGGCGAATGGCGCGCGGTGACGCCAGCCGGTTGCACCAGCCCGAAATCGACGACGCGGGCCCCCGCCGCGCGCGCGGTGTCGCGCCACAGCGGCGCATGCTCGTCGTCGGCGTTCACGACGGCGGTGCCCGACGAGCGCAGCGCGGCGATGGCGTCCGCATGCTCCCGCGCGACGTCGGCGACGGAGCGCATGAACTCCTGGTGCTCGCGCTGCGCATTGGTCACCGCGACGACGGTCGGCTGCGCGATCGCCGCGAGCTCCGCAGTCTCGCCGCGGTGGTTCATGCCGATCTCGATAACGGCCAGCCGATGCGCGGCGTGAAGCCCGAGCAGCGTGAGCGGAAGTCCGATTGCGTTGTTGAAGTTGCCGGACGTCGCGTGGACCTGCGCCGTGCCCACCGCTTCGCGGAAGATCGCCGCGATCATTTCCTTGGTCGTCGTCTTGCCGTTGCTGCCGACGACCGCGACGACGGGGATGGCGAAGCGCATCCGCCAATGGCGCGCCAGCGCGGCGAGCGCAGCCTGCGGGTCGACTACCGCGATCAGGCTTCCGTCGAAGGCGCCCGCGCGCACATCGGCGACCACCGCCGCCACTGCACCGGCGCGCAATGCGTCACGGACGAAGTCGTGGCCGTCGAAGCGCTCGCCCTGCAATGCGACGAACAGATCGCCCGGCGCGACCGCCCGGCTGTCGGTCGTGACGCGCGCGAACGTCACCGGCGCGCCCACCGCACGACCGTCCACGGCACGCGCAGCGGCGACGGTGTCCATCATGGAAAGATCCCCCCGAAGCGGCGCGTCGCGCCGCCTCCCCCCAGGGGGCGCGCGCCTTGGGACGGCCCGGCGGTGCTCACGCGCCGCTCCGGCCGGCGAGCGCCGCGGCCGCCTCGGTCGCGTCGCAGAACGGCGAGCGCACGCCGCCGGCGTCCTGATAGGTCTCGTGGCCCTTCCCCGCGACCAGCACGACATCGCCCGATGCGGCGGCGGCTATCGCGTTGCGGATCGCCGCCGCGCGGTCGAGTTCGACAAGGTAGCGGCGCGCGCCGGACTGCCGGATCCCGTGCACGATCGCTGCGGCGATGTCGGCGGGTGCTTCGCTACGCGGGTTGTCGCTGGTGACGACGACACGATCGGCGAGCGACGCGGCGATACGGCCCATCTCGGCGCGCTTGCCCTTGTCGCGGTCACCGCCGCAGCCAAACACGCAGACGAGCTCGCGTGCGTCCGCGACCGCGGGCCGCAGCGCCGTCAGCGCTTTCTCGAGCGCGTCCGGCGAATGCGCGTAGTCAACGACCACGAGGGGCGCAAGTGCCCCGCCCAGACACTGCATGCGGCCCGGCGGCGGGGTCAGCGCCGCGAGCGCGCCAAGCGCCACGCGAAGCGGCACGTCGCTCGCCAGCAGCACCCCGAGCACGCCGAGGAGGTTGTAAGCGTTGAACGCGCCCACGATGCGCGTCCTGACCTCGCCGCGGCCGAAGGGCGTGGCCACGGTCAGTGCGAGGCCGCCGTTCGTCGCCGCGACGTGGGTGGCGACGATGTCCGCGCCGGCCAGCCCGTAGGTCAGCACGCGCTGTCCGCGAGCGCGCGCCGCGTCGATCAGTCCCTGCCCGAACGGATCGTCGGCGTTGATCACCGCAGTGGCGAGCGCGGGCCATGCAAAGAGCTTCGCCTTGGCCTGACCGTAGGCGGCCATCGTGCCGTGATAGTCGAGGTGATCGCGCGTGAGGTTGGTGAACAGCGCGACGTCGAACTCGACGCCATTGACGCGCCCCTGGTCGAGACCGTGCGACGACACCTCCATCGCCACCAAGGCGATGCCGGCGCGACGGAACTGCGCGAGGCTCTCGTGCACCACGCAGACATCGGGCGTCGTGTTCGTCGCGGCGGCGAGCGCGCCGATGCGCCCGACGCCGAGCGTTCCGACGATCGCCGCGGCGCGCCCGCACGCTTCCGCCGCCTGCGCGATCCAGTGCGTGCACGAAGTCTTCCCGTTGGTGCCGGTGACGCCGACCATCCAAAGGTCGCGCGACGGAAAGCCGTAGACGGCGTTGGCGATCGCGCCCAGCTTGTCGTGCAGGCCTTGGACGCCGTGTTGCGGCACGTCGAGACCCGCCGGCCACGCGTAGCCGCGCCGCTCCCACAGCACCGCCGCGGCGCCCCGCCCGACGGCATCGGGAATGAAACGGCGCCCGTCGGTGACCACACCCGGGTAAGCCGCAAAAGCCGCGCCGCGGTCGACGCTGCGGCTGTCGCTGGTGATCCGGCGCGGCGCGACGCCGATGTCGGCGAACACGGCGACGGGGTCGAAATCATGGACCTGGGTCGCCACGTCAGGTTTCCTCGCGGATCTCGCTGCCGGGCGGCGGCAGGATCACGTTGTTCACCGGCGCGTCCGTCGGCACGGCGAGCATGCGCAATGCGCTCCCCATCACGCTGGAGAACACCGGCCCGGCGACGTCGCCGCCGTAATACGCGCCGCCCGACGGCTCGTCGATCATGACGGCGACGACGAGACGCGGATTGGAGGCGGGCGCAAAACCGACGAAGGACGCGACGTACTTCGTCGTGTAGACGCGGCCTTCGAGCTTGCGCGCCGTGCCGGTCTTGCCGGCGACGCGATACCCGGGGACCTGCGCCTTCGGCGCGGTGCCCCCCGGCTGCGTTGCCATCTCCAGCATCTTGCGCACCGCGCGCGCAGTCTGCGTCGAGACCACGGGCCGACCCGCCACCGGGCCGTCGGTCTTGAACAGCGTCACGGGCTTGAGCTCGCCGTCGGTCGCGAAGATCGTGTAAGCACGCGCGAGCTGCACGAGGTTCACCGAAAGCCCGTGCCCGTACGCCATCGTGGCCTGCTCGATCGGCTTCCACGACTTCGCCGGGCGCAGGCGTCCCGCGACTTCGCCGGGAAAGCCCGTGCGGGGCGGCGTGCCGATGCCCGCGTCGGAGAACGCGTGCCACAGTGTCTCGGCGGGCATCGACAGCGCGATCTTCGCCGCGCCGACGTTCGACGATTTCTGGATCACCTGCTCGACGGTGAGCGGCCCCGCCGCATGCGCGTCGTGGATCGTCGCCGAACCGATCGTCAGCGCTCCCGCTTCGGTATGGATCAGCGAGTCGGGGCGCACCTTGCCGGTCTCCAGCGCGGTCGCGATCGTGAACGGCTTCATCGTCGAGCCCGGCTCGAACACGTCGGTGAGCGCGCGGTTGCGCATCCGCTCGCGCGCGACTTTGTTGCGCGAATTCGGGTTGTAGGTCGGCAGGTTGCCGAGCGCCAGAATTTCACCGCTCTTGGCGTCGATGACGACGATCCCGCCCGCTTTCGCGCCGAACTTGTCGACAGCGGCCTTGAGTTCGCGAAACGCGAGGTACTGCAGGCGCGAATCGATCGACAGCGCCAGGTCGCGGCCGGCCTGGGGCGCGCGGATCGCCGCGACGTCCTCGACGGCGTCGCCGCGGCGGTTGATGATCACGCGACGACTGCCGGGCTGGCCGGCGAGCCACGACTGCTGAGCGAGCTCGATGCCCTCCTGCCCCGCGTCGCGGTCGCCGGTGAAGCCGACGATCTGCGCGGCCACCTCGCCGCCGGGGTAATAGCGGCGGTATTCGTTCTGCTCGTTCAGTCCCCTGATCTTGAGCGCCATCGCGCGCGCCGCCTGCTCGGGAGGAATCTGCTTCGCGAGCACGGCGTAGACCTCGTTCGCCGAGACGCGCGCCGCGAGTTTCTGCGGCGTCGTCTCGAGCACGCGCGCGAGCGCCGCGAGCTCGGCAGGCGTCGCGTCGAACTGATTGGAGAACGCCCACAGCGACTTCACCGGCGTGGAAACCGCGAGAACGTCGCCGACGCGATCGACGACCCGGCCGCGATGCGCCGGAATCTCGATTTCGCGCGAAAAGCGCGCGGCGCCCTTCTCCTGCAGGAAATCGTTGTCGACCCATTGCAGATACAGCGCCCGGCCGACGAGACCGGCGAACACGAGGCCGAGCACGCCGAAGAGGGCAGGCGCGCGAAAGCGCGGCAGCGGGATACCCGCCGCGTCGGCGCGCTTGAATCCCGTGGCGGCCCTGCTCATCGATTTCCTTCGCGCGGCGCATCCGCGTCGACGATCTCGACGCGCGCCGCCGGGGGAAGCTGCATGCGCAGGTTCTCGCGGGCGATCTTTTCCACCCGCGCAGGCATGCCCCAGGTCGACTGCTCGAGCTGGAGCTGGCCAAACTCGGTATCGAGCTGCCTCAGGCTCGCCCCTCCGCGCTCGAGCTCGACGAACAGCCGGCGTGCATCGTGGCGCGAAGTAACGAGCGACAGCGCGCACGCGACGAGCGCGCCCAGCAGGATCAGGTTGAGCCGGACCACGTTATGCCGCGTCCTCGAAGCCGCGCGGCCAGTCCGCGGGAAGCGCCGCTGGCGTGCGCTCGCACACGCGCATCACCGCGCTTCGCGCGCGCGGGTTCGCCGAGATTTCGGCCTCGCCTGCCTTGCGCGCACGGCCGACGATCGACAGCGGCGGGCGCGGCAGCGCCGCCGCCGTCACGGGGACGCGCGCAAGCCGCGGATCGCCGCCCCACGGCGTGCTCGCCCACGCGAAAAAGCGCTTGACGATGCGGTCTTCGAGCGAATGAAAGCTGATCACGGCGAGCCGCCCGCGCGGCGCGAGCAGCGCAGCGAGACGCGGCAATGTGATCGACAGCTCGTGCAGCTCGCGGTTCACAGCAATCCGAAGGGCCTGGAATGTCCGCGCGGCCGGATTCTGACGCCAATCACCGCGTGTCCGCGCGCCGACGGCTTGGCCGACGATCGATGCGAGTTGCGCCGTCGAGACGACGGGTGCGATCGCGCGTGCCGCCGCAATTGCTCTTGCAACCGATTGAGCAAACCGTTCCTCACCATAATCGCGGATGACCTCCGTCAGTTCGCGCACCGAGGCACGCGCGATGAATTCGGCCGCGCTCTCGCCGCGCGCAGGGTCCATGCGCATGTCGAGCGGGCCGTCGAAGCGAAACGAAAAGCCGCGCGCCGCATCGTCGAGTTGCGCGGAGGAGACGCCGAGGTCGAGCAGCGCGCCGTCGATCGCCGCGATGCGCAACGACGCGAGCACGTCGGGCAGCTCGGAGAACCACGCACGGCAGAACGCGAAGCGCGAGTCGTGGATCGCTCCGGCGGACGCCTCCGCAGCGGGGTCGCGGTCGACTGCGACAAGGCGTCCGTGGGGACCCAGCGCGGCGAGGATCGAGCGCGCATGGCCGCCGCGTCCGAAGGTCGCGTCGACGTAGACGCCCGCGGGATGGATCGCGAGAGATTCGACGGCTTCGGCGAGAAGAACAGGGACGTGCGCGCCATCGGCCATCAAAGCGTGAAGCCGTCGAGCTCGGGGGGGAGCCCGCCTGCGTCGAAAGCGATCGCCCGCACGGTCTGCGCCTGCCATTGCGGCGCGTTCCAGAGTTCGAAGCGACGGCCCTGGCCCACGAGCACGACCTCGCGGTCGAGGTGCGCAAACGCGCGCAGCGCGGGCGCTACGAGGATGCGTCCGGACGAATCGAGCTCGGCATCGTCCGCGTGCCCGACCAGAAGCCGCTGCAGCGCGCGAATTCGCTCGTCGAAGCCGGACAGGCCCATCAGCCGTTGCTGGATGGGCTCCCAGACGACGCGCGGGTACACGAGCAGGCAGCCGCTGGGGTCGGCCGTGATCACGAGCCGCGCATCGCCCGTCGCGGCAAGAGTTTCGCGATGGCGCGCGGGAACCGCGAGGCGTCCTTTGGCGTCAAGGATAAGATCGGTCACGCCGCGAAACGCCGGGGCGGATTGCGGCGCCCCGCCGGTACCGCTGCCCGCCGCTGCGCCTGTCGCCATTTCCGCCACGCCACGCTCCTCCCTGGAAACGAAGTAAGTGCTCATTCACCGAACAGCTTTCACACGGTTTGCATCGCGCGAATTCCGCCCGTGGCACCCACTTTGCCCCACTTTTTGCCACTTGCCGCCACTATACGCGTCGATCCAGCGCAGGGTCAATCGCTTTCCGTTGGCGGAACAACGACTTAGCATCGCAAATACAACACGACTTATTTACTCTAATAATGAGGTACTTAGAGCGGTATCTCGATGTGAAATCCCAGGATTCCGGCGAGGTGGGCGCTCCGGGGCGTACGATCGTTCGACATCGCGCAGAATCGGCGCCGCCGTTCGTCGGACGCCGCCTGGATCCGCGCGGGTATTCCGGCGGCGAACCGCCAACCTTCATGCCGTTGACATGAAAGGGCTTTGGGGCGCTTCGTCCCTTCCCGGAAGGGAGCGCCGGCCCCCTCCGCGCCGCTGCAATCGCGTGGAGATGACGTATGGGAGAAATCTGACGAAGCGACGGCTGGAAGGGAAAAAGCGTCGCCGCGCGCCGATTCTGGATGATTTGTGCAACATTGCGACCCGCCGCGACCCGCCGGCGTCGCCGTTTTACACTGGTTGCAGCGTCGCGAAGGTAGACTGGGACCGCACCCTAAACAGGAGGTCGCATGCGTCAAACCTACGAGCTTCGCACCGCTTTCCCCCACGGGAGCGCGTGCTTCGCAGCGGACCTTCGACGCTCGCTGCGCACGTTGGCCCTGGGCGCCGCGGTTGCAGTGTTCGCTTCGGGATGCGCGCTCCAGGACACGCGCTACGATTACTCGCGCAACGCGCTGCCGTTTGCCGACTACGACGAATCGATACTCGATTGGAATTTCCCCACCACGACGAGCCAGGGCTTGCTGGAGCCGCCCCGGCGCATCCAGCCCTGGCGGCCGGCGGTCGGGGTGCCCTGGGCCAACGGCAACCCGATGCCGTGGAGCTACCAGGCGCCCGCGTCCGAAGTGCTTTCCGAACCGTCGGCGGCGCCGTATGATCCGGCGCTTGCCTGCGGCGACGATTGCGCCACGACGCCGCTCGCGCCGCCGGCAGCGGATGCTGGCGTTGTTGCTGGCGTGCGCAAGCAGCTCGAGTCTCGCGGCACTCGCTGATCCGCCACCGGCTGCCGGCGCTACGGCGCCCGCGCCGGAAGGCGACGCGAACTACTATCGCGTCGTCGTCGAAGCTCCCAAGGAAGTCGCCGATCTCCTTCGCCTGAGCGTCGGACTCGTCCGCTGGCAGTCGTACGCGGACATGACCGACGATCTGCTCGACCGACTGGTGCGCGAGGCCGCGAGCCAGGCGCGCGAGGCCATCTCGACCGTCGGCTACTTCATGCCGGAAGTCGACATCGACGTCGATCGCTCTACCACGCCGATCACCGTGACGCTGCGTGTCGTGCTCGGCAACCCGGTGCGAATCCACGACGTGCAGATCGACGTCAGCGGCCCCGCGGCGCGTGACGACGCGCAGGGGGCAGCGGCGATTGCGCAGATGCGCCGCGAATGGGGCCTCCCGCAAGGCACGATCTTCAACCAGACGACGTGGGACCGCGCAAAGCTGCGCGCGGTGCAGACGCTGGCGGCAAGTCCCTACGCCGCCGCGGCATTGACGTCGAGCGAGGCACGCATCGATCCGCAATCGCGCGAGGCGGACCTTGCGGTCGGCATCGCGAGCGGACCGCCGTTTCGGGTCGGCACGATCGACGTGACGGGACTGAGCCGCTACAGCGTCGAGCTCGTGCGCAACTTCAGCACGCAGAAGCGCGGCGATCTCTACTCCGGCGCGGAGCTCGATCAGTTCGTGCGCCGCCTGAACGGCTCCGGTTATTTCGCCAGCGTGCAGGCGGTGATCGACGCCGACCCCGCAAACGCGGACGACGCGACCCTCCGCACCTCGGTCATCGAGGCGCCGACCAAGAAGTTCGAAGGCGGCATCGGGTTTTCCACCGACACCAAGATCCGCGTCAACGCGAGCTATCGCGACGTCGACGTCGACGGCCGGGCGACGCAGTTCCTGGCGAGCGGACGCCTCGAGACCAACCAGCAGAGCGCGCTGCTGCGCTTCATCCGGCCGCCGACCGCGGGCGGCTGGATCGACAGCGTCGGCCTGCACTACGACCGCACCGACCTCAACAACCTGCGCACCAAAACCGTCGGCGCATCGGTGCGTCGCGCGTCGATCGAGGATCGCAACCAGTGGCAGTTCGGCGCGGCGTTTCTCGACGCCCGGCAGGAACCGGAGGGCGGCGAGACCAGCACGGCGCATGCGCTGTATGTCGACGCCGAGCACACGTGGCGCCGCGTCGACAATCTCGTCGCGCCAACTTCGGGCTGGATCCTCGACCTGCAGGGGGGAGCGGGCGTGCCCGGCGTTTCCACGCGCGGCTTCGGCCGCGCGGTCGCGCGTTTCGCAGCGTGGTATCCGCTGAACGCCGACTGGGAACTCTCGGGCAAGGCCGAGGCAGGCGCCGTGTTCGGCGCCAAGCGCCAGGATGTGCCGTCGACACTGCTGTTTCGCACCGGTGGCGACACGACGGTACGCGGCTACGCTTTCGACAGCCTCGGCGTGAAGGACGGCGCCGCGACGGTGCCCGGCCGCTACTATCTGCTCGGCAGCGTCGAAGCCACGCGCTGGATCAATGCCACGCTGGGCATCGCAACCTTCGTCGATGCGGGCAACGCCTTCGACAGCCTCAGCGACTCCAGCATCGCGCTGGGCTACGGCGTGGGCGCGCGCGTGCGCACGCCGATCGGTCCTTTCCGCTTCGACGTAGCGTACGGACAGGACTCGCGGCAGATTCGCGTGCACTTTTCCGTCGGCCTCGCGTTCTGATCGATGACGTCAGACGAAACGCCTCCACTTCCACCACCGCCGCCGCGCCGAACGCGCGTCGGGCGCTATTCGCTCGCCGTGGCCGTCCTCGTCGTGCTGGCGATCGTCGGCGCGGTTGCTTTCCTGCTGTCGGAGCTCGGCCTCCCGTTCGTGATCGCGCGCGTTATCGCGCAGACCGACGGACAGCTGACCGTCGACGGTCCGTCGGGATCGCTGGCCGGCTCGATGCGCTTTCGGGGCCTCGCATGGCGTGGCGCGGACACGACCGTCACCGCCACCGACGTCGTCGTCGAGTGGAGCCCGAGGGCGCTCTTCTCGAACCGACTCGAGATCAGCGGGCTCGGCGCGCGCGCCGTGTCGATCGCGGTGCGCCCGTCGACGGGCGCGACGACGCCGCCGTCGAGCCTCGCGCTGCCGATGGGCGTCAGCATCGGCAACGCGGCAGTGACCGAGCTCACCTGGCAAACGGGGCCGCGCGGCGGCAAGATCACGGGACTCGAATTCGGATACGCCGGCGACGCGAACGAGCACCGGCTGAGCGCGCTCAAGCTCGTCAGCGAGTTCGGCGCACTTGCCGGCGACGCGAAGCTCGGCGCGGCAGCGCCGTTTCCGCTCGAAGGCAGCGTGGCAATCACGGGGGACGGTCCGCTGGCGGGCGCCAGGCTCGACACGCGTCTCTCCGGTACCCTTTCTGCGCTCGCGCTCGAGGCGAACGGCACGCTGCGCGACGCATCGATGAAGGCGCGTGCGGCGATCGCGCCGTTCGGCGCCAGCGCGTTCGAGCAGGCGACGGTCGCGCTCTCGAACGTCGACCTGGCCGCTTATGTCGACGCACTTCCTCGCACGCGATTCGCGCTCGACGTGGATCTTCATCCGGCCGAGGGCGGTATCGCAGGCGCGTTTCGCGCGACCAACGCCGTGCCCGGCCCGTTCGATCAACAGCGCCTTCCGCTGTCCACCGCCGAAGGTCGCTATTCGTATGCGGGCGATCGGCTCGCGCTGTCCGGCGTCACGGCGACGGTCGAGGGCGGCGGGCGCGTGCGCGGCGAAGGCGCGATCGACCTCGCCGCGCGCGACTCGCCGAGTCGCTGGCGGCTGTCGGTCGACAATCTCGACCTTTCGCGACTGTCGACGGCACTGGCCGCGACGCGCCTCTCGGGAAAGCTTTCCGCCGACGTCGACGGCGGCCGGCAGTCATTCACCGGAGACCTGGCGCAAGCGTCGATGTCCGTGTCCTTCGCGGCGACCTACGCACAGCGGCGCATCGAGGTGACGCGGATGCGCGCCGAGGCGATGGGGGGCGTGGTCAGCGGGTCGGGCCGCATCGCGCTCGACGCGCCGCGCGCCTTCGACGTCGCGCTTGACGCGCAGCGCTTCGACCCATCGCGCTTCGGTGACTTTCCCGCCGGGACGCTCTCGGGAACGCTCAAGGCCGAGGGCGCGCTGCTCCCCGAATGGAAGGCGACCGCAGCGCTCGTGGTGGCTCCGGAGAGCCAGCTGAAGGGCATTGCGATCGCCGGCAGCGCCAGCGGGTCGGTGACGCCCACCACGCTCGCGAACGCCAAGGTCGATCTCTCCGCGGGAGCCGCGCGACTGGCGGCGAGCGGCAACGCGGGGGCGGTAAACGATCGCCTCCAATTCAGGATCGCCGTGCCGCGTCTTGCCGAGCTCGCACCGCTTGTCGGCCGATGGCTGGCGAAGCCGCTCGGCGGCAGCGTGCGGGCGAGCGGCACGCTGCGCGTCGAGCCCGGCGGAATCGGCGGCGACGTCGACGCGCAAGGCGAAGGCCTCGCCTACGGCGATATCGCGGCTGCGGCGACACTCGTCCTGAAAGCGTCGATCGAGCCCGGCGGCGCGACGGCCAACGCCGCGCCGCTCGACACGCGCAAGCTTTCGCTTAGCGCGGCGGCGACCAAGCTTCGCGCGCGAGACGTGGCGCTGGCGCGGGCAAGTGCAAGCGTGAGCGGCACGCTGGCGCGGCATGCGGGGAAACTCGCAGCGGCAGGCGCCGGCATCGATGCAAACGCCGCGTTCGACGGCGGGCTCGCGCCGGGCGCCAATCCCGCGGTGCCGGCTTCGCTGCGCTGGAGCGGACGCATCGCGGAACTGCAGAACCGCGGCGACGTGCCGTTCGCGCTCGAGGCGCCGGCCACCCTTTCGCTCGCCGCCGGTCACGTGCAGCTGCAGGGCGCGCGACTCGCCATCGCCGACGGTCACGCGACCGTCGCGGAATTCGCGCTCGACGACAGCCGCATCACGACCCGCGGCCAGTTCGACGGGGTGCCGGTCGAGTCGCTTGCGCGCCTCGCCGAACGGCCGCTCCCGCTCGTCTCGACGCTCAAGCTGTCCGGCGCCTGGACGATCGCGTCGACGCCGAAGTTGAACGGCAGCTTCTCGATTGGCCGCGAGTCGGGCGACGTGTTCGGCGTGCAGTCCGGCGCGACGCCGGCACCAGGTCTCGCATTCGGCTTGGAGGTGCTGACGCTCGACGGCAAGCTCGTCGACGACGCGTTCGACGCGAAGCTCGATTTCCGCTCGGCACGGGTCGGACGCGCGCAAGGCACGCTTTCGCTCGCCAGCGTCGCCGGCACGTCGCCGGGACACATCGCGCGCACCTCGCCGCTCGCGTTCGCGCTGGACGCGGAGCTCCAGTCGCTCACGCCGCTGCAGCCGTGGCTCGGCACCACCGCCGTGGTCAACGGCGCGGTGAAGATTGCGCTCACCGGGCGCGGCACGCTCCAGGATCCGATACTTTCGGGCACCGTCGCGGGTGACGGCCTGCGGATCGATGCGCCACCCTACGGCATCGCGTTGCGCGACGGCCGCGTGCGCGCGCACCTCGCCGATGGCGGCATCGACATCGACGAAATTTCGATCGCCGGCGGCGAGGGCCGCTTCGTCGCGTCGGGATCGATCGCGTCGCGGCGGTCGGATGCGAACGTGCCGCGAACGCGCATCACGTGGCGTGCGGAGGACTTTCGCATCACCAATCGCCCCGACCTGCGCCTCGTGGTCGCGGGCGAGGGAACGCTGGCGATCGTCGAAAAGCGCCTCGACATCGCGGGCAAGGTCCGCATCGTCGACGGCCACATCGAGTGGGAGCGTTCGCCGCCCGGACAACTCGGCCCCGACGTGGTCGTCGTCGGACGGCCACGCCCGCAGGAACGCGACAACGGAATTCCCGATCTTCCGCTTGCGCTCGACGTCGACGTCGACCTCGGCAACCGGTTGACGTTTTCCGGCAGCGGGCTCGACACCGGGCTCTCCGGTCGCGTTCACGTCACGACCGCGGCCGGCGGCCGGCTGATCGGCAAGGGGACGATCTCGACGACGAACGGAACGTACTTCGCCTTCGGCCAAAGGCTCGTGATCGACCGCGGCCGCGTGATCTTCGACGGCCCGCTCGACAATCCGGCGCTCGACGTCGTCGCGCTGCGCAAGAATCTCGCGGTCGAGGCGGGCGTCGAGCTGACCGGGACTGCGAAGGTGCCTCGCGTGCGGATCACCTCCAATCCGCCGGTACCGGAGAACGAGGCGCTCGCGTGGCTCATCACCGGCGAGGCGCCGTCGAGCGGGCGCGGCGACATCGCGGCGCTGTCGGCGGCGTCGGCGGCGCTGCTGTCGAGCGACGGCAAGCCGCTGTCGACGCAGCTCGCCCAGTCCATCGGCCTCGACGACATCTCGCTGCGCGGCGGCGGAATCGGCTCGGGCTCCGTCGGGCCATCCTCGTCGACGAGCAGCCAGGTGATCGTCTTCGGCAAGCGGATCACCGACAAGCTCAGCGTGGGCTTCGAGCAGGGATTGTCGATCGCGGCCAACGCGCTGCGAATCGAGTATGCGCTGTCGAAGACACTGACGCTGCGCGCCGAGGCGGGCACCGTCAGCGGCGTGGGGATCGTGTATCGGCGGACGTTCGACTGAAGTCTTGCACCGCGCGTCAGCCCGAAACACGTCGCCACGCGTTGGCGTACAACTCGTAGAGCGCGTAATAACTTTGCAGCAGCGCCGCGGCGCTGGGAACGAAATCGACGGCGACTAGGTCCCGCGAGTCTGCCGGAAGACCGGTCGGTGCGGGGATTACCACGATGCCGGCGTCCGCGAATTCGGCCGTCGCGCGCGGCATGTCGAATCCGTGCGCGACGAGTACGACCCGCGCAATCCCGTCGGCGCGCAGCAGCGCTGCCGACATGCGGGCGTTCTCGTGCGTATTGCGCGAGCGATCCTCCGCCCAGCGCACCGACACGCCGAATTCGTCCTGCAAGGCCTTTTTCATGATCGCCGCCTCGGTGGCGTCTTCGGCCGCGAAGCGCCCGCCCGAGACGAGCACGGGGAGGCTGGTCATCCGCGCAACCCGAGCGCCATAGCGGACGCGCTCCAGCGTAAGCCGGTTCATCGTATCGCCGCCGTACTCGGGCGCGAGACGGCGGATTCCTCCGCCAAGGATCACGATCGCCTGAGCTTCCTTCGCACGTGCGGGATCAAAGGGCGGGCTGCGGTCGACCGCGCGCACCAGCGCAACGGCGACGATCGGCATCGACAGCGCCGCGAGCATTGCGACTCCGAGCAAAGCGAGCGCGCGTCCCGTGCGCGGACGGCGCGTCAGCAGCAGCAGTCCGACGAGGGCGACGATCAGCGGCGCGGTCGGCGGCAGGATCAGCGCCTTCATGAGGAGCTTCCAGCGAAGGGGATCGTCCATCGCGGCAATCCACCCGGCGTCGCGGCCGTGTGTCCGGCGCTTTCAGCGCGCCTTGTCCAGGAGACTCTTGAGATGCTTCGACGGCACGGCGTAGGTGATGCCCGAAGGCTGCGAAAGCGCCGTCTCCTTGGTGCCTCTCACCAGCACCATGTTCACGATGCCGATGACCTCGCCGGTATCAGGATCGTAGACGGGGCTGCCGCTGTTTCCGGGATACGCGGTGGCGTCGAGCTGAAACACCGGAAACGAGCCCGTCGACAGTCGCCGCACCACTGCGGGGTTTAGGTCGGAGGCGCGTCCTTGCGGGATCGCGATGGGCGTAACGACCGCCACCATCCCGCGGTGCGTCGCAGGGAACGGCCCCAGCACGGCGCCGATCGGAAATCCGGTGAACAGGACTTCCTGCCCCTCGCGCACCGCGTCCGAATCACGGATCGTCAGCGCGGGCAACGGCGCGCCGCCGATTTTCAGCAGCGCGAGGTCCGCATTGGCATCCACGGCGATGCGCTTCGCGTCGCGCGCATGGACCTGGTCGTTGTCCTGCGCGCCTTGGCTTATACCCGGCAGCAGCACCGCGAGCGTCTCCTGCCGCGCGGGATCGAGCACCGCCGGAAGCACGTGCGCATTGGTGACGACCGTCGTGCCGTCGCCCACGGCGAACCCCGTTCCCAGGAACTGGAATTGCGGCGAGCGCGTCCGTTCGAAGGTTCCGACGGCGACGACCGATCCACGGACCTTGTCGATCGTCGCCTGACGGTCGGCCGCCGCAGGGTGAGTCGCGGCAAGCACGGCGGCGATGCCGACCGCCACTGCCATGCGCCGTACATTCGAGATGACTAGTTGGGCGCCGATGGCGGCCTCCTACAAAGTGGGTGCGCCCGGCAGCGCCAACATCGGCGACGGCGCCACGACGCGAGGATCGTAGGGGTGCGTTTCCTTGCGGAACAGCGCGAGAACGCGTTTCACGTACTCGCGTGTCTCCGGATAAGGCGGAATGCCGCGATACCGGTCGACCGTCGCCTCGCCCGAATTGTACGCGGCGGCGGCGAACGCCACCCTGCCCTGAAAGTAGGCGAGCAGCCAGCGCAGGTAGGTGAGCCCGCCGCGTACATTCTCGTCGACGTTGTAGGGATCGCGGACGTTGAAGCGCTCGGCGGTCTCCGGGATCAGCTGCATCAGTCCGCGCGCATTCTTCACCGAGCGTGCGGTAGGCACGAAATTCGACTCGACGGCGACGATGGCGAGCGCCAGTTGGGGGTCGATGCCGAAGCGCGGCGCGACGCGAATCACGGCGTCGGCGATCTTCTGCTGTTGCGGCGAGAGCCCCAGGAACGGATCGGGCTCTTCGAGTTCCGCCAGGGTGGGCGGTGCTTCCGGTG
>JBDSLT010000188.1:0-6378 GCA_039916265.1 Casimicrobiaceae bacterium | reverse complement strand
GCGCAGGACGACGAGAACATCGAGGACGACCGGCTGCGCCTGGTGTTCACGTGCTGCCATCCCGCGCTCGCGCCCGACGCGCAGGTCGCGCTGACGCTGCGCGAAGTGTGCGGCCTCACCACCGAGGAGATCGCGCAGGCGTACCTCAGCGCGCCGTCGGCGCTTGCGCAGCGAATCGTCCGCGCGAAGGCGAAGATCCGCGACGCGTGCATTCCGTACCGCGTGCCCGGTGCGAACGAACTGACCGGGCGCCTCGACTCGGTGCTGCGCGTCGTCTACCTCGTCTACAACGAAGGCTACCTCGCGTCGTCGGGTCCGTCGCTGACGCGCGTGGATCTCTCCGGCGAGGCGATACGTCTCGGGCGCCTCGTCGTCTCGATGCTGCCGGAGCCGGAGGCCGCCGGGCTGCTCGCGCTGATGCTGCTGCAGGAATCGCGCCGCGCGGCGCGTGCGACGGCGGAGGGCGAGCTGATTCTGCTCGCCGATCAGGACCGCTCGCTGTGGAACCATCCGCAGATCGCCGAAGGCGCGGCGCTCGCGGCGCGGGCGCTCGCCGGCTCTCGCGTCGGTCCCTACGCGTTGCAGGCGGCGATCGCCGCCGCCCACGGCACCGCCGCCACGGCGTCCGCGACGAACTGGGACCGCATCGTCGCGCTGTACGATCTCCTGCTTGCCGCCGATCCGTCGCCGGTGGTGGAATTGAACCGCGCGGTGGCGGTCGCCATGCGCGACGGTCCCGACTCCGGGCTTGCGCTGGTCGACGATCTCCTGGCGCGCGGCGACCTCGACGACTACCGGCTGGCCCATGCGGCGCGCGCCGACCTGTGCCGCCGGCTGGGACGCCATGCCGATGCCCGCGCGTCCTACCGGCGCGCCCTCGACCTCACCCGGCAGGCCCCCGAGCGCCGTTTTCTGGAGCGCAGGCTGGCGGAGTTGCCCGGGTGATGTCGAATCCGGCTCGGCCCGTTCGACTACCCGCAGGATGCGCGCCGGAGGCCGACCGTGGCCCGTCACGATGATCGCCGTTAGGGGGATGCCCGCATGAAATTTCTCTGCCTGATCTGCGCCGAGAAGGTGATGGAGCAGATGCCCGCCGAGATGGCCGACCGCCACTACGAGGACTACCGCAAGTTCACCGAGGCGATCAGCGCCAGCGGCCACTACGGCGGCGGCAACCGGCTGCTGCCGCCTGCGACGGCGGCGACGGTCCGCGTGCGCGACGGCAAGGTGTCGGTGACCGACGGACCGTTCGCCGAGACGAAGGAACAGCTCGGCGGCTACTACGTCATCGAGGCCGCGGACCGCGACGAGGCGATTCGCGTCGCGGCGGGGATTCCCGGCGCGTGGATCGGCTGCGTCGAAGTACGGCCGATTGCCGACGACGCGCGCACGGCGCAGATCCTCGATTTCGCCACGTCGGCGGGATCGCGCTGACGCGATCGCGCGCGGACGCAAGATGGAGCGTGAAATGCAGGCCGAGATGTCGATTCGCGGCCCGGCCGTTCGACTGACGTATGAAGACCCGAATGGTTCGGGTCCATCGAAAGTGGAGCCGCACATGCAACGGATTCTGTTCGCGGCGCGTTGCTCGGCGCGGGGCGAATGAACGCCGTGGCTTCGCCCCGGAGCGCCGTGCGCGCGGCACGCACTTACCGCACGCAGGCGCAGCGCGTCTTCGATGCGTGGCTCGACCCCGCCATCGCCGGGCGCTTCCTTTTCGCGATGGCGACGCAGCCGATGACGCACGTCGCCATCGACGCGCGCATTGCCGGAACGTTCTCGTTTCGACGCGATGCAGAATTTCCAGATACCCAGGGCGCACGGCGCTCCGGCGGCACCCACCGGAGAACTCGCATGCATTACATGCTGATGTGCTGCATCAACGAACAGGCGTGGGAAGCGATGGCGCCCTCCGCGCGCGACAACGTGATGCACGACTACGAATCGCTGATCGGCGAACTCGTTAAAGACGGCCGCTACGTTTCAGGCGGAAAGCTTCGCTCCGCTGCCACCGCGACCACCGTGCGGCAAAAGGCCGGCAAGCCCGTCGTGACCGACGGCCCGTTCGCCGAAACGAAGGAGCAGCTCGGCGGCTATCACGTGGTCGAATGCGCGGACATTGACGAGGCGATCGCCGTCGCGCAACGCATCCCGACGCTGCGGGTAGGCGGGACGGTCGAAGTGCGCCCGCTCGAGAAGGCATCGACATGACGGCAGAGGGAGCACGCATGAAATACCTGTGTCTCGCCTACTACGACGCCGAGAAATTGGCCGCGTTTCCCAAGGCGGAATTCGATGCCATCGTCAGCCGCTGCGCGCAGCACGACGCCGAGCTCCGCGCGAGCGGCCGCCTGATGTTGTCGGGCTCGCTGGCCCCGCCCGCGTCGTGGATGGCGATACGGCCGCGCGAGGGCCGACCGGTCGTGACCGACGGCCCCTACGCCGAGACCAAGGAGCTGGTCGGCGGCGTTTTCATCATCGAGGCGCAGGACCTCAACGACGCGGTGCGCGTGGCGTCGAAGCATCCGGCGGCACACCTGGGCGCAGAGCTCGGCTGGGGCATCGAAATCCTGCCCATCGACAGGCTCGTGACCGGTTGATCATTCCAACTCTTCTTCGACCCAAAGAAAGGAACCGTCATGCCCCAGCTCGACCCCTACCTGTTCTTCGACGGCAATTGCGCCGAGGCGATGCGCTTCTACGAACGCACGCTCGGCGGCAAGATCGAAATGATGATGACGCACGCCGAGTCGCCGGAACCCGACCCATCGCCGGAGATGAAGGACCGCATCATGCACGCGCGCCTCGTGTTCGGCGACCGCGAGCGTGTGCTGATGGCGTCCGACTGGATGGCGGGCCAGCCTTACGACAAGATGAAAGGCTTCTCGCTGTCGTTCAACTGCGCCACCGCGGCCGACGCGAAGCGCGTGTTCGACGCGATGGCGCAGGGCGGGGAGGTGCGCATGCCGCTGCAGAAGACGTTCTGGGCCGAGTCCTTCGGCATGCTGGTCGACAAGTTCGGCACGCCCTGGATGATCGGCTGCGACGCGCCGAAGGCCTGACGTGCCGTCGCCGTCCGCGTGTACCGGGAGAACGACCGGCGCCGCCGGCGGCGCCGAATATTCGCCTTGACAATGTCATAACCGGCGCTACGCTGTCTTAATGCTGCGCGCCTTTGCGTGCAGCGCTGCGAAGGGAGGTCCCATGGACTTCATCGAGCGTATCTTCGGTTTCTCTCCCGACGGCGGTTCGGGCTGGTTCGAAGTGCTCCTCTTCGTGATTCCGGTTGCCGGAATCCTGCTCGTGCGCGAGTGGCGCAAGCGCGTCCCGCGCAAATAACGCAGCTCCGCAACAGCCTTTTTCCATAGCGCTCGTTTCGCACGCGCGGCAGGTCGCTGCGCGCGCCGCGGCGGCGCACGCGCGTGTCGGGGCGATTCCTGGCCTGGCTGCGCGAGACCGATCCTGGGAGAAAAGCGATGGCCGACAAAGGCAAGACTCGAAAATCCCCTGAAACGCGCACGGGCCGCGCAGCGGCCGAACGCGCCGCGAAGAGCGTTGCGCGCGGTGAGCGCGATCGCGACGAAGGCTACGAAGAGGACGACGACGACCTGCGCCGCAAGGGCGCATGGTTCCGCTTTCTGCGTGATCTTCCCGGTGACGTCGCCCTTGCCGATCTGCGCGCCGCGGCGCTGCGTCAGGTCGCAGCGCTGGCGTCGCAGGACCGCGAAGCATTCGCGCCGGTCACCACGGAGCTTCGCGGGGCGTTCGAGGTCGTGACGCAGGAAGGCACCGCGCCGCGCGCGCGGCGTGTCGACGATCCGGTCCCGCGCTCGACGTGGGCTGCGGCGGGCCCGGCGATCGAAGTGGACGAGCGCGAAGGCGTCGCCGGTGCGCGGCTTCTCGTGCGTCTCGATGCGCCTGCAACCCGCGTTCTCGCGGGCACGGTCCGCATGTTCCGCTATGAAGCGTCGAGCAGGCGCTGGGTCCTCGTGCCGCGCTCGGGCACCAGCGCCGACGGCGCCGCGGCGTGGGCCGTGCTGCACCGGTCCGGTCGCTACATGCCGATCGGATTGCCCGCCGATCCGCAGCGGCTGCGCGTGCTGTGGACGCTCTACATGATGAAGCCGTTGCTGCGCCGTCTCGGCGAGGTGCGCAGGCTCGATGCGCTGCGCGAAGTGCTGGCAGCGCGCGCGACGATCGGCGACCTGCTGCGCGACATGAGCGACGATCCCGACCTGACGACGCTCGACGTCCCGCTGTCGTCGGCGCGCGGCGGTCGCCTGCCGGGCCTGCCGGGCGGCCTCGGCAACGGCATGCCCGAGTTCGATCTGCTCGACGACATCTGCCCGCCGTGGCGCGGCGACAAGCGGTGGCTGCCGCCAGAGCTGCTGCTGCCCGACCTGCATCGCTGGGTGTGGCCGCCGTTCCTGTGGGGATGGCATTCCGCCGGGCCGACCAATTTCTCCGGCCGCATCAAGTGCGTCGCCCTCTGTCCCGCCAACCGCAACATCGTCTACGCCGGCGCCGCGGACGGCGGCGTGTGGAAAAGCAGTAACGGTGGCACGACGTGGCAGGCGACGATGTTCACCGAGCTTTCGATGGCGATCGGCGCCGTGGACGTTGCCCGAACGCTGTCGAATACCGTTTACGCTGCCACGGGCGAGGACACACCCGGCTGGGGGCCGTCGTATCCGGGCGTGGGTGTCTACAAGTCGATCGACGCAGGCGCGTCGTGGACATTGACGGGCGGCGGCGTGGTGGGCAACCGCTGCACGCGCGTGCTGATCGACCCGACCAACGCGGATCGCGTGTTCGTCGCGACCAACGCAGGCCTTTACCGCACGATCGACGGTGGCGCCACGTGGACGAGCGTGCTCGCCGGACACCTCTCCGACGCGCTGATGGAGCCGACCAACCCGAATCGCCTGTTCGCGGCGATCTGGAACGACGGCGTCTGGCGCTCGCTCGATGGCGGCGCGACGTGGCAGCGGGCGGGCTCGGGCAGCCTCGTCGTCAGGAAAGGCTTCATCTTCCAGCGCGGGCGGCTTCCCACCGGGGTCAACGCCGAATGGATCAAGCTCGCGATGGGATTGAACGGCCTGCACGGGCCGAACTACGTCCTGGCGAAGATGGGCAAGGATTCCGGCGTCGTCTATCGCAGCACCGACGGTGGCACCGCCTTCTTCGCCTTCGCCGGTACGCACCAGCCCGCTTCGTACAACGAATGGACGAACACGGTCGCCGTCCATCGCGACAATCACGACGTGGTGTTCGCGGGCGGCGTCGGTCTCGAGCGCTCGACCAACGGCGGAACCTCCTTTGCCGGTGTGGGGGGCACGCATTCGGATCACCACCAGATCGCCTTCGATCCAGTCGACGCCAACGTCTGCTACATGGCCACCGACGGCGGCATGTACAAGTCGACCAACGCGGGCGCGACGTGGACGCTCGTCAGCAATGCGCTGATCGCGACGCAGCTCTACAGCATCGGCGTGTCGCAGGCAGGCGCGTTCAAGCTGGGCGGCGGCACGCAGGACCAGGGCATCGTCGCCACCGAGGGACCGAACGCGTGGCGCGATACCGGTGCCGGCAACGAAGGCGGCTTTTTCGTCGTCGACCCGAACAGCAGCGCGAACATCTACACGACGCCATGGAGCAACAACCTGCGCCGCAGCCGCGACGGCGGCTTCACGTGGACCGACATCCGCAACGGGATGACCGAAGTCGTCGCGGGCGTGCCCTCGGCGCCCGCAAGCGTCACGCATCTCGCGGTCAAGCCGGGCGACTCGAACCTGCTGATCGCGGTGGGAGTCATCACCGCGACCG
This sequence comes from Casimicrobiaceae bacterium, assembly GCA_039916265.1. Classification (GTDB taxonomy): domain Bacteria; phylum Pseudomonadota; class Gammaproteobacteria; order Burkholderiales; family Casimicrobiaceae; genus VBCG01. The sequence continues at coordinate 552 of JBDSLT010000188.1, read as the reverse complement.
GGTACTGGAGCGCGCGGGTCTTTCGCAGCACCGACCAGGGCGACAACTGGGCGTCGGTCGCGCCGCTCGATGCCGCGGGGCTGCGCGTCGCCTTCGCGCCGTCCTCGGCGGCGCGCGTGTTCGTCGCGACGGCCGCGGGGCGCGTATTGCGCAGCGATTCCAGCGGAACCTTCGGCAGCTTCGCCGAGCCGTACACGCCGGCGAACCGGCCGACCACGACGGCAATCGCTGCGCTGGCGGTCGGATGGAACGACGCCAACCTCGTCTGGATCGGTTGCAGCGCGTGGGGCGGTCCGCGCGTATTGCGCTCGACGGACGGCGGCGCGACGTGGACCGATTGCACGGGCGTGCTCCCCGCCGATCAGCTTCCCAACATGCCGGTCAATTCGCTGGTCGTCGACCAGAACAATCCCGACGTCGTCTATGTCGCCACCGACGTCGGCCTCTTCCGCACCCAGGACGCCGGCGCCTCGTGGCACGCCTACAATGACGGCTTCCTCAACTTCGATGTCCCGCGCATCATCGTCACCGAGCTGGCGCTGCGCCGTTCCA
>JBDSLT010000187.1:0-4597 GCA_039916265.1 Casimicrobiaceae bacterium | reverse complement strand
GCTCGTTGCGCTGGAGGTCGACCCTCGCCTTGGGCGCTTTGGGATGGAACTCGAACGCGACGTACAACTGTCCGGTCAGCAAACTGCCGCTCTTGAGCTGCCCGCGCAGGCCGCGCTCCTCCACGAGGCGCTTGACGAAGGTGCGGCGCTGCGCCTCGTCGTACGCGAGCGGCGCGACGCCGCCGCCGTCCGGCTCGGCTTTCGTGTAGGCGATGAGGCGCTCCGGGAAGAACGCGATTTCGACGCGCGGACGGACCTTCGCGCTGTTGCCGTCGAGCTCGAGGCTGACACCGGTTACTTCGCCGGCCGGCAACCCGAGAAAGGTCACCGGCGCGCCGACCACAAGGCCACGCAGCGGCTCGTCGAAATGCAGCACGTAGTGCCGCGCGACCGGGTCCGACAGCTTCATCGCCGCTTCGCGACTGGCGTAGAGCCTGAATCGGGTGTCGTCCGGCGCGGGCGTTCCGGAGGGCGTCGAGGGCGGAACGTCGAAGGCGAGCCCGCCCGCGAGCAGCGCCACCAGCGACTCGGTACGCACGCTCACGCCGTCGGCGCCGATCGACATGTCGACGCCGCTCGCGTTCCAGAAGCGCGTCGCGGTGGACACCTGCCTGTCGTAGGGCGACTTGACGAACACCCGCACCTGGATTCCCTTGCCGTCGGCCGTGAGCTCGTAGGCGATGACCTGACCCACGGACAGGCGGCGGAAGTAGACGGGCGAGCCGACTTCGAGCGATCCCAGGTCGCCGGTATCCAGCAGGAACTCCCGGCCTTCCTGTTCGGTGATCACAGGCGCGGTGTCGAGCCCGGTGAACAGGCTCTCCCCGCGATCGGTGCTGCCGGGCTCGAAGCCGATGAAATTGCCCGACAGCAGCGTGCTCAGCCCCGAGACGCCGCTCAAGCTGATGCTCGGACGCACGACCCAGAACTTCGCGTCCTGCACCATCAGCCCGGCGGCGTGCTTGGCGATCTTTGCGGTGACCTGCACCTTGGAGAAATCGTCGGTCAGCTGGACTGCCGTGACACGGCCGATATTCACGTCCTTGTACTTGATCGTCGTCTTCCCGGCTTCGATGCCGTCGCCCGCCTGGAAGACGATGGTGATGGTCGGCCCTTCGCGGAGGATTCGCTGCACGCCGATGCCGATGGCGACCAGCGCCGCGAGGATCGGGATGATCCAGATGACCGAGATCCGGCCGCGCTTCGGGGGGACGGCCGTCGCCTGGGGGAGCGCGTCGAGATTCGTGGGCTCAGGCATGGCGGAGGTCCTTGTCGTCGCCGGCGTCCCAGATGAGGCGCGGGTCGAACGATTGCGCGGCGAGCATCGTCAGCACCACGACGGTCATGAAGAACGCGACGCCGAGGCCGGGTTCCACCGACATCAGCGGCTGCAACTGCACGAGCGCGACGATGAACGCGTCGACGAACACGTCGAGCATCGACCATCGGCCCACGAGCTCGACCACGTAGTAGATGCGCGTGCGGTGATGGCTGTTCCTGATGGAGCCGCGCTGGGTGGTGACGAGCAGGTACGCGAGCGCGACGAGCTTCCCCAGGGGGATCATCACGCTGGCGACGAAGACGATGAGCGCCAGCGGCCACGACCCCGATACCCACAGGAAGATCACGCCGCCCATGATCGTGTCGGACTCGGTCGAACCGAACGCCGTCGTCGTGAGCACCGGCAGGACGTTGGCAGGGACATAGCAGATCGCCGCGGCGATCACCAGCGCCCACGTGTACTGGATCGAATGCGGTCGGCGCGACGCGAGACGCGCGCCGCAGCGCGGGCAGTTCCCGGGGTCGGCGAGCCTTGCCGGTCGCGACAACAGGCGGCAGACCCGGCAGGCGACGAGCCCGGCCTGCGCGGCGCTTTGCGCATGCTCGAGGGCAGGCGCGGCATGATCGACGCTGCGCGCGGCAGCGTCCGGGGCGGCGGCGCTCACCGATCCCCCTGCAGCGCGGCTTCGCCGGCAGCGCGCTCCGGCGGCGTTCCCGCGGCCCATTCGACGCGCTTCCAGACCTCGCGCGAGTCGAAGGTGACGAGGACCGCGGAGAGCAGCGCGATGAACGCGCCGGCGGCGTAGATGCCGATGCCGGGAATCACCGTCGCCAGCTCGGCGAGCTTCACGAGCGCGACCAGGATGCCGAGCATCATTACCTCGGTCATCGACCAGGGCTGCAGCAGATGGGCGGAGCGCAGCATCTCGCCGACCCAGCGCGGCGCCGGCGGGCGGCGCACGGCGAGCAGCACCGTCAGCAGGAAGGCGATGTGGGCCGCGGGGGCGATCACGGCGCAAAAGGCGACCATCACTGCGGTGAGCTCGCTGCCCTGCAGCCACATTTCGTACGCGCCGCCCATGATGGTCGTGCTGGCCTCGCGTCCGACGGCCGACAAGCCGAGAAGCGGCGTCGTGTTGGCGACGACGAAGGCGACCGCCGCGGCCACGGTGAGCGCAAGCGGACGGTCCAGCGCGTCGACGCGCTCGATCGCCAGCGTTTCGCTGCAACGCGCGCAACGCGCCTTTCCGCCCGGGGGAAGCGGCGGGATGGACTGCAGCAGATCGCAATCGGGGCACGCAACGATTTCCAACGCGTCAGCTCCCTGTCGCGGCTCGCACGGCACGATCATCCCGTACGTTGCCGGATGACCCGAGAGACTAATGCATCGAAAGGAACACGGCTTCGCCCCCCGCAAAAAAAACGGGCGCCTGGTGGGGCGCCCGAAAGCCACTGAGGAGAAAACGACCGGAGGCTCCGCAGAGCCTCCGCAAAGCCTGCGCTACAGACGGTAAGCCGATTCGCCGTGCGAGCTGATGTCGAGACCTTCGCGCTCTTCCTCTTCGCTGACGCGCAGGCCCACCACCATGTCGGCGATCTTGAACGCGATGAACGCGACGATGCCGGTCCAGAGGATCGTGATGCCGACCGCCTTGGCCTGGATCCACAGCTGCGCCGCGTAGCCGGGGTACTCGGTCTTGCCCGTCACCCAGTCGGACACCACACTCGGCCCGCCGAGGTCCGGCGACACGAAGATGCCGGTGAGCAGCGCCCCGAGGATCCCGCCGACGGCGTGCACGCCGAACACGTCGAGCGTGTCGTCGACGCGCAATATCTTCTTCAGCCCGTTGACGCCCCACAGGCAGACCACACCCGCGGCAAGGCCGATCACGAAAGCGCCGGGGATGCCGACGTTGCCGGCCGCCGGGGTGATCGCGACCAGCCCCGCGACGGCACCCGACGCGGCGCCGAGCATCGACGGCTTGCCCTTGATCATCCACTCGAAGACCGTCCACGACAGCACGGCGCACGCGGTGGCGAGGTAGGTGTTGATGAACGCCAGCGCGGCGGAATTGTTGGCCTCCAGCGCGGAGCCCGCGTTGAAGCCGAACCACCCCATCCACAGCAGCGAGGCGCCGATCATGGTCATCGGCAGGTTGTTGGGCGGCATCGCTTCCTTGCCGTAGCCGATGCGCTTGCCCATCAGGTACGCGCCCACCAGTCCGGCGACGCCGGCGTTGATGTGCACGACCGTGCCGCCGGCGAAGTCGAGCGCGCCCATCTGCCAGATATAGCCGGCCTTGGCGTTGGTCGCGTCGACGACGTTGGCCGCCGTGTACGCGTCGGGACCCGCCCAGAACCACACCATGTGCGCGATCGGCGCGTAGGCGAAGGTGAACCAGATCACCGCGAAGATCAGGATCGCCGAAAACTTCACTCGCTCGGCGAACGCGCCGAGGATGAGGCAGACGGTGATCGCGGCGAACGTCGCCTGGAACGCGACGAACACGAGCTCGGGAATCACGACGCCCTTGGAGAAGGTTCCCGTCATCGCGAACTCGCCCTTGGCCGCATCGAAGGTGCCGTTGAGGAACAGCCGGTCGAAGCCGCCGAAGAACGCGTTGTTCTCCGTGAACGCGAGGCTGTAGCCGTACACGCACCACAGCACGCTGATCAGCGAGAACACGACGAACACCTGCATCAGCACCGACAGCATGTTCTTCGAGCGCACCATGCCGCCGTAGAACAGCGCCAGCGCCGGCACGCTCATCATCAGCACCAGCGCGGTGGACACGAGCATCCACGCGACGTCGCCCTTGTTGGGGACAGGCGCCGGCGCCGCGGTGGCGGCGGGCGCCGCTGCCGGGGCTGCCGCAGGCGCGGGTGCGGGCGTTGCGGCGGCGGGCGCAGCAGCGGGCGCAGCCGCCTTGTCCTGCGCGATCGACGGAGCGGCCAGGCCGAACGCGCCGAGCATTGCGATCAATACGAGCAAACGTTTCATCGATTTCCCCTCAAAGCGCGTCCGCGCCGGTTTCGCCGGTGCGAATACGCACGACCTGCTGCAGGTCGAAAACGAAAATCTTCCCGTCGCCGATCTTGCCGGTGTTGGCGGCTTTTTCGACGGCCTCGATGACGCGCTCGAGGAGCTCGTCCTTGATCGCGGCCTCGATCTTGACCTTCGGAAGGAAATCGACGACGTACTCCGCGCCGCGGTAGAGCTCGGTATGGCCCTTCTGCCGGCCGAAACCTTTGACTTCCGTGACGGTGATGCCCTGCACGCCGATCGCCGAGAGGGCCTCGCGGACCTCGTCGAGCT
>JBDSLT010000186.1:0-2960 GCA_039916265.1 Casimicrobiaceae bacterium | reverse complement strand
ATCCTGGAAGGCTTCGCCGCCGACGTGAAGGCGCGCAGCAACGGGCAGGTCGAGGTGCAACTCTACGGCTCGGAACAGTTGTCCAAGGCCGGCGAGAACTTTCCCGCGGTGGCCAAGGGCAACATCGAGTCGGCGCTCTCGGTCAATTTCCAGTGGGGCAAGACCATCCCCGAAATGAGCGCGACGCTCATCCCGTATGCGATGGGCGACCTCGAGCGCATCAAGAAATTTCCGACTTCCGCGGCGCGCAAGTTCCTCGATGAAAAGCTGGCGGCGCGCGGCGTCAAGAGCGTCGCGTGGTTCTATATCACGCGCGAGACCATCGTCACGTCCGGCAAGAAACCCATCATCGCGCTCGACGACTTCAAAGGCGTCAAGATCCGCGGCCTCAATTCGCTGACCGACAATGCTTTGACGGCGGTCGGCGCCGCGCCCTCGGCGATGCCCGGCTCCGAGGTGTACCAGGCTTTGCAGGCGGGCGTGCTCGATGCCGGATTGACGGATCTGTCCGCCGCGTACAGCCGCAAATATTACGAGGTGCAGAAATTCGGAACGGTCGGACCGATCTTCACGATCTATTTCCACCTTTACGCGAATCCCGACTGGTGGAACAAGCTCACCGCCGCGCAGCGCACCGCCATCGAAGGCGCCGCGGCAAAAGCCGAGCAGGACGCGATTCCGATCACCGAGGCGACCGCCGCCGCGGCACTAAAGGACCTGCAGGCGAAGGGCATGGCGGTTCACGTCCAGTCGGCCACCGAGCAGCAGACCTGGAAGGCAGCGATGCAAAAGCCGGTCGTCGATGCATTCCTCGCCACTGCGCCCGAAGGCGGCCCCAGGATCATCGAGTTGCTGGACAAGCTGTAGCCTGGCGGGCCCTCGTGCCCGCGCCCGCGTGATCGCGCACAGGGGATGAGCATGTTCGGGCGCCTCGTTCGCCGGCTTTCCCGCCTCGGGATCGCCGTGGCCGCGTTGTCGCTGCTCACGTCGCTCGCGCTGGTCGTCTACTCCGTCGCGATGCGCTACGTGTTCAACCTGCCCGTGCCCTGGGTGGACGAACTCGTCGGGTACCTGCTGGTCGCGTGCGTGATGCTCGCCGCCGCGGACGCGCTGATCGAGGGCGAGCACATCGCCGTCGATGCCGTCACCGAGCGGCTGTCGGCGCGGGGACGGCGGTGGACACTGATCGCCGGGATGGTCGCCGTGGCCGCCAGCGCACTGTTGCTGGTCGTCGAAGGCTGGGGCATGGTCGCGTTCTCGCGCATGGTCGACCTCCTGTCGAACGGATATCTCGCGCTCCCGATGTGGATTCCGCAGGCGTTCGTTCCGGTGGGCGCGGTGCTGCTGCTGCTCGCGGCGCTCGTCGTGCTGGTCGACGCGTTGCAGGGCAGGCCGCCACCCGGCGACAGACGGGACAAGCCGGCAGGCATCGAATGACCTTCGCGCTGATCCTGCTTGGCCTCGTGCTCGTGCTGCTGACCGGCGTGCCGGTCTTCGCCGGAATTCTGCTCTACGCGGCGGGACTGCTGTTCGCGGTGGAGGGCAAGCTCGGCGGCATCGGCGATCTCGTCTTCGGCAAGCTCGACACGTACCTGCTGGTGGCGATCCCGCTGTTCACGCTGATGGCGCATTTCATGATTCGCGGCAAGGTCGTCGACGACCTCTTCGGCGCCGCGAACACCATGCTGCGACACGTGCCGGGCGGCATGGGCATCGCCACCGTCGTCGCCTGCACCATCTTCGCAGCCATCTCCGGATCCAGCGTCGCGACCGCGCTCACCATCGGCTCGGCGGCGATTCCGCTGATGATCCGCTATGGCTACCGTCCGCGCGTTGCCTATGGGGTGGTCGGCGCCGGTGGCACGCTGGGGATCCTGATTCCGCCGTCCGGCCCGCTGGTGCTCTTCGGCGTGGTATCGGATACGTCGATCGGCGCATTGTTCATGGCGGGCGTGCTCCCGGGATTGATGCTGGCGCTGATGTTCGCGATCTATGCGACGACGTCGGCGCGGCTGGCGCCCGCCGGCGTGCGCACCGAGCCGCGGGCGACCGGGGCGGAAATCGTCGCCGCGCTGCGCCGCGCCTTCTGGGCGCTCACGCTGCCGGTGCTGGTCCTGGGGGGCATGTACTTCGGCGTGTTCACGGCGACGGAGGCCGCCGCAGCGGGCGCGCTTGGGGCGCTGCTGATCGCCCGCTGCGTCTACCGCCGCTTGGGCATGAAGGACCTGTGGCTCTCGGCAATCGACGCGTCGCGCAGCTCGGCGATGCTTTTCCTGATTCTCGCGGCCGCGGCGCTGCTCGGCAACGTACTCACCAAGCTCCGCATTCCCAACCAGATGGTCGACCTCGTCACGCAGTACGGCGCGTCGCAAGTCGAGTTCCTGCTCGCGATGATGGTGCTGATCTTCGTGCTCGGCATGTTCCTCGAGACGATCTCCATCATCCTCATCACCACGCCCGTGGTGCTTCCCGTGCTCGCCGCGCTGCAGATAAACTCGGTCTGGTACGGCATCCTCCTCGTCATCAATCTCGAGCTCGCGCTGATCACTCCCCCGGTAGGGATGAATCTTTTCGCGATCAAGGCCATCACGCGCGCGCCGATCCGCGAGATCGTGCTCGGCGTCGTGCCTTACGTGCTGATTCTCATCGCCGGATTGCTGCTGGTGATGACCTTTCCGCAGATTGCGATGTGGCTGCCGGGGACGATGCGCTACCAGTAGCGCGTGTGGTCCTACAAACGGATGCGCACGATTCCGACGGCGCGAAAGAGTCGCGGATGCAAGATTTGCGGAAGTCGGCGCGCCTTGCGTCCGGCGGCGGACCACAATCGCTTCGGAGAAATCATGAAAAAATGGCTTGCATTGGCGCTGATGTTTCCGTTCGCGGCTTCCGCGGCGCCTCTGGATTGCAGCATCAAGGCAGCGAAGTTCACCAGCAAGTCGAAGATGGAAGGCATGGCG
>JBDSLT010000185.1:0-2531 GCA_039916265.1 Casimicrobiaceae bacterium | reverse complement strand
CCCGGAATGCCGTCGAAATTGAACTCGATCATGCGGCGCCACCCACGCGATGTCTGCGGCAGCTTAGCGGTCGCGCGGCGCGAGAGGCACTGCTCGCACCATCTCGTTCTCGTCGACGCCGAGCGCTGCGGCGACGTAGGGCAACAGCGGAAAGCGGTCGATGCGAGCGGGTGCCGCCGTGACCAGTGCGCGAAAGCCGTCGAACTTGCGATTCGACACGAGCCAAGGCACGTGCTCGTTCAGGCTGTCGGGCACCGGGTCTTCCTCGCCGAGCGTCACGGGGAGCACCTGCGAACGTCGCACCGCGTCGATGTTCTCGCGGAAGCACTCGACCGTCGGGCCGGCGTCGAAGATGTCGACGTAGCCCTCGTAACGAAAGCCTTCCTGCTCGAGCATCGCGCGCGCGGGCGCGGTGTCGACATGGACCGCGGCGATTGCCTCCTGCGCGGGTGCCGGCAGCAGGTTCACGTAGACGGGATGCCGCGGCATCAGCTCCGCGATGAACGACTTCTGCCCGAGGCCGGTCAGGTAATCGGCGGCCGAATACTCCATCGCGAAAAAATGCCGTCCGAGCCCTTCCCAGAACGGACTTTTGCCGTCCGGCTCGAGCTTGCCGCGCAATTCTGCGATGACCTTCGGCGCGAAACGCTCGGCGAACTCGGCGATGAACAGCAGCCGGCTTTTCGCCAGCAACGCGCCGTTGCTGCCGTGCCGAAACGCCTGGTCGAGAAACAGCGAGCACAGCTCAGAATGGCCGGTGTGGTCGTTGGCGAGGAACAGCGTCGGCGCTGCAGTGTAGACGCCGAGTGCGCGCGACGCGTGCACCAGCGTTCCGACACGATAGTTGTACCAGGGCTCGTTCAGTCCGACGGCGGCTTCGATTGCCGAAATGCCGGCCACGCGACCGCTTGCGCCGTCGGTGAGCACGAACACGTAGCAGGCGTCGGCGCGCTCCGCGGTGCCGGCGAACGATGAGAGCGCACGCTCGATGCGCTCGGAGAGGCGCTCGCGATTGGCCGGCAGCGTGGTGAGGCCGGAACCGGTGCGCTCGGACAGCGCGAGCACCGCCGGGAGATCGTCACGCGCGATCGGCCGGACGAAGAACATCGGTCAAACCGGGGTCAAGCCACGTTTTCGCGAAAACGTGGCCTGACCTCTAGACGAGTGCACGTGTGAGCGCGGCCTCGAACCGGGCCAGGCCCTCGAGGATCTCGTCGAGCGAAATGATGAGCGAAGGCGCAATGCGCACGACATCCGGGCCTGCGACCAGTACGAGCAGCCCGCATTCCCCCGCACCGCGCAGCACGTCCATCGCCCTGCCGCGCCACGCTTCGGCCAGTTCGCAGCCCAGCCACACGCCTTCGCCGCGCAGGTCGGCGAACACTGGCCGGCGCGCATTGATCGCCTTCAGGCCTTCCATGAACAGCGCGTAGCGCGCCTTCACACCCTCGAGCACCTCGGTGGTGTTGACGATATCGAACACCGCGCTCGCGACGGCGCAGGCGAGCGGGTTGCCGCCGTACGTCGTGCCATGCACGCCGACGGTGAAGACACTCGCGATGTCGGCCGTCGTCAGCATGGCGCCGATGGGAAAGCCGCCGCCGAGCCCCTTGGCGCTCGTCAGGATGTCGGGAACGAATCCCTTCTGCATGTACGAGTACAGCGTGCCGGTGCGGCCCATGCCGCTCTGGATCTCGTCGAGGACCAGGAGCGCGCCATGCCGGGTGCAGAGGCGCCGCGCGGACTGGAGGAACTCGGGGGAGCCCGGCGTCATGCCGCCTTCGCCCTGCATCGGCTCGAGGATCACCGCGCAGATGCTGGCACCATGCGCGGCGAACTCGGCCTCGAGGCCTGCGACGTCGTTGTAGCGGATGTGCGCGATGCCTTCCGGGTTGGGGCCGAAACCCGTCGCGTACTTCGCCTGTCCGCCCGCGGTGACGGTGAACAGCGTGCGGCCGTGGAAGGCGTTGACCGTCGACACGATGCGCGACTTCTGCGGACCGTGGCGATCGTTGGCGTAGCGTCGCGCGAGCTTCAGCGCGGCTTCGTTGGCTTCGGCGCCCGAATTGCAGAAGAACACGCGCTCCGCGAACGTCGCGTCGATCAGCTTTTGCGCGAGGCGCAGCGCCGGCTCGTTGGTGAACCAGTTTGAAACGTGCCACAGCTTGCGCGCCTGCTCGTCGATTGCGCGGACCATCGCAGGATGCGCATGGCCGAGCGCCGTGACCGCCACGCCGCTGGCGAAATCGATGTACATGCGGCCTTGCTGATCCCACACGCGCGAACCCTCGCCGCGCACCGGAATGAACGGCGCGGGAGCGTAGCAGCCGACCATCAGCTGTTCGAACATCTCGCGCGTCACGGGCAGCGGCGGCGCTGCGCCGGGAAGCCGCGCGACGTCGCGATGCGCCGTCAAGTTCGTGGCAGATGCGGACATGGCAACCTCAAATAAGTAGGGTCAGAGACGACTTAATGCAGCGCGCACGGCGGTCCGAGATAAGTCGTCTCTGACCCTACTTATGTTCAGGCGG
>JBDSLT010000184.1:0-12106 GCA_039916265.1 Casimicrobiaceae bacterium | reverse complement strand
CGTAGCGTCGTGCGGTCGAACAAGGGCACGCCCGCCGCGTCGAGCGCCAGCGACGTCGCGTCGAGGCGCAGTCCGGCGACGTTGGGCCGGCGCCCGGTCGCCGCGAGGAGATACGCGTAGCGCTCCTCGCGCGCGCCCCCGTCCGTACCCCGCAACTTCACGACGACCGCGTCGCCGTCGCGGGAAACTTCGGCGCGCGCGTCGACATCGAACGGGAACTCGCCGCCCAGGATCTCGCGCGCCTCGGCGATCAGAACGGGATCGGCGAGCGGTCCCACGCCGCCGCCGCGGCCGAACATGGCGATGCGCACGCCGAGCCGATGCAATGCCTGCCCGAGTTCGAGACCGATGATGCCGGGACCGAATACCGCCACGCTCTGCGGCAGATCGATCCATTCGAAGACGTCGTCGTTGGTGACCAGGCGGTCGCCGAGCGCGCGCCACGCGGGAGGAAACGACGGCGAGGAACCGGTGGCGATCACGATGCGCGCAGCGTGCAGCGTCACGTCGTCGCCGACTTGCAGCGTGCGATCGTCGACAAAGCGCGCCATGCCGCGCAGCTTGTCTTCCGGCGCGATCGCCTCGACGCCTTCGACAACAAAGCCGACGAAGCGGTCGCGCTCGCGGCGCACCCGCGTCATCACGGCGCGTCCGTCGACGCGCACCGGAGCGTCGATCGCGAGGCCGAACGCCGCAAGGCGCCCGACCGCGTGCGCGGCGTCGGACGGCGCGATCAGCAGCTTGCTCGGCATGCAACCGACGCGTGCGCAGGTCGTGCCGTAGGCGCCGCCTTCGATCAGCATCGCGCGCTTTCCCTGCGTCTTCACCGCGCGATACGCGGATAGCCCCGCGGTTCCCGCGCCGATCACGGCGACGTCGGTCGAAAGCTCTTGCATGCAGACTCCTTCGCGATCACGCGCGCGATACGTTCTGTCGGCGGGCGACGTGCGTCGCTTACGCCCCGTCAGGATTGCGGGGTGGCAGCGACTACACCACAGCCTCCCACGGGACACAACCAGGACACCGCCAACCGCACGCTCGCCGTCGTACGCAACCGCTATCCCAACGCGCTGTCGACCGCCGAGACCGTCGACCGCCTGCTCGACCTCATGCGCACACGCCTCGGCGTGACGCCCGGGCGCATCGTGCTGGGCGACAGCATCTGCAGCGACGACCTGAATGCGATCGAGTACCCGCCGCGCGCCTACGAGATGCTCGGCCCGTTCAAGCTTGGCGGCCTCGACGGCTTTCCGTTCGCCGGACTGACCGGGAGGGGCGCGTTTGCGCATCACGTACCCGCGGACGGCGCCGTGTTCCTGTTCCACGGCCCGCATATCGGCATTTCCAAGGCAGGCGAAACGGGCGTGCTGCTGCGGCCCGGGCTCGCATCCCTCCGCCTGCTGCGGCGCGGTGAGTACCGCGATCGCCAAGCTCACCGCCGGCAACGTCGTGGCGGATGAGATCACCGAACTCGACTACCAGCAGAACACGATCGAGCAGATCCTGCTGCCGCACCGCGCACGCATCGCCGACGCCGCGTTCCCGATCGTCGAGGCGACCGAGATCATATACGCGGCGATCGAGGCGCGGATCGACGCGCTCGCCGCGCGGACGACGTATCCGTGCCGCCATCTCGTCGTGATGGGAGGCGTCCTGATCAACTCCGATTTCGACGCCGGATCGTTCTGCTGCTTCCGGCGCCTCGTGCACAACGACCGCGAAAGCGGAAGACGCGACGACTGGCTACCGTCGCTCCTCGGCTGAAGGTTCTGCCGCGCAGTGCGCGCGCCCGGGCCGCCGTCCCGAGCGAAGCGCGGTACAATGATTTTTTCCCCAAGAAAAACAGCACGATGCGAGCGTCTCACTACTTCATTTCCACGCTGAAGGAAGCGCCGGCCGAAGCCGAGACCGTCAGCCACCGCCTGATGCTGCGCGCGGGGCTGATCAAGCGGCTCGCCGCCGGCAGCTACACGTGGATGCCGATGGGCCTACGCGTGCTGCACCGGGTCGAGCGGATCATCCGCGAGGAGATGGATGCGAGCGGCGCGATCGAATTGCTGATGCCGGTGATCCAGCCGGCGGAGCTGTGGCAGGAATCGGGGCGCTGGGCCAAATACGGACCCGAACTGCTGCGCCTCAAGGATCGCCACGACCGCGACTTCGTCGTGCAGCCGACGTCGGAAGAAGTCATCACCGACATCGCGCGCAAGGAGTTGAAGAGCTACAAGCAGCTGCCGGTCAATTTCTATCACATCCAGACGAAGTTCCGCGACGAGGTGCGTCCGCGCTTCGGCGTGATGCGCTCGCGCGAATTCATCATGAAGGATGCCTACTCCTTCGACGCGGACAAGGATTCGCTGCGCAAGTCCTACCAGATCATGTACGACGCCTACGCGCGGATCTTCACGCGGATGGGCCTCGAGTTTCGCGCCGTGCAGGCGGACACCGGCAACATCGGCGGCTTCGCGTCGCACGAGTTCCAGGTGCTCGCCGATTCGGGCGAGGATGCGATCGCCTACGACCCGGCGACCGACTACGCGGCGAACGTCGAGCTCGCCGAGGCGCTCGCCCCCCCGACGCCGCGGCCGGCGCCCGGCGAGGCGATGCAGAAGGTACCCACACCCGGCAAGTCGACGTGCGAGGACGTCGCAGCGCTGCTCGGCCTGCCGCTCGCGCGCACGGTCAAGTGCCTGATGATCTACGCGCAGGACAAGGTGCAGATGCTGCTCGTCCGGGGCGATCACAGCGGCAACGAAGTGAAGATCGGCAAGCTGCCGGACGTCGGCACCTGGCGCTGGGCGAGCGACGCGGAGATCGTCGCCGCGACCGGCTGCCGTCCCGGCTACCTCGGCCCGGTCGGCATTCCGGCATCGATGCCGCTCTACGCCGATCGCAGCGTCGGGGCGATGGCCGATTTCGTCTGCGGCGCCAACGAGCCCGACTTTCACCTGCGCGGCGTCAACTTCGGCCGCGATTGCCGCGAGCCCGATGCGGTGGTCGACATCCGCAATGTCGTGAAGGGCGACCGCGCGCCCGACGGCAACGGGACACTCGACATCATGCGCGGCATCGAGGTCGGCCACGTTTTCGCGCTGGGCAACGTCTATTCGGCGGCGCTCGGTGCAACTTATCTGGACGCCGGCGGTCAGTCGCAGGTCATGGAAATGGGCTGCTACGGCATCGGCGTCACCCGGGTCGTGGCGGCGGCCATCGAGCAGAACAACGACGAGCGCGGCATCATCTGGTCCGACGCCCTCGCCCCGTTCACCGTGGTGATCGCCGCCGTCGCCTACGACCGCAGCGCAGCCGTCAGGGCTTTCGCAGACCAGCTCCACGAGGATTTGCGGGCGGCGGGCTTCGACGTGCTGCTGGACGACCGGGGCCTGCGTCCTGGCGTGATGTTTGCTGATCTCGAGTTGATCGGGATTCCGCACCGGATCACGATCGGGGACCGGGGCCTCGCCGCCGGGCAGATCGAATACCAGGGGCGCCGGGAAGCGGTCGTCACCCAGGTGCCGGTTGGCGACGTCGCCGCATGGGTTCGCGGTCGCGTCGCGGGCTGACGCAATCGGACACAGGGAGACCATGCAACTCACCATTCAAGCCCGCCCGGACACGCGCCGCGTTGCGCGCCGTGCCGCCGCGCTGCTGTGGCTTGCCCTCGCCCTCGCCCCCGCGGTGGCGCACGCCGGCACGCAGGCCGAGGAGCGCCTGGCGCCGTCCGTGGTCGCCGGGCTGCAACGCTCGATTGCCGACAACCCGGCGCCTGCCGACTACGCCAACCAGCCCGACGTCATCGCGTGGGTGAGGGAAATGTCGCGCCGCCTGGCGAATCGCATCGACGACCCGCTCTACCGGCGTGAATTCCTCGCGACCGTTCATTACGAAGCCGCGCGCGCAGGCCTTGACCCGCAGCTGATCCTCGGCGTCATCCATCACGAGAGCGGCTTCAAGAAATATGCGATATCGGTCGCCAGCGCACGCGGCTACATGCAGGTGATGCCGTTCTGGGCCCGCCTGATCGGCGGCACGGACCACAACCTTTTCAACCTGCGCACGAACCTGCGCTACGGCTGCGTGATCCTGCGCCACTACCTCGCGACGGAGAACGGCGATTATTTCCGCGCGCTCGGACGCTACAACGGCAGCCTCGGGCGCGCCGACTATCCCAACGCCGTGTTGGGTGCGGCGGGTCGCTACCGCATCGACGTTCCCGCCGCCAGCGCCCCCGCCGTCATGATCACCAGCGGAGCGGCGCCGCGCTGAGCGCGTATTGCGGGCGCTTCGCGCCCTCCCCGACAGGCCCCCTGCATTTCGGCTCGCTCGTCGCCGCGCTCGCGAGCTACGCCGACGCCCGCGCGCACGGCGGCCGCTGGCTGCTGCGCATCGAGGATGTCGACGAGCCGCGCGCGCAGCCCGACGCCTACGACGCTATCGTCGCGGCGCTCGCGCGACACGGCTTCGCGTGGGACGGTCCGGTCGTCCGGCAGTCGGAGCGCACGGCGCACTACGCCGCGGCGCTGGCACAACTCGAGGAGCGCGACCTCGCCTATCCGTGCGCGTGCTCGCGCCGCGACCTGCAGTCCGCGCCTGTCGGGACAGCAGGCGATCACATCTACCCCGGTACGTGCCGCGACGGCATCGCTGCATCGCGCAACGCGAGGAGCGCGCGCTCGTGGCGCGTTCGCGTCGGCGATGCCGTGATCGGCTTCACCGACCGCCTGCAAGGCCCGCAGGAGCAGGATCTCGGCCGCGACGTGGGGGATTTTGTGATCAGGCGCGCCGACGGGCTGTTCGCGTATCAGCTCGCCGTCGTCGTCGACGATGCCGCGCAAGCGATCAGCGACGTTGTCCGCGGCGCAGACCTGCTCGCGTCGACGCCGCGGCAGATCCATCTGCAACGCGTGCTCGCGCTGCCGGTGCCGACTTATCTGCACGTGCCGGTCGCCCTCGATCGCGCCGGCCTGAAAATGTCCAAGCAGGCGCATGCCGCCGCGCTGCCGGATACGCCGCTGCGCTCCCTGGTCGCCGCCTGGAGCTTCCTCGAACAGCCCGCACCCGACTCGGCGCCGCGCACCGTCGCGGAGTTCTGGGCGTTTGCGGCGCGCGCGTGGAAGCCGCAGCGTGCGCCCCCGGTGGCGATGCTGCCTGCACCCGCCGGGGTATAATTGAGCGCTTCCTTCGCTCGTTCCGGCCCGCAGCTCGCGGCGGAATCCCTTCCATGACCACGCTCGTCGTCGTCCGCAAGGACGACACCGTCGCCATCGCCGCCGACTCGCTCACGACATTCGGCGACACGCGGCTTGCTGCGGAGCACGACCGCTCGTACGACAAGATCGTTCGCTACAAGGACACGTTCATCGGGCTGTGCGGCTCGGCTGCGCACCAGCTCGTGTTCGAGAGCCTCCTTGCGAAGCACGGCGACCTCGACTTCTCGAAGCGGCACTCGATCTTCGAGACCTTTCGCATGCTCCATCCGATCCTGAAGGAGCAGCACTTCCTGAACCCCAAGGAAGAGGAAGACGATCCGTACGAGTCCACGCAGATGACCGCGCTGATCGCCAATGCGAGCGGGATCTTCGGTGTATTTTCGATGCGCGAGGTTTTCGAGTACACCCGCTTCTGGGCGGCCGGATCGGGACGCGAGTTCGCGCTCGGCGCGATGCACGCGCTGTACGCGCGGCTCAAGAACGCCGACGCCATCGCCACGGCCGGTGTCGAGGCCGGCGCCCTGTTCGACAAGAACTCGGCGCTGCCGCTGACCCTCTACTCGCTATCGCTTGCCTGATGGTGGCGGCGGCGCACCAGGGCGACGCGCTCGTACCCTTCGTGTTCGAGGGCGCCGCCGTGCGCGGCGCGCTCGTGCGTCTTCCCGCCGCCGCGGCAACGATCGTCGCTGCGCACCCCTACCCGCCCGCGCTGGCGCAGGCGTTGAGCGAGCTGGCCGCCGCGTCGGTGCTGCTTGCGTCGACGCTGAAGCTCGACGGCAGCCTGCTGCTGCAGATCGCCGGCGAGGGTCCCGTGCGTCTCGCGGTGGTCGAATGCACCGGCGCGCTCGACGTGCGGGCGACCGCGCAATGGGACGACGCGCGGGCGCGCAGCCTCGGCGACGCCACATCGCTGGTCGCGCTCGCGGGCAGCGGGAAAGGGCGCATGACGATCACGCTCGATCCCCGCGACACGGGAGCGATGTACCAGGGAATCGTCGCGCTCGGGGCCGACACGGTCGGCGGTCTCATCGAGCACTACCTCGCGACGTCGGAGCAGCTGCAAAGCCGCCTGCTGCTGTCGGGAGGCGGGGGTCGCGCGGCGGGACTGCTGCTGCA
Source organism: Casimicrobiaceae bacterium (assembly GCA_039916265.1). Taxonomy (GTDB): domain Bacteria; phylum Pseudomonadota; class Gammaproteobacteria; order Burkholderiales; family Casimicrobiaceae; genus VBCG01. The sequence continues at coordinate 5,780 of JBDSLT010000184.1, read as the reverse complement.
ACGGCTGCCGTCGTCGGGCGCCGACGACGATGCCGCGTGGACGCGCATCACCGGCGCGCTCGACGCGCTCACGCCCGCCGAAATCGATGCGCCCCTCGACAGTCTCGCGGCGATCGCACGGTGGTTTCCGGACGACGACCTGCGCGTGTTCGACGCGCGTGCGGTGCGGGCGCACTGCTCCTGCTCGCGCGCACGCGTCGAGAACGCGTTGCGCATCGCCGGACGCGACGAGGTCGAGGCGGCGATCGCCGAGCGCGGCGACGTCGAGGTGACCTGCGAATTCTGCGGCAAGCGCTACGGCTTCACGCCGTCCGAAGCACGCACCGCCCTGGCGCCGCCCGACTCGGGCGCGATCCACTGAGGCGATAACGCCGTATCGCCCCAGGGCAATCTCACCGAGGGAAGGCGGGCTCACCGTTGAGCGAACCCCGTGAACGCATCCGGCTGGACAAGTGGCTGTGGGCGGCGCGCTTCTACAAGACGCGCACGCTCGCGGCGCAAGCGATCGAAGCGGGCCAGGCGCGGGTCGACGGCGAGCGGGTGAAGCCCGCGCACGCCGTGCGCGTGGGCGAGCGCATCGCGGTGCGCCGTCACGCCCTCGTGTGGGAAGCGGAAGTGATCGCGCTGTCCGACCGCCGCGGATCGGCCACCGATGCCGCGCTGCTGTATCGCGAGGGGGCCGAGAGCATCACGACGCGGGAGCGCGCGATCGCCGAGCGACGTGCCGCCGACGCCGCACAGGCGCGCTTCGTCGGCCGCCCGACCAAGCGTGACCGCCGCAAGCTCGAGGATTTCCTGAACGAGCCCTAGCGAGCCGACCCCGGCTTCAGCACAGGCGCATGTTGGCCAGGTCGAGCAGGAATTCCGGCTGGCGATAACCGCGGAAGATGAGCCACGCGACCAGCGCGGCAGCGAGCAATCCGAGCGTGTGACCGATCACGCGCCGGGTCAAAGGTCGGCGAGCAAGAGGCGCCATGCCTCCATTGTACGCGCGAGTCGGCGCGCGCTAGACCTGCGACGCGGCTTCGGAACTCGCTTCCGAGCGCTGGCCTCCACCTCCACCGGAGGAGAGCACGCCCGCTGCGCGCATCCTGGTCATCACGGAGTTGAAGTCCGCCGCCGCGTGTGCGTTGTCGATGGGCTTCGCGAGCAGATTCACGGCGCGTCCGCTGACGATCAGCGGCATGTCCGCCGGCAGCGCATGCCGAAGGCTGCGGATTTCCTGTCCGGCGATCTTGCCCGAGATGCCGCGGTCGAACAGCAGCACGACGAGCGCGGCGCCGTAGGCCTTGGCGGCGCCCGCGATTTCCTGCGCGGGAATGCCGGCGCCGAGCGTTATCGACGTCACGCCTTCGGTGTACAGAAGCAGTTCGAGAATCGCGAGGCCGAGCTGGTTCGGATCGTTGGGCGGCGTCGCGAGCAGCACCTGACGCGCCTCGCGCGACGCGCGTACCGGGCCGCGAACGTCGCGCAACAGGCGCTGCGCGAGGTCGGCGAAGCGCAATTCCTGGAACGTATGCATTTCGCCGCGCACGACTTGTTCATGCACGGCTTCGTTCAATGGGATCAGCGTCTGCTCGAGGAAGCGGCGCGGGCCCTGCGTCGCGAGCAGCTTGGACAGATGACTGTGCAGGTCGCTCATGCGATGCGTCGACAGCAAGCGCACAGCCGTTTCGATTTCCGCCGGCAGCGGCATCGGCTCTTCGACGGTGAGGCCGAGCATCGATTGCAACGCGGTATCGGCAAGGGGTACAACTGCGCCCGAGCGCCAGCCTTCGGAAAGCAGCTGCTTGATGAGACGCAGTCGCGCCACCTGATCCGCTGGATACACGCGATCACCGAAGGTGTCGCGCAACGGTGCGGGGAAGCCGTAACGCCGCTGCCACATGTACAGTTGCTCGCGCCGCAGGCCCGTGATGCGGACGACTTCGCGGATATGCAGGGCATCGGCGGATTCGCCCATGCCCTCGGGAGGCGCAGCGGGCGCGCCCGGCCCCTCTTGGCGGCGCGCAGGTGTCTTGATCAGGATGCCCATATCCGTCGTCCTCTGGCGTCTATTGTCAGGTGCCGCTTCTGGTCCGGGCGATACGGATCCCGCCGTGGCGCTGAGTGCGCCAACCGTTGGTCCCGCGGAATCGACCGCCCGTTTCAGGCTGTTCTCCACGACAAGTGCTATGCACGATGCGTGCCAACTGACGGGCGTCGGCTTGCCAAGGCGTCCGCCTTTGGGGGATCATGGGGCGGCGCGACAGCGCGACGAGGACGGCGCATGTTTGGATTGGGAAACTCCCGCAACGACCCGCTGGCCGACGCGAAATCGGCCGAGCGCTGGATCTCCGCGGACGCTGCTGCCGACGCGCTGTCGATGCACGAGCGGCTGCGCGCGGTCCTGGCGGAAGTCACTGCGCCCGGCGTTGCGCTCACGCCGAAGCGCCTTGGCGCGCTGTTCGTCCTCGACATCCACGCGCTCGGCCTGTTCAAGGCCCTGACCGCGCAGTACGTCGGGCACGCGGGCCGCAGCGCGAAGATCGAGCGCCAGATCTGGGCGGCGATTTTCGACCTCACGCAGGCGTTCCAGACCGCGTACCAGGCCTTCGGCCGCGTCGCCTTCGAGAACGAGACGAACACAAAATGGCGGGGAATGATTCCCGAGTTGATCTGCCGCCACGTCGTCCATCTCGGGCGCGACGCCAAGGTGCGGCTCTACCGTTACGAAACGTGGATCCCCGGCAAGTGGGCCGAGGTGCATACGCTTCTCGCGCGTGCGACGTCGATGCAGATCGAGCGCCAGGCGGTGGTGCCCACCTCCGGGCGCCCGTCGTCGACGATCGAGCACCAGTACCTGATGACGCTGATGCTGCCGCTCATGGATTCCGGCAACCTGACGGCGCCGCAGATCGAGCGCCTGTGGGAGGAGCTCGACGGCTGGTGCGCATCGCTGCGCCTTTCGCTGTCGGCGCGCGTGCCCAACGCGTTCTGCGTCGACCTCGCGAGCCGCGAGGGCCTGAAGCGCCGCCCGGCGGGTCCGGTCGAAGGCAGCGTCCTGTTCGTCGATACGCAGCCGCTGCACGCGCTGCTGATGCAGCATTCGGTGACGCTCGAGCAGCTGGCGCGCGACAAGCCGCGCTCGGAGGAATCCAAGCGCGCCGGCGATCAGCTCGCACTGCTGGCGAAATTCGCCGCGAAGGTCGATCCCGAGTTCAAGCCTTTCGCGCGCAACGGCGAGCGCACGCCGAGCCAGGACAACGTCGACGCGATCGCCGGTCTCGCGAAGATCGCGGGGTTCCTCCGCGAGGAGGATCGCGACCCGGGCTTCGAATCGTACGCCGGGAAGAGCTTCGGCGGCTCGCTCGAGCTTGCGGTCTTCGGCCGCGTGCGAAACGACACCGATCGACGCGTCGAGCTCGCCCGCCACCGCCTCTCGCAATACGCGGCCCCCGGCGGCCCATGGGAGGTGCGCGACGTCTCGTCCACCGGCTTTCGGCTGATCGCGCCCGCCGCGTCCGCAGGCACGTTCGCGATCGGCACGCTCGTTGCGATACGCTCGTCCGGCAGGAAGGAATGGACGCTCGGCGTCGTTCGGCGCCTGAAGCGGCCCACGGCCGACCGTACCGAGGTGGGCCTGCAGCGGATCGCCAGCGAGATCGCCGGAGTCGATCTCGTCGAACAGCGGCGCAATGCCGAGACCGGCTACTCGGTCGACGGCGATGGCGGAATGATCAGCGGGCGCAGCTTCATTGCGCTATTCCTCGTGCTGCGCAAACGCGACGGCACCTCGGCAGCGCAATCGCTGATGCTCCCGGTCAGCGAGTATCACGCGGGCAAGCGGCTGACGCTCGTCATGTCCAAGGGAATCTATCGCGTCGTGCTGGGCGGCGCGATCGAGCAGCACCCCGACTGGGTGTGGACCGCCGTCGAAGCGCAGGAGCTCGGCGCGCAGCTCTCCACGGCAAGCGGCGGCTCGCGGCGCTGATCGCGCCGGTGGTCGCAGGGTTGCGGCGCCGCCGCATCGCGCTGGTGTAGGCTTGCTTGCGCCATGGTCGCCGACCGCTACGCCGAACTGCACGCCGCATACCGGTGGAACGTCCCGCCGGACTTCAATATCGCGCAAGCATGCTGTCGCCGCCACGCGGGCGATCGTGGCCGCTTCGCGCTTTACTGGGAAGACGAAGGCGGCGAGCGGCGCGCGTCGACCTTCTGGGATCTGCAGCAACAGGCCAACCGCCTGTCGAATGCGCTGCGTGCGCTCGGCCTCGTCCGCGGCGACAAGGTGGCGCTGATCCTGCCGCAGCGGCCCGAGACGGTGATCGCGCACATCGCCGTCAACCAGATGGGCGCCGTCGCCGTGCCGCTGTCGTTCCTGTTCGGACCCGACGCGCTCGAATACCGGCTCGCGCATTCGGAAGCCAGGATCGCGCTCGTCGATCCGCAGTCGCTGCCCAATCTCGCGCCAATTCGCGACCGGTTGCCCGGACTCGCGCACGTGATCGGTGTCGCGGGCGCGAACGAGGCGTGGGTCACGCCGTGGGAGCCGCTCGTCGAAAAAGCTTCGCGGCGCTTCGATGCGGTGGCGACGCGCGCGACCGATCCCGCGCTCCTCGTCTACACGAGCGGCACCACGGGACCGCCCAAAGGCGCCTTGATGCCGCAGTCGTGCCTGATCGGCAACCTGCCGGGCTTCACGTATTCGCACGACGATTTTCCGCAGCCGGGCGATCTGTTCTGGTCGCCGGCCGACTGGGCGTGGACCGGCGGCCTGATGGATGCCCTTCTGCCCACGCTGTACTTCGGCCAGCCCATCGTCGGCTACCGCGGCCGCTTCGATCCCGAGCGCGCGTTCCGGCTGATCGAGCGTTATCAGATCCGCAACACGTTCCTGTTCCCGACGGCGTTGAAGATGATGATGAAGGCGTATCCCGCGCCGCGCGCGACGTTCGACATCGCGCTGCGCTCGATGATGAGCGCGGGAGAAGCGGTCGGCACGACGGTATTCGAGTGGGCGCGCGACGCGCTCGGCGTGACGATCAACGAGATGTTCGGCCAGACCGAGATGAACTACATCGTCGGCAATTCGCATCGGCACTGGCCAGCGCAGCCCGGCTCGATGGGCCGCCCGTATCCCGGACACAGCATCGCCGTGATCGACGACGCGGGTCGTCCGGTGGCGGTGGGCGAGCCCGGCGAGGTCGCGGTGAACCGCATCGCGCCGGACGGCTCGCCCGATCCCGTGTTCTTCCTCGAGTACTACGGCAACGCCGAAGGCACGCGCAGCAAGTACACGGGCGACTGGTGCCGTACGGGCGACGTGGCGAGTGTCGACGCTGATGGCTATCTCTGGTATCAGGGCCGCGCCGACGACATGTTCAAGGCGGCGGGGTACAGGATCGGTCCCTCCGAAATCGAGAACTGCCTCGTCAAGCATGCGGCCGTCGCGAATGCGGCCGTCGTGCCCTCGCCCGACGAATTGCGCGGCAACGTCGTCAAGGCGTTCATCGTGCTCGCGCCCGGACACGTGCCCTCCGCAGCACTCGAGGAGGACATCCAGGTGCACGTGCGCAAGTTCCTCGCGCCCTACGAATACCCGAAGGAGATCGAGTTCCTCGACGCGTTGCCGATGACGACGACGGGCAAGGTGCAGCGCAAGCTGCTGCGCGAGCGCGAAGCGGCGCGCAAGGCGCAGGCGCGATGAATGCGCCGCGCTGAAGGAGACGAGGCCGGCGCAACCGTTCTGACGACGGCGCGGCTCGTCGTGACGCGGCTCACCGAACACGACGCGCCGT
>JBDSLT010000183.1:0-10898 GCA_039916265.1 Casimicrobiaceae bacterium | reverse complement strand
CCGGGCGTGCAGCAGATCGTGACGACGACCCCGGTGCCTGTGATACCGATGGCGCTCTCCGGCCTGTGGGGGAGCTTCTTCTCGCGCTCGCACGACGGCAAGGCGCTGCGGCGGCTGCGCGGCCTGTACCTCAGGATCGCGCTGGTGGTCGGACGGCCGCTTGCGCCGGCGCAGGCGACGCCGGAGCGGTTGCAGGACGAAGTGCTGGCGCTGCGCGGTGAGGTCCGCTAGCCTCCCGCCGGTTTTTCCGATTCCTGATTTCTGATTGCGAAAGGTCGCGGCGCACGAACTCGCCTGGCTGGTCGCGCGCTACGTCACGCGCGGCGGCGCATGGCATGCCGTTTCGTGGGGCGCCGTGCCTGCGCTCGCGCTGGCTGGCGCCGTGTGGCTCGCGGGTCGCGGACACTGGCCGGTCGCAGTGCACGCGCGCGCCTATCTCGTCATCGGCGCGGTTCCGCTCGTGCTGTGGATGCTCGCGTGGGCCTTCGTCGTCGGCATCGGCAGCGACGGCGATCCCGCGCCGCTGCCCTACGTGCCGCTCGTCAATCCGCTCGATCTCACGCTCGGCCTCATCGCTGTCACGCTGTTGACGTGGGTGCGCGGGCTCGCGCGCGAAGGCGTCGACGTGCGCGCGGTGGTACCGCGCTCCGCGATGATCGGGGTCCCGGCGGCGCTCGTGTTTCTCTGGGCAAACGCCGTCGTGCTGCGCACGATCCATCACTGGTTCGGCGTTGCGTGGTCGCCGGACGCGATGTGGAGCTCGACGCTGGTGCAGGCGGTGCTGTCGATCCTGTGGTCGGTGATCGCCCTTGCGACGATGGTCGTCGCCAACCGCGCGGCTGCGCGCACGGGATGGATCGCCGGCGCGACGCTCCTCGCCGTCGTGGTCGCCAAGTTGTTCGCGGTCGACTTGTCGCGGGTCGGGGGCATCGAACGCATCGTCTCGTTCATCGGTGTGGGCCTGCTGCTGCTGCTGATCGGCTATCTCGCGCCGGTCCCGTCGCGACGCAAGGAGGAGGGACCATGACTCGCGCTCGCTGGGCCGCCGTTGCGGCGGTATTCGCATGCGTCGCACAGGCACAGGCGCCTGCCGAGTTTGCGTGGCGGCTCCCGCTCGTCACGCCGGCCGACAGTCCGTTTTTCCGCGTCGACCTCCCGGTGGCCGTCTACGAGGGAGCGGTGCGCGCCGATCTCGGCGATCTGCGCGTGTTCAACGGGGACGGCGCGCCGGTCCCGCTCGCATTTCTGGCGCGTCCGGCGGCAGGTCGCGAAGCGGCGGCGCCCGTTGCGTTGCCGCTGTTTCCGCTGCGCGTCGAGCGCGATCGCGCGGATCTGCGCGATCTCACCCTCAGCGTGCGCCGCGACGCCGGGGGCACGACGGTCGATCTCGCGACGCGCGACGGGGCCGCGGTTGCGGGCGAGCGGCTCGCGGGTTACCTCGCCGACGCGAGTGCGCTGGCCTCGCCGCTCACCGCGCTGACGCTGACGTTGCCCGACGGCGCCAGCATTTCGACGCGCGTGCGGGTCGAGGGCAGCGACGATCTTGCCGTTTGGCGCGTGCTCGCCGCGGGGGCGCCGGTTCTCGCCGTCGAATTCGGCGGGCGCCGGCTGGCGCGCGACCGCGTGGACCTCGCGTCGGGACCGGCGAAATACCTGCGCATCGCCGCGGAGGCCGGCCAGCCCGCCCTCGTGCTTGCCGGCGCGCGCGGCGAGTTCGCGGACCGGCTGATTGATCCGGCGCGCCAATCGCGCAAGGTGGACGGCGTGGCGGACGGGCCCGCCACCGCCGCCTATCTGTTCGACCTTGGCGCTGCATTGCCGATCGACCGGATCGCGCTCGACCTTCCCGAGATCAACAGCGTCGCGCCCGCGCGCGTGTTCGCGAGGCGCAGCGCGAGCGACGAATGGCGCGCAGCGGGCTCGACCGTCTTCTACCGGTTGAAGAATCAGGACGGTACCGAGACGACGAGCCCGCCGTGGCCGGTTCCGGTGATGCCGGCGCGCTACTGGAAGATCGAGGTCGACGCGCGCAGTGGCGGCCTTGGCGGCGGCGTGCCGGCGCTCACCGCGCAATGGATCGCGCAGGCGCTGGTGTTCGCCGCGCGCGGTAGGGGACCGTTCGAGCTCGCCTACGGCAGCGCGCAGGCAAAACCGGTCGCGCTGCCGATCGCCACGCTCGTGCCGGGCTTCGACGCGCGCACGACGCCGGCCACCTTCCTCCCCGTCATGGTGGGCAAGGCGACGGTCCCGCCCGCGTTGGCCGCACTGCGCCAGCCGGTCGACATGAAGCGATGGGCGCTGTGGGGCGCGCTCGGGGTCGCGACACTCGTGCTTGGCTGGATGGCGTATGCGCTGTCGCGGCAGATGCGCGCGCCCGCGGACGACGCAGCAGGGACCGCGGCGGACGGGCGTGGTGCAGCAGCGGGTTCGGTGGAGCCAGAGCAACGCTCGTCGAACTAGCGCCATGATCGACGCCTTTTGCAAGCGCAAGCGCGACGAGCGTGCGTGCTATAGTCGATCGACTTCACTCGCCCCGACGTCATGTCAGGCAACACGCTCGGCCGGTTGTTTTGCGTCACGTCGTTCGGCGAATCGCATGGTCCCGCCATCGGCTGCGTCGTCGACGGCTGTCCGCCGAATCTCGAGTTGTCGGAAGCGGACATCCAGCGCGACCTCGACCGGCGCCGGCCCGGCACTTCGCGGCACGTCACGCAGCGGCGCGAGCCGGACACCGTCGAGATCCTTTCGGGCGTGTTCGAGGGACGCACCACCGGCACGCCCATCGCGCTGCTGATCCGCAATCAGGATGCGCGCAGCAAGGACTACGCGAACATCGCCGACACCTTTCGTCCCGGCCACGCCGACTATACGTACTGGCAGAAATACGGCATCCGCGACTATCGGGGCGGCGGCCGCCAGTCGGCACGGGAGACCGCCGTTCGCGTCGCCGCGGGCGCGATCGCCCGCAAGTGGCTCGCGCAGCGCCACGGCGTGAAGATCCGCGGCCATCTGACGCATCTCGGTCCCAATGCGATCCCATTCGAGGACTGGTCGCACGTCGATGCGAACCCGTTCTTCGCCGCCAACCAAAGCGCAATCGCCGCACTGGAAGCGTTCATGGATTCGCTGCGAAAATCGGGCGATTCGGTCGGCGCGCGCATCGAGGTCGTCGCCTCCGGCGTTCCGGTGGGTTGGGGCGAGCCCGTCGACGACAAGCTCGACGCGGACATCGCTTACGCCATGATGAGCATCAACGCGGTGAAGGGCGTGGAAATCGGCGCGGGCTTCGGCGCGGTGACGCAGCGCGGCACGCAGCATTCCGACGAAATGGCGCCCGAGGGCTTTTTGTCGAACAGCGCCGGCGGTGTCCTGGGCGGCATCTCCACCGGGCAGGACATCGTCGTCGCCTTCGCCGTCAAGCCCACGAGTTCGATTCGCCTCGACCGGCACTCGATCGACAAGGCGGGGCGCGCGGTGATCGTCAATACGCACGGGCGCCACGATCCCTGCGTGGGGATACGCGCGACGCCCATCGGCGAGGCGATGCTGGCGCTCGTGCTGGTCGATCATGCGCTGCGCCACCGGGCGCAGAACGCCGACGTCGTCGTCGCCACACCCCGGATCGCGTCCGCCGCGCCGCCGGCGGTCGTGGCCACGCGACGCGCGGCAAGCGTCGACGACCCCGACCCCGACGAAGCCTGACACGTGGGGCGCTTCGACGTCGCGCGATCCCGCGACACTTGCGGCACCGCTCGACGCGTCGCCGCAAGCTAGCCCGGCTCGACGTCCGTGACCTTCGCGCCGGCGGCGCCGCGCGCAAGCGCGAGCGTCAGCGCGTCGCCTTGCGCCAGCTGCGCGGCGTCGTAGACGACGTCGCCGGCTGCGGTGCTGACGATCGCATAGCCGCGGGTCAGCACGGCGTGCGGATTGAGGTGCGCGAAGGCGCGCGTCGCGCCGTCGACGCGCGCGAGGCGGCGCGCCATCCCGTCGCGTGCCGCGCGTCCCCAGCGCTCCGCGTGTCGCTCCAGCCGTGCGAATTGCGGCAGCGGCGTTCGCACTTCGCGCAGCAGCCGCGCCGCCATCGCCGCAACGTCCTGGCGCTCGCCGGCGAGGCGTCGTGACCACGCCTGTGCGAGGCGCGCCGCGAGCGCCGCGGCGCGCTCGCGCTGCGCAGCCAGGCGCGCCGCCGGGTGCACGAGGCGGCGCGCCACATGGTCGACGCGTTGCGCGCGCGTCGCCAGCGCGTGCGCGGTGGCGCGCTCCGCGTGCCGCACCAGTTGCGCGATCTTGTGCGCGAAGGCGGCGCGATCGGGAACGACAAGCGCCGCCGCAGCCGTCGGCGTGGGTGCGCGCGCGTCCGCGACAAAATCGCAGATCGTGAAGTCCGTCTCGTGGCCGACGCCTGAAACCACGGGCAGGGCGGATTCGAACAGCGCGCGCGCGACGATCTCCTCGTTGAACGACCAAAGGTCCTCGAGCGAGCCGCCACCGCGGCAGACGATCAGCACGTCTACGTCGCGCCGGGCGCTGGCCAGCGCAATCGCAGCGGCGATCTGCGCCGCCGCGCCCTCGCCCTGCACGGGCGCCGGGTAGAGGATCGCTCGCACGGCGGGCCAGCGCCGCGCAAGCGTCGTCAGCACGTCGCGCAGCGCTGCGGCGTGGGGTGAGGTCACGATTCCCACCCCCCGCGGGTAGAGCGGCAGCGGACGCTTGCGGCCGGCGTCGAACCAGCCCGCCTGCTCGAGACGCGCCTTGAGCCGGACGAAGCGCTCGTAGAGCGCACCGAGGCCGGCGAGCCGAACGCTTTCCACGTTGAGCTGGAAATCGCCGCGCGCCTCGTAGATGGTCGGCGTCGCGCGTACCTCGACCGCCTGTCCGTCGGCAAGCGCCACCGAAAGGCCCAGGGACTTCTGCCGGAACAGCACGCAGCGCACCTGCGCGTGAGCGTCCTTGAGCGTGAAATAGCAATGCCCCGACGCTGCCCGGGTGAAGCCCGATATCTCGCCGGCGATCCAGGCGAGACCGAGTTGACGCTCGAGGATCAGCCGGGCCGAGGACACCAGCAGCGACACCGGAATCACCGGTTGGGCGAGCGGCCTGGCGGCGGGCGGCGCTGTTGGCATGGCGGTCATCCGGCCGGCAGGGGCGCGCGTTGGGAGACTACTCGCGGGCCAGGAGGCGACCCTCGGCAACGCAGGCGCAGCAATGGCTTTGTCCTGGACGCGAATTGTCCACCGCGTTGCGAAGCCTCCGTCGGAGTCCCCCACTCGACTGGCAAAACCCGCAGGGCGGGCGCGGCGAAGCTGGTTAATAAGTGTATGATCGGTAACGACAAAGTTGCGGCTCGATTTTGGTCTATTGTAGGATATTCCCTACCCACGCACGACTTAGCGAACCAATTTACAAGATATGCACACCTCCATCCACAGGAATTGTGGAAAACCCCGGCGGGCGTGGGGCGGTGAAATGCCTGCAAGCCACGCCAGTCGCGGTTTTCCGGGGGGTGGCGCGGTTTCCGTCGTAAGTGCATCGATCGCGTTCCGGAGGGGGCGATTAGAATGGACGGTCGAGGGCGTTGTTCATGAACAAACATCGATGAATGCTGCGGTGCCGCAAGGCGGTGAACCGCTGGCCGAGGCCGGTCGGGGCGACTCGACGACGCGAAAGGGCGAGGGCGCGGTTGCGCAAAGGCGTGTCGCGGCGGGAAGCGCGGTGCGCGATCCGCCTTCCGCCAATTTCCTGCGCGCAGTCATCGCCGACGACCAGCGCACCGGCAAGTACGGGGGGCGCGTCGTTACGCGCTTTCCGCCCGAGCCCAACGGCTACCTGCATTACGGGCACGCCAAGTCGATCGTGCTGAACTTCGGCCTTGCGGCCGAGAACGACGGCGTATGCCATCTGCGCTTCGACGACACGAACCCGCTCAAGGAGGACGTCGAGTACGAGGACTCGATCGCCGACGCCGTGCGCTGGCTCGGCTACGACTGGGGCACGAGGCGCTACCACGCGTCCGACTACTACGAGCATCTCTATCGGTTCGCCGAGTGGTTCGTCGAGCAGGGGCTCGCCTATGTCGACAGCCAGTCGGCGATCGAAATGCGCGGCACGCGCGGCACGCTGACGCAAGCCGGAACCAACAGCCCGTTCCGCGAGCGGCCCGTCGCGGAGAGCCTCGACCTGTTCCGGCGAATGCGCGCGGGCGATTTTCCCGACGGTGCGCACGTGCTGCGGCTGAAGATCGACATGGGGAGCCCCAACGTCAATTTGCGCGACCCGGCGATCTACCGCATCCGCCACGCGCCGCACCACCGCACCGGCGACAAGTGGGTCATCTACCCGCTGTACGACTACACGCACGCGATCTCGGACGCGCTCGAGCGCATCACCCATTCCATCTGCACGCTGGAGTTCCAGGATCACCGTCCGCTCTACGACTGGGTGATCGGCAAGCTCGCCGACGGCGGCATGCTGGAGCGTCCGCTGCCGCAGCAATACGAGTTCGCGCGGCTCAATCTCACCTACGTCGTGCTGTCCAAACGCAAGCTGATCGAGCTCGTCGAGAAAAAGTTCGTCGATGGCTGGGACGACCCGCGCATGCCCACGCTGGTCGGCGCGCGACGCCGCGGTTTCACCGCCGAGGGTTTGCGTCTTTTCAACGAACGCATCGGCGTGTCGAAGTCGGACTCGTGGATCGACTTCGGCGTGCTGGAGGATGCGATGCGCGAGGACCTGAACCAGCGCGCGCCGCGCCGCATCGCCGTCCTCGATCCGGTCAAGCTTTTGATCGACAACTATCCGGAGCGCGAGAGCGAGGACTGTTTCGCGCCGAACCACCCGCACCACCCGGAGCTCGGGCGCCGCGCGCTGCCGCTCACGCGCGAGCTGTGGATCGATCGCGACGACTATACCGACATGCCGGCGAAGGGCTATTTCCGCCTGGCGCCCGGCGCCGAAGTGCGGCTGCGCTACGCCTACATCGTGCGCTGCACGGGCGCCGAGCGCGACGCCGACGGCAACGTGACCGTCGTCCACTGCACTTACGACCCGGCCACGCGCAGCGGCACGGCCGGTGCGGACGCGCGCAAGGTCAAGGGCAACATCCATTGGCTGTCGGCCGAGCACGCCGTGACTGCGGAAGTGCGCCTTTACGACCGGCTCTTCGCAGTGCCCTTTCCCGGCGCCCGCAACCCCCGGGGTGCGCGCGCGGACGACGCCGAGGCGGCGCCCGCGCATGCGGCGGTCGTCGCCGGCGACGAGGACGATCCTTCGGACGAGGTTGAGCGCGACTACCTGGACGACCTCAATCCGGACTCGAAGCGCGTGATCACCGCTTACGTCGAACCCATGCTCGTCTCGGCGCAACCGGAGGACCGAGTGCAGTTCGAGCGCCACGGCTACTTCGTCGCCGATCTCCTCGACCACGACGCCCGCCATCCGGTGTTCAATCGCGCAGTCACGCTGCGCGACTCCTGGGCGAAAGGCGGCTAACGTTCCGCGTCCGTAGCCGGCGCAAGCCTCGCTTGCGCTTAACCGCGCGCGCCCCAAGTTGCATCGTGTGGCGGGCGCGCTAATATGGCGCCCGCATTCTCTTTTCGGGGAGCGTCATGAAGCGGATCGCGCTGTTTCTCGTCACCAACCTCGCGGTGGTGCTCGTGCTGTCGGTCGTGCTGCGCGTGCTCGGGCTCGATCGCGTCGTTCAGGCGAACGGCATCAACGTCGGTGCCCTGCTGGTGTTCTCGTTCGTCGTCGGCTTCACCGGCGCGATCATCTCGCTGCTGATATCGAAGCCCATGGCCAAGTGGTCGACCGGCGCGAAAGTGATCGAGCAGCCAGGCAGCGAGTCGGAGGCATGGCTCGTCGAGACGGTGCGCAAGCTCGCCGGCAAGGCGGGCATCGGCATGCCCGAGGTCGCGGTCTACGACGGCGAGGCGAACGCCTTTGCGACGGGCGCGTTCAAGAACTCGGCGCTCGTCGCCGTATCGACAGGCCTTCTGCAGTCGATGAACAAGGAGGAGGTCGAGGCGGTGCTGGCCCACGAGGTCGCCCACGTGGCCAACGGCGACATGGTCACGCTGACGCTGATCCAGGGCGTCGTGAACACCTTCGTCGTGTTCCTGTCGCGCGTCGTCGGCTACTTCGTCGACAGGACGCTGTTTCGCACCGAGCGCGGGACCGGTCCCGGCTTCTTCATCACCGTGATCGTGTGCCAGATCGTGTTCGGCCTGCTGGCGTCGGTGGTCGTCGCCTACTTCTCGCGGCGCCGCGAATTCCGGGCGGACGCGGGGTCCGCGCAGTACGTCGGCTCGCCGACGCCGATGGTCCACGCGCTCGCGCGGCTCGGCGGCCTCGAGCCCGGCAATCTGCCCGCGTCGATCGCGGCGGCGGGGATCACCGCGCCGAAGGGCGGGCTGATGGCGCTGATGGCGTCGCATCCGCCCATCGAGGAGCGCATCGCCGCGCTCCAGGGCATGCAGCGGGGCTAGGATGCAACACAAGATCGAAGTGCAGGACGAGACGGGGATCTGGAGCGACGTCCGCGGGGCCGACGGCAAGATCCTGGTCTACGACGACGAGGGCGCCGCGCGCGCGGCGCTGGCAGAACGCTATCCGATCCTCGTGCAGATGGAGAAATACGCCGGGGGCAAGCGCACGCGGGTGATCCGCATCCTCGAAGACGAGGACGACTGGCCCAAGCGCCCCGCGGATCCGCCGCAGCGCTGAGCGGCGCCACAACGTACAACGGCCGGCGCGCATGGCAGCGCGGCCGGCCGTCGGGCTCGAAACCGGAGTCGGGTTACTTCAGGTGATTCGAGACGAGCTTGGTCATCTCGAACATCGAAACCTTCCCCTTGCCGCCGAACACGGCCCTCAGTTTTTCGTCGGCGTTGATCAGGCGACGATTCACGGCGTCCTGCAGCTTGTTCTTCTTGATGTAGTCCCAGATCTTCTTGGTGACTTCGGTGCGCGGGATCGGCATGCTGCCGACCACGGCCGCGAGCGTCGATGACGGCGTCATCGCCTTCATGAACGCGGCGTTGGGCTTGCGCTTCGATGCGGGCTTCTTCGCGGCGGCCTTCTTGGCAGGGGCCTTCTTCGCGGGGGCTTTCTTGGCGGGGGCTTTCTTGGCCGCCGATTTCTTCGCGGCGGGCTTCTTGGCGGCGGGCTTCTTGGCGGCGGGCTTCTTCGCAGCTTTCTTGGCAGTAGCCATGGTTCTCCTTCCTGTGTGTTGGCGCGAACGGACGACTCGTTCGGTACTGAAGCGGCGCCTCCTGTCGTGGGCGACACGCTCCATCGGCGGCGACTATACCGCATTTTCACCATGAAGGAAGGGCGGAAACGCGGATTTTTCACTCTGTGCGCGACGGTGTCGCGCGTGCATGTCCGGCGTAGAATGTCGCGACCGCGATGACCGTTCCCGTCACCGACCCCGCCGCGCTTCGCTCCGAATACCTACGTGCCACGCTCGACGAGCGTGACGTCGCCCGCGACCCGTTCGCCCAGTTCACGCGCTGGCTCGACGAAGCGGTCGCGGCCGGCGTGAAGGAGCCCACCGCAATGACGCTCGCGACTGTCGACGCCGACGGCCGGGCGTCCGCGCGCGTCGTGCTCCTGAAGGGCGCGGACGCGCGCGGATTCGCGTTCTACACGAACCGCGACAGCCGCAAGGGACGCGCGCTCGCGCACGACGCACGCGCCGCGCTTCTGTTCTTCTGGGTCGATCTGGAGCGGCAGCTGCGCATCGAAGGCAGCGTCGAGCACGTCGCCGACGCCGAAGCCGATGCCTATTTCCGCAGCCGCCCGCGCGCGTCGCAACTCGGCGCCTGGGCGTCCCCGCAGAGCGCGCCGGTGGCGGACCGCGCCGCGCTCGAACGGCGCTACGACGACGTCGCGCAGCGATACGCGCGCTCGGGCGAGACGATCCCGCGACCGCCGCACTGGGGCGGTTACCGCGTGGTTCCCGACGCATTCGAGTTCTGGCAGGGCCGCCGCTCGCGCCTGCACGACAGGATCGCGTACTCGCGTAGCGGCGACGCGTGGACGATCCTGCGCCTGGCGCCGTGAGCCTGTGAGGGTGGGGATCGGCGGGCGGCGACCTTCGACGTTCACCGTCCTGATCGGCCTCGGCGTCGCGAATCACATCGGGCTGTCCGGATCGCGCGTTGCCGTCACGCTGTACGCGCTGTCGCTCGGCGCCGGCGCGCCGACGGTGGGCGTGCTGATCGCGCTCTATGCGTTCCTGCCGGCGCTGTTCGCAATCCCGTCAGGTCGCCTCATCGATCGCATCGGCGTACGCAAGCCGATGCTGGTCGGCTCATGCGGCATTGCGCTTGGCGCCGGCGTCGCGCTCGTGGCGCCGGGCTTGCCGGCGCTGTTCGTCGCCGCGCCGCTCATCGGCGTCTCGTTCATGGCCTTCCAGGTCGCGGCGCAGTACGCCACCGGCGAGATGGGCGGGCCGGCGGCGCGCGTGCGTAACTTCGGCCTGCTGGCGCTCGGCTACTCGGTGTCCTCGATCGTCGCGCCTTTGACGGTGGGTTTCGTCATCGACCACTACGGCTTTCGCGCGTCGTTCGCGCTCCTCACGCTGCTGCCACTGGTGCCGGTGGCGGTGCTCGCAGGCGATCGACTGCGCCTGCCGGGGCCGCACCCGGCGCACGCGCCGCATCCGCTTTGGCGCGCGTTCGAGCTCGTCAGGCATGTCGAGCTGCGGCGCGTGTTCGTCATCAATGCGCTGGTCACGATGGCGTGGGAGATCCACACGATCTTCGTGCCGATCTACGGCAACGCGATCGGCCTGTCGGCCTCGATGATCGGGGCGATCCTCGCCGCGTTCGCGTCGGCGACGTTCATCGTGCGGCTCGCGACGCCGGTAATAGCGCGGCGCCTGTCGGAGCACCAGG
>JBDSLT010000182.1:0-7916 GCA_039916265.1 Casimicrobiaceae bacterium | reverse complement strand
GCGAACGACCGCGGCATCCGCGACGGCGAGTACGTGTGGGTGAAGTCGCCCACGCAGGCGCAGATCCGGGTGAAGGCGCTGGTGACCGACCGTGTCGCTGCGGGAACGAGCTTCATTCCGTTCCATTTCTCCGGCTGGTGGATGGGCAAGGACATGCTCGAGTTCTACCCCGAGGGCGCGCATCCCATCGTCCGTGGCGAGGCCGTCAACACTGCAACGACGTACGGTTACGATTCCGTGACGATGATGCAGGAAACGAAGACGACGTTGTGCCAGGTGGCGAAAGCCTGATCCGGCGAATCCAGGAGGACATCGACATGGCCCGAATGAAATTCCTGTGCGACGCCGAGCGCTGCATCGAATGCAACGGCTGCGTCACCGCGTGCAAGCAGGAGCACGATATTCCGTGGGGTGTGAATCGCCGCCGCGTCGTGACCATCAACGACGGCGTTCCGGGCGAGCGCTCGATCTCGGTCGCGTGCATGCACTGCTCCGACGCGCCGTGCATGGCGGTGTGCCCCGTCGACTGCTTCTACAAGACGCAGGAAGGTGTCGTTCTTCACGACAAGGACCTGTGCATCGGCTGCGGCTATTGCTTCTACGCCTGTCCGTTCGGCGCGCCGCAGTTCCCGCAGCAGGGCGCGTTCGGCGTGCGCGGCAAGATGGACAAGTGCACGTTCTGCGCCGGCGGACCCGAAAAGGACATGTCCGAGGCGGAATTCAGGAAGTACGGCCGCAATCGCCTGGCCGAGGGCAAGCTGCCCGCCTGCGCCGAGATGTGCGCGACGAAGGCGCTGCTCGGCGGCGATGGCGACGTGCTCGCCGACATCTACCGCGACCGCGTGGTCACGCGCGGCAAGGGCGGCGAGGTGTGGGGATGGGCCACCGCCTACGGTCGCCCGGACGCGTCGAAGGCCGGCGCGGCGCCGGTGCCGGGCGCAGCACCTCCCCCGGGCAATGCGCCCGCGCCGGGAGGCAAGTCGTGATCCGCGCGCTGCTCGTTGCTGTCGCGTCGCTCGGGCTGCTCGCAGCCTGCGGCGAACGTCCCCAGGTGCTCGATTACAAGCAGGGGAAGTACCAGGGCAAGCCCGACACGCCCCCCTACGACAACCCGCCGTTCTCGGGCAACAAGGCGGAGTGGGACCGCGCCATGGCCACCCGCGCGCAGAACCAGAACGAATACAAGCGCATTCGCTGACGGAGCCTCGCATGCGTGACCGTTTCCTTCGCGCGACCGGCGCGTTCTGCATGGCGGCGATGCTCGCCGCCGGCGCCGCGCTCGCGCAATCGCCCGCCGTCAATCCTGCCGAGGCCGATCTCGCCAAGCAGCAGCAACTGCGACAGCAGACGCAGCCGCTCAACAACGAACCGGTGTGGAGCGAAGTTCGTTCGGGCGTGAAGCAGTACACGAGCGTGAAAGGTCGCGAGACCGACATCCTCGTGCAGCCGCAGGGCCAGACGTGGCGTGCGCTTCGCAACGGCGAGGTGTCCGTTTACGGCGGCTGGGCGCTCGTCGTAATGGTGCTGGCCATCGCGGGCTATTACGCGTGGAAGGGGCCGATCGGCCTTCACGAACCGCCGACCGGCCGCAAGATCCGCCGATTCACGCCGTGGGAACGGGTGATCCACTGGTCGACCGCGGCGAGCTTCGTCGTCCTTTCGATCTCCGGCCTGATAATCCTGTTCGGCAAGAACCTGCTGCTGCCGCTGATCGGCTATACGCTCTTCTCGTGGCTCGCGATCCTGTCGAAGAACCTGCACAACTTCGTCGGTCCGCTGTTCATCGTGTGCGTGCTGCTGCTGCTCGGCACGTTCGTCAAGGACAACTTCCCGCGCTCCTACGATTTCACATGGCTGGCCAAGTTCGGCGGCCTGTTCTCGGGCAAGGAAGTGCCCTCGCACAAGTTCAATGCCGGCGAGAAAGTCTGGTTCTGGGGCGGTGCGCTGGTGTTGGGCACGATCGTCGGCGCGTCCGGGCTGGTGCTCGATTTCCCGAATTTCAACCAGACCCGCGGCACGATGCAGATCGCCAACGTAGTTCATCTGGTCGGCGCGACGCTGTTCATGCTCGCCGGACTCGGGCACATCTACATGGGAACGATCGGCATGCGCGGAGCGCTCGACGCGATGCGCACCGGCTACGTCGACGAGACGTGGGCGAAGGAGCACCACGAATACTGGTACAACGACATCAAGGCAGGGCGCATTCCCGCCGACGAAGGCGGCGCGCCCGCGCCGATGCGCGAGCGCATCGCGCAGAACCGCGCTTGAAAACGGGGTCTGACCCCAATTAGCGGGACCCCACTGAGCAACAGGAGGAGGAAGGATGAAGACCTTACGCGCACTGGCGGGTGCGGCAATGGTGCTGGCGGTCTTTGGTGTCGCCATGGCAAAGCTCCCTGCGCCGCCGCCGCTGACCGACGCGCAAAAGGCCGCTGCCGAGGAGAAGAAGGCGAAGGACACCGCTGCAGCCGAAACGGCCAAGCAGCAACTGGCGCGGGCGGAAGATCGGACCGTCGCGCGCTACATCGCCGAGCAGAAGGCGAAGGGCAACATGGTGACGCCCCCTATGGGATCCGCCTCCGCCGCGCCATCGGCGATGGCAGCCCCTGCCGCGGCGCCGGGCAAGGCGGGCGCAATGCCCGCCAAGGCGCCGGAAGCGGCTGAGCCGGCGAAAAAATAAACGATCGACCGCGGCCGCGCGGGCCACAACATGCGAACGGGGACCGACGCGTCCCCGTTTTCTTTGCGCATCGCGCTAAAGCAGCTCGTCCAGCGGCAGCACCGACAGCAGGTCCGCCTTGAGATCGCGCAGGCGGTCATCGCCGGGCTCGGTTTGCGACACCGTCTCGCGGCCGTTTTCCTCCGAGCGCCACGAAAGGCGCCGCAGCGGATTGCTGCCGTCGGCGAGCGCCAGCACGTAGCTGTTGGCCGGCTGTGCGATCGCTTCGAAGCGCTCCACCACCTGCCGCGCGAGCACCGGGCTGTCGATCAGCAGGCCCACCTCGGTGTTGAGGTGCAGCGAGCGGCGATCGAAATTCGCCGAGCCGATGAAGATCCGCGCCCGGTCGAACACGAAGACCTTCGCGTGCAGCGCGAACTGTCCCGAGCTCGGGCTCTTGAGCGCGTCGCCGCGCGATTGCGGCTTGCCCGGCAGCGGCTTCACTTCGTAGAGTTCGCAGCCCTGCTCCAGCAGTCCGACGCGGTAGTGCTTATAACCCGCGTGCACGATCGGCTCGTCGGTCGACGCGAGCGAGTTGGTCAGCACGCGCACGCGCACCCCGCGCTGGCGCAGCGCCTTCAGCATGTCGGCGCCGGCAGTACCCGGGACGAAGTAGGGAGAGACAATGACCAGTTCCTTCTTCACGTCCTGCGACGATTCGATCAGCCGACGCCGCAACAGCCGGCCGGGAACGCTGCCGTTCTCCACGTCGGCCTTGTCGGGGCTGTCGTAGATCACTTCTGCTTTTGCCCAGACGACGCCGGTGGCCGCGATTAGCCCGGCGAGGGGCTCGCCGGTCTTCGCGCGCTTGACGAGGTCGCTGCCGCCCATCGCGTCGCGGCGCGTGGCGAGATCGGCCTCGAAGGCCGCGACGGCTTCCGCCCCGGGCTTGGCGCCGAACAACGCTTCCACCGGGACCGAGATCGGGCTGTTCCAATACTCGTCGAAGCTGCGGGAGAGCTGCCGCACCACCGGACCCATCGCGTAAACGTCGTAATCGCCGAATTGCAGGTCCTTGCCGCTCTCGAAATAGGCGTCGCCGACGTTGCGGCCGCCGGCCACGGCGAGCGCGTTGTCGGCGACGTAGAGCTTGTTGTGCATCCGGTGATTGAGGCGCTGTGCCGACACCGCGAGCTCCATCCAGCGTAGCGCGGGAAGGGTGCCGCGGTACACGAACGGGTTGTAGAGCCGCACCTCGATGTTCGAGTGCGCCGCGAGCGCGGCGATCTGCGCTTCCTGGCCCTGCGCCTGCGGGTCGTCGATCAGCAGCCGGACACGTACTCCGCGCTGCGCCGCGCGCAGCAGCGCATCCATCACGAGATAGCCGCTGTCGTCGTTCTGGATGACGAAATACTGGATGTCGAGCGTGCGTTCGGCGGCGTCCGCCATCTGCGCCCGCAGCGCGTAACCGTCGATCCCGCTCGGCAGGAGCTTGAAGCCGGACACCCCCGGGTGCGCGGCGGCGCGTGCGGTCGCCTTGCGGCCCAGGGTCGTCGCCGCCGGCTGCGCAAGCGCGACCGAATCCTTTCGGGGATAATCGGCGCCCGGCGCGGTGGCACAGCCTGCCATCAACACTGCAAGCAGGGCGCCGGCCAAGCCAGCGCCCAAGCGTTCGCGCAGCATCGAAACCATCCTTGGTCGGTGAACAACCGGCACGATAGGAAAGCGTCGCGACGGGGAATGTCGGCGGGAAGACCGGGGGCGTGTAGGACGAAACGCCGACCCGGGCGAGCGGTCGGCGAAGATCAGTCGCGGAAGACGTACAGCGCCGCGCAAAGCGCCGCGCCGATCGCGTAGATCATCCAGGCGCGGGTGAAAAAGTACGGGTAGGCCATCAACGCGAGTCCGATGACCATCGGCTTCCAGAGCGCAAGCTTCCTGCCGTAGACGAACGCGGCGAGCCCGACCGCCCCGAACAGGAAGGACGCGAGGAGCAGTGCCGGGTTCGAGAGGATGCCTGACATTTTTCGACGGCCGGCGCCGCACATGTAACAACGCTTGCGGGCGCCGGAAATCCCAGAATACACTGGTGCGCAAAATGACAGTCGCATGCGACGGCTGCCGGGCGGGCTGCTGGTCACGCGCGTCGCACCGCATTCGAGCAACAAGCAGCAAGACGGTCCGGCGGCGGGGGAAGGCTGCTGGCGAATGGGGTCCGTCCTTGGCATTGGGAATTACACCGGTCGCCGGGAGCCTCCAACGGCAAGTGGGCATTGCGTGGCCGATGCTGATCGAGACCTCGCTCGTCGTCCTGGCGCTCACCGTCCTCATGCCCTGGTTTCAATTGCTGGCGGCCCATCCGGAGGGCCGCGACGGGCGCTTCGCGGACACCGCGGCCGAGGCTCCTGCGGCCTCGCCGATCGTCCCTCGGACGCACATCGCACCGCAAAGCACGGTCAAGAACGAAGCGATGCGCGCGCTGCTGCGCACGGCGGGATGGCAGTGGGCGGGATGGGCATGCGTCGGGCTTCTTTTGCTGCAACTGGGCCGACGTCCGCGCATGGCGGCCTACGGGGTCGCACTCGCGCTGGCGAGCTGGGCCATAGCGGCGTGGGTCGGCCGGGTGCCGTGGCCGCTCGATTCTGCGCATGCGTTCGTCCCGGCGCGCGACGCGACGTGGCTGGCGATGCCCGCCCAGTTCGTCCTGTGGACGTTCGCGGCCGCAGTCGTGGCGTTGCTGAGCGCGCCGTGGCTCGCGCGGCCACTCGCAACCGGCGTGCAGCAACCCGCGTCGGTATTCGGCTATCCGGGACTGGTCTTCGCCGCCGGCATCGGATGGCTGCTGATGCTGGACCTTTCGTCCAACGGACACGCCGGAAATCGTTATCTCGCGCTTTACCATCAAGGCCACCTGTGGCTCGCGCTGTCCGCGGTCACGATCGTCGCCTTCGTGCGCGTTCCACTGGGCCGCGGCTTGTCGTGGAGCTTGTCGCTCGCCGGGGCGCTCGTGCACCGCGGTGCCCGGCGAGTCGGCGGCATGGGCAGCAACGCTTTCCTGATCGCCTGCATGCTGGCGCTCGTGGGCGCGATCGGCGCGCTGCTGCTCAACATGCGCCAGATCACGTCCGAGATCGGCAAACTGTGGCTGATTGTCGGCGCCGCGTGGTTCTTTTTCCTGCGCGGCACACCGCTGACCGAGCGCTTCGCGCAACGCGGCAGCTCGATCGGCTCGCTCCTGCGCTACACGCGGCCGCTGCTGTTCGTGGTCGGTGTGCTGATCGGCGCGATGATCGTTACCCGCGACATGGGACCGCTGTTGATCGCGGGCTATGGCGCCGGCGCTTTCGTCGCCGCGTCGGTGGCGATGTGGTGGCATCAGCGAAGCGGCGCAACGGTGACGGCGTCTCTGCTCGCCGTGACGCTGTTCGTCGCGTGGATAGGGGCGACCACCGGGATGCTGTTCCGCGTGGGCTCGCTCGACGAGGTCGCCGCGGCGCGCCTCGAGAACCTTGCAGCGCCGCTTGCGTCGGCGAACGACCAGCTCGCCCTCGTGACGTGGTTCCAACGCGCGTCGCCTGCCGCCGGCTTCGGCCCCGGCGCGGTTCCGTGGTGCGGCTATGGTGGCGCAGGCGCATGCGCGGGCGTTCCGGCGCAAATCCAGAGCGACTACACGTTCACAGCGCTCGTGGGTGCTTTCGGCACCACGGCGGCTTGGGCGATGACCTTCGGCTGCGCGTTGTGGCTCCAGCTGATCATCAGTCGCCACGGCAAGGCGACGCGCGGCGAACCGCGCTTTGTGCAGCAGGGCGGCCGCATCGTCAGCGACGAGCAGCCGTTCCTGAGCTGGCTGTGCGTAACATGGGTGGTGCTGACCCTGTGCCAGCTTGCGGTGACCGTCGCCGGCAACCTCGCCGTCATCCCGCTGACGGGGGTCACTTTTCCGTTTGTGAGCTTCGGCATGACCTCGCTCGTGCTCAACGCGGCGCTGCTCGGACTCGCGCTCAACGTCAACGCGCCGCGCGAGGGCCAGCATGGATGAGGGCGCGCACCGGAACACGTCGCTGCTGCAACTCGCGGTCATGGCGAGCGCCGCCGTGCTGCCAGTGCTGCTGGGCGTGCTTCTGGTCGTCGCGTCGGCGCGACAGGCGGACGCGCTGTCGCCCTCGCGCGCCAGCGATCGCCACGTCAGCGTTCGCCATGTCGCGGCGCTGAAGACCTTCGAAAGCGCGATCGTCCGCCAGGACCGGATCGCCGCGGCAGCGCCGACGCCGCAGGCGCTGCTCGAACGCGTTCCGCAGTGTCGAGCGGCGTGGGAGGGCGGCGGCGGGACGTGGGAGCGGCTGCGCCGCCTCGTCGTGCAGGCGCCGGCGCGCAGCGTTTCGCCGGCGGCGCGGATGGCGGCGCAGCTCAAGGAGATCGACGAGGCCGTGCGCGCGTTCAGCAGCGGCGACAACCGGCGCGTCACCGACGCCGTCGGCTTCGACGCCGCGGCGTGGTTCGCCGCGGTGGCGGCAGCACTGCGCACGCCGGTCGACGCGCCGGACTACCCCGGGCGAAGCTTCGCGCTGCAGTGCGCCGACATCGCGGGCGCCGTGGCGGCGCTCGCACGCGCGAACGGCCGGATGCTCGCATCGCTCGCGTGGCGGGGCAGCGAGGTCGACCGTGTGGTCGCGCGCTGGCGGCCCGGGCAGTTCGTCGAGATTTCGGCGCGCGACATCGCGCGCGTAAATCCTTGGGCCGGCATTCCCGGCTGTGTTTACTTTGCCGCCCGTGCCGGCGACGCTGATTCCGTTACGCATTATCTCGGCGGGATCCGCGGTCTGGACGATCGCCTGTGCAAGCGTGCGGACATGCGCGGCATCGCGGACCCGAACGGTCAGACGCCCCCCGCGCTGCGTCTTGCCGGCGAGCCGACGTCCGACATGCCGGTCGACGACGAGCGATGGAAGGTGCCGCCGTCGCTCGGTGCGTTGCTGCGGCCGCTCGAAACGCTGCACCGTCCGAACGGATCGCTGTATCGCAGGTATAAGGACGAGCGCGAAGCGGCGGTGTCCTCCGCGGGCGACGCTTTCGGTCCGAACCGGATCGACCTCGACGGCGCGCCGGTCGACGTCGGCTACTCGATCTACCTGACGATCGATCCGTCGCTGCAGGCGCTCGCGCAGCGGATCGCCGCGTGCTACACCGGCCGCGACGACGTGTGCCGCGCGCTCGGCGTCGTGCGCAGGGAAGACGCCGGGCGCGGCGTCGGCTC
>JBDSLT010000181.1:0-3713 GCA_039916265.1 Casimicrobiaceae bacterium | reverse complement strand
CTTGTCGACGCAGCGATACACTTCCGCCGCATGCGCGGCCGGCGGCAGCGCGAGGAGCACAAAAGCCAAGACCTGGCGTAGCACGGGGAAAGCCTCCTGCGGGAATCGCCCGCCGCGGAACGCGGATTGCGCAGTCTACCCGCGATCGTCCGTTGCGCCGGAGACACTCAATACTCACCGAGGGAGCAGCAATGAAGAAGCTGGTTGCGTTTGCAGCACCGTTCGTTCTCGCCGGATGCCAGAGCTGGGGGCCGACCTGGAGCGAGCTCACCGGCGTGCGCTACAACGATCTCACGTCGCTGACCGACGGTGCGGTGGTGGTGAACCTGGTCGACGGCTTCTCGCCGGGAACGGCACCGCGCGAGACGATCAAGGTCACGCCGGGCATGCACAAGCTGGTGCTGCAGGCCATCCCGCCGGGTTCGCGCGCCGGACAGATCGATGTCGAAGCCACCGAGGTCGACTTCAAGCCCTGCACGCGCTACTACGTCAATGCGCGGTTCACGGCCTCGACGAGCGCGAGCTGGCGCCCGTTCATCGACCGCGAGGAGACGATTCCAGGCTGCAAGGCGCCGGCAAAGTCCTGAGAGGGATCGGCACCGGCGACCCGCACGCGGCCGCCGGTGTCCCGCGCATCGCTTGCGCTAGCAGGGATGCGGCCAGCGGCCGCCGAGGCGGTGCGTCAGCTCTTCCGCCGTGTGCGCGACGAGCGGCCCCAGCTGCTTGATGCGCGCGTCGGGCAGCCGCGACGACGGACCCGCGAGCGAGATCGCGCCGAGCGGCTCTGCGTGCTCGTCGTACACCGGCGCTGCAACGCAGCGCGTACCGAGCGCGTGCTCCTCGTCGTCGAAGGACCAGCCGCGCTGGCGGATCACGCGCACTGTCTGCCACATCGTCTCGGGCGCGGTGATCGTATTGTTGGTGATACGCGGCAGCCCCTTCACCTTGAGGATCGCGTCGATCTGCTCGTCCGGCAGCGACGCGAAGATCGCCTTGCCGACACCCGACGCGTGCAGCGGCACGCGGCTGCCGAGCTTCACGATCGTGCGCATCATCTCGCGGCACTGGACCTGGTCGACGAACACCGCCTCGGTGCCGTCGAGTATGCCGAGGTTCGCGGTCTCGCCCGACTGCTCCATCAGGCGCCGCATGTACGGATGGCTCTGTGCGACGAAGTCGCGGCTCGCGAGAAAGCTCGACCCCACGGCGAAGGCCTGCAGGCCGACATACCAGCGGCCGAGCTCGCCGGCATGATAGACGTAGCCCATCTTCTCCAGCGTGGCGAGCAGGCGGTGCGCGGTCGACGGGGCGAGGTTCCCGCGGTGCGCGACGTCGGTGAGCGTGAGCCCGCCTTCGGCGTTCGCGAGGCATTCGAGGATCGACAGTCCGCGCGTCAGGCTCTGCACCTGGCTCGTGGTAGCGCCGGGCTTCGACGGCGTGCGGCCGCGGCGCGGCGGTGGCGTGAAGCGATGGAAGGTGGACAACTTGGGCTACCGGTCGGGGTGTTCCATCATACCGCCGCGGGCCGCACGCGTCGCCGGGCAGCACCGCCGCGGTGCGCGACCTTCACCCGTTGCGAAGGCGCGGCGACACCGGCGTGCGGACGCCCGCGATTTCGACCTCGTAACGCGCGGCCCGCAGCGCGTCGTCGGTCAGCGGCGTGTCGGCGCGCACGTAGGCGAGCGCGACGGCGCGCCCGAAGGTCCGGCTGTAGCCGGCGGAGGTGAGCTCGCCGACATTGCGTCCGTCCATCAGCAGCGGCTCGCCGCCCCAGGGAAACGCGGCAGGGTCGTCGAAGCTGAACTGCAGCAGTCGCTTGCGCAGGCCGGCCTCGCGCTGCGCGACGATCGCGTCGCGACCGATGAACTCGGTGGGCTTGTCGAGCTTCACCGCGTACCCGAGCCCCGCCTCCCACGGCGTCTCGTCGGGCGACAGCTCGGCGCCCCATGCGCGGCGGCCCGCTTCGATGCGCAACGCGTCGATCGTGTAGTAGCCGGCGTCGACGAGGCCGAACGCATCCCCCGCCGCCTTGAGCGCGTCGTACAGCGTGACGCACTGGTCGGTCGGGACGGTCAGCTCGTAGCCCGGCCCACCGACGTAGCTCATCCGCGCGGCGCGCGCCCGCGCGTAGCCGACGTCGATCTCTCGCGTCGTCGAGAACGGGAGTCCGGCCTTCGAGAGGTCGTCGGGCGAC
The DNA here is from genome assembly GCA_039916265.1 of Casimicrobiaceae bacterium. Lineage (GTDB taxonomy): Bacteria > Pseudomonadota > Gammaproteobacteria > Burkholderiales > Casimicrobiaceae > VBCG01. The sequence goes on along the minus strand of JBDSLT010000181.1, from coordinate 1,519 downwards.
ACCTGGCGCAACAGCGCTTCGGCCTGCGGTCCCATCAGCGCGATCACGCTGTGCGCGCTGGTGACGTCGAACAGCGCGGCGTGCACGTCGGGCGCGATGTGGCGCTCGATCCAGTGGAAGTCGCGCGTCGTCTGCGCCGAGCCGGTCAGGATGAAGAACGCGCGCTCCGCGATGCGCGTGATCGTCAGATCGCTTTCGAAGCCGCCGCGCGCATTGAGCATCGCGGTGTACACCATCCGGCCGACGGGGACGTCGATTTCATTCGCGCACAGCCGCTGGAGGACGGCGAGCGCGTCGCGGCCCTTCAGGACGAATTTGGAGAACGACGTCTGGTCGAACACGACGACGTTTTCGCGGCAGGCACGCTGCTCCTCGAGGACATGGGGGAGCCAGCCCGGCGTGTCGAGCGTCGCAGGCGGAACGTGCACGCCCGCGGGAAGGAAATAATTGGCGCGCTCCCAGTTGAGCCTGGTCCCGAACACGGCACCGCGCTCGCGCAACCGGTCGTAGAGCGGCGAGCGGCGCAGCGGGCGCACCGACACCAGTTCCTCCTTCGGCCAGCGCATCGCGTAGTGGAGGCCCAGCGACTCGACGGTGCGGTCCGAAAGGTGCAGGCGATTCGCGTGCAACGGCGCGAAGCGGCGCACGTCGATGTCGAACACGTCGACCGGCGCCTCGCCGCCGACGATCCATTCGGCGATCAGCCGCCCCGCGCCCCCCGAATTCGCGATGCCCGCCGAATTGAAGCCGGCGCAGACGAAAAAGCCCGGCAGCTCGGGCGCCTCGCCCAGGATGAAATTGCCGTCGGGCGTGAAGCTCTCGGGACCGTTCAGCAGCATGCGGATCTCGGCGTGCTCGAGGCAGGGCGTGCGGTGGATCGCGTTGTGCATTAGCGGCTCGAACTGGTCCCAGTCCTCCGGGAGCAGCTGGAACTCGAAGCCGTCGGGAATCGGATCGACGTTCCATGGCTTCGCCACCGGCTCGAAGCCGCCCATGACGAGGCCGCCGACCTCCTCCTTGTAGTAGATGAAGCCATCGGGATCGCGGATGACCGGAAGGTCGGGCGTCACGCCGGCGATCGGACGAGTGACGATGTAGAAATGCTCGGCGGCATACAGCGGAACGTTGACGCCGGCTTCGCGCCCGAACGCGCGCGCCCACTGGCCGGCGCAATTGACGACGGTTTCGCACGCGATCTCGCCGCTGTTCTCTGCGGCGGACCACGCAAGCGCGCAGACACGGCCGTTGTGCGTGCGCACGCCGGTGACGCGCACGCCCTCGACGATGGCCGCACCCCGCAGGCGCGCGCCCCTGGCGAGCGATTGCGTGAGGTCCGTCGGGTTGGCCTTGCCGTCGCCGGGAATCCACACCGCGCCAGCGAGGTCGTCGGTACGCAGGATCGGCGCGATGCGCCCCGCTTCGGCGGGCGAGACGTAGTCGAATTCGACGCCGAAACTCTTTGCGCGCGCCATCTGGCGCTTGATCAGCTTGAGGCGCTCGGGCGTCCTGGCGACGTTGA
>JBDSLT010000180.1:0-8003 GCA_039916265.1 Casimicrobiaceae bacterium | reverse complement strand
CCGAGGTAGACCAGCGGGACCGTCGTCGTCAGCAGCAGCAGCGCCAGCGCCGGCGCGAGGAGCGCCAGCGCGAAGCGGCGCTCCTGCGCCTCCAGCGTCGGCGCGGGCCGCAGCGCGCCCACCATCGCGAGCGCTCAGGCCTTGAGGATCTGCTGGATGCGCGCCTGCGCCTCGTCCAGCGCTTCCTTCGGCTTCTTCTGGCCGACGAGCGCTGACTGGATGGCGGTCGCCATCGTCTCGCCGATCGCGGGCCACTGCGGAACGCGCGGGCGCCAATCGACGTCGGTATCCTGCTCGAGCGATTCGAGCGCCGCGGGGATGAAGTTGTCGCCCGCGTTCTTCATCGCCGCGGCAAACTCGGGCGAGCGCCACAGGGACATCCGGTTGATGCCGGAGCGCTTGGCGGGCCCTGCGAACTTCCAGGAGGTCCGCGCCTGCGTCTCCGCCGACGTCGCCCATTCGATGAACAGCCACGTGGCCTTCTTCGCCTTGTCCGACAGCGCCGCGTTGATCGGGAAGCCCCAGTTCCAGATCGACGTGACGCGCTTGCCGCTCGGACCCTTCGGCCAGCGCGCATACGCGATCTTGCCGACGACCTTCGACTTTTCCGGATTGGTGATCACCGCGGCCGACGAATGCGCATCGATGTACGCCGCCACCGAGCCTTGCGAGAACGCGTCGGCGATGTCCGGCCAGTTCCAGTTGCGCACTGCGGGCGGCGCGTACTGCGTCAGCGTGTCGACGTACCAGGTCAGCGCCGCCACTGCCTCGGGCGAGTTCACGACGATATTGTTCGCGCTGCCCCAGCTCCCGCCGTAGCCGCGGAACAGCGACGGGTAGATGTACATGTTCTGACCCGCGCCGGCGAAGCCGCGCAGCGCGAGGCCGTACATGCGGTTCGCCGGATCGTTCAGCGCCTTGGCGTTGGCGACGAGCTGGTCGTAGGTCTCGGCCGGCTTCAGGCCCTTGGCGTCGTACAGATCCTTGCGATAGACCTGCACCGTCACTTCGCCGTCGAACGGAATGCCATAAGGCTTGCCGTCGACCGAATCGGCGTCGCGCCAGGCCTTGATGATGTCGTCGTACTTGAACCAGGCCGCGTCGGTCATCGCGGCGTCGTTCAGGTAACGGTCGAGCGGGTCTACCCATTTGTTCGACACGTAGAGCGGGTAGTACATCGGGTCGGCCGCGTGCGTGGCGTAGGTCGCCGTCTTCGACGACAGGTCGAGCAGCGCCTTCTGGCGGATCTGGCCGGGGGGCACCTTTTCGAAGCGCAGGGTGATGCCGGTGAGCGCCTCGAACTGCGGCTGCAGCGAAATCAGGTTCTCGAAGTAGCTCGCCGGAATGACGGCAACGGTGATCGACTCCCCCGCGGCCTGCTTCCAGTTGATCTTCGCGGCGGTGTACGGCGAGAGGTCGTCGGCTTGCGCGTAGGCGGCGCCCGTGAACTGCGGTCCGAGCATCCCCGCGACGCCGAGGGCGACGCCTTGGCGCAGCAGGTCGCGACGGCTGGGGATCGTGGGTGCCTGATCTTCGTGGGAGCGCTTGGGCATGGGTGGCCTCCGGTCGGGGTGACTGACGTGCTGGATGTATTCGATTACATCTACCATAACAGCGTCGCCCGCGCGCCACAAGACCCATGATAAAGCGTAGTCTCGCGAAAAACGAGGCACCCGTTATGCAATCGAATTCACGCCCGTCCCGGGCACCGCCGCACGCGCTTCCTGCGCCCGCCGCGCCCGTCGCGGCGCCACGCCGCCAGCGGGCGAGCGCCAAGGACGTGGCGCGACTCGCTGGCGTGTCTACCGCCACCGTTTCCCGCGCCATCAACTCGCCGGACCAGGTCGACGCGCGGACGCGGGAGCTCGTGCGCGCCGCCGTGACCAAGCTGCGCTACGTCCCGCACGGTGCCGCGCGCGCGCTGCGCAGTCAGCGCAGCCAGATGGTCGGCGCCGTGGTGCCTTCGTTCGACTATGCGCTGTACGCGCGCACGACCAGCGCGATGCAGTCGGTGCTCGACGCCAAGGGGTACTCGCTGGTGCTCGCCGAGCATCATTACGACCTCGCCGCCGAGCTGCGCACCACCGAGCAACTGATCGGACACGGCGTCGACGCCTTCGTCTTCGTGGGGCTGTATCACGATCCGGCGCTGTTCACGCTGCTTGCGAACTACGGCCGGCCCTACGTGCTGACGTGGGGCGTCGACCCGATGCGGCGCCATCCGAGCGTCGGCTTCGACAACCGCGCGGCGACCTTCGAGATGACGCGCCATCTGATCGGGCTGGGGCACCGTCGCTTCGGCCTGCTGAGCGCGCTCACGGAAGGCAACGACCGCGCGACCGAGCGCGGCGCCGGCATGCGCGCGGCGCTAGCGCAGGCGGGAATCGAGCTCGACGAGCGCTATGCGCAGTTCGGGCCCATCGGGCTCGCCTCGGCGGCAGCCATGATGCGGCGCCTGCTTGCCCGCAAGCCCCGCCCCACGGCGGTGGTCTCGACCAATGACGTGTTCGCCGTCGGCGGAATGATCGCGTGCCGCGAGCAGGGCGTGCGCATTCCCGACGACCTGTCGATCACCGGGGTGGACAACACCGATCTTGGCGCGACGCAAACGCCCGCGCTGACGAGCATCCGCACGCCGATCGTCGAGATCGGCCGTGCGGCGGCGGAGCAGGTCGTCGCGCGTCTCGAGGGACGGCCGCATACCGCATTCCAGACGTTGCCCTTCGAGCTGGTCGACCGGGGAAGCACGGCGGCGCCCGCGCGGGACATCAAGCGCCGCTGAACGCGGCCCGGCGTGTCAGGCGGCTCGGGTGCCCGGCGCCCGGTACGGCGCCAGCGCGGCCCAGTCGAACTCGACGCCGATGCCGGGCGCGTCCGGCGCAATCGCGCGATGGTCGTCGAGCACCAGCGGGCGGCGCGTGTAGCGGTCGATCGGAAAGCTGTGGACCTCCAGCCATCCGCCGTTGGACTGCGCGGAGACCAGGCTCACGTGCAGCTCCTGCATGCCGTGCGAGCACACGGGCACGCCGTACTGGCGCGACAGCTCCGCGACCTTGAGCCACCCGGTGATGCCGCCGCAGTTCGAGGCGTCGGGCTGGATGAACGACAGGCGCGCCTGCTCGAACGCGAAGCCGAACTCGTGGAGCGTGTGCAGGTTCTCGCCCATGGCCAGCGGCATTCCGGTCGCCTGCGCGATTCGCGCATAGCCGCGGTAGTCGTCCGGAAGCGTCGGCTCCTCGAACCACAGCAGGTCGAAAGGCGCGAAGGCGCGGGCCGCATCGATCGCCTGGTCGACGCTCATCGCATAGTTGGCGTCGACCATCAACGCAACGCTGTCGCCGATCAGGTCGCGCACGGCGCGCACCCGCTCGACATCCTCCTCGAGATGCGCACGACCCACCTTGATCTTGACCGCGTTGGCGCCGTCGCGCAGGTAGCCGCGGACGTTGTCGAGCAGCTTCGCGATGGAGAATTGAAGGTCGATCCCGCCGCAGTACGCCTTGCACGTGCGATTGGCGCCGCCCGCGAGCTGCCACAGCGGCTTGCCTTCGCGCCGGCAGCGAAGATCCCACAGCGCGATGTCCACGGTCGAGCTCGCGAAGGCCGCGATTCCGCCGCGTCCGACGTAGTGGAGGTGCCACTCCATGAAATCGTGGATCGCCTCGACGTCGCGGCCATCCCTGCCGATCAGCGCAGGCGCGAGGTCGTGCTCGATCATCGCCAGGATCGCGTGCCCGCCCTTGCCGCCGGTATACGAATAGCCGGTGCCCTCTGTGCCGTCGGCCAGCCTCACGGTCGTGGTCACGAGCTGGAAATGCGAGTGGTCGCCGTGCCTGGCGTCGGCCATCACCTCCGGCAGGGGAACGACGAACAGGCGGGAGTGGACGTAGACGATCGTGGTCATGGCCACGCAATGCTAGCGCAGCGGCGCCGCTTGACACAGGCGTCAGGATTTTATAACGTATACGTTAACGTACGCACACAACAGCGACGCTGCGCCCGCACGGCGAGAGGCGTCCACCCGGAGGAAGCACGCGATGTTGGCCACCGCGGACGCCATCACCGTCGATCTGGCGTCGATCACGCGCATCGGGACGGGGCTGCAACGCCCCGAGTGCGTGCTCGCCACCCGGCGGGGCGATCTCTACGCCGCCGACTGGCGCGGCGGCGTTGCGCATCTGCATCCCGACGGCCGCCAGGGGCTCTACCGCTGCGAGCTTCCGGACGGCCGGCCGGCCCGGCCCAACGGCATCGCGCTGCGCCGCGACGGATCGTTCCTGTTCGCCGATCTGGGCGCCGATCGGGGCGGCGTCTTCGCGCTCGCACGCGACGGCGACGTGCAGCCGTTCCTCGAGCAGGTCGACGGCGTGGCGCTGCCGCCGACCAATTTCGTCGCCGAGGACGCACACGGGCGAGTGTGGATCACCGTCAGCACGCGCCAGGTGCCGCGCGCCCTCGGGTATCGCCGCGAGGTCGCCGACGGCTTTGTCGTCGTGGCCGACGCACGCGGCGCACGCATCGTCGCCGACGGGCTCGGCTACACGAACGAGGCGATCCTCGATTCGCGCGGCGAGTGGCTGTACGTCAACGAGACCTTCGCGCGGCGCACGTCGAGATTCGCGGTGCGCGGCGACGGCAGCCTCGGGCCGCGCGAGGTCTTCGTCGATTACGGGCCGGGCACTTATCCGGACGGCATGGCCTTCGACGAAGAAGGCCACCTGTGGGTCGTCTCGATCGTGAGCAATCGCCTGCTGCGCATAGCACCTGACGGGTCCGCCGTCACGGTCCTCGAAGACGCCGACCCCGCGCACGTCGCCTGGGTCGAGCAGGCGTACGTCGCGGGTACGCTCGAGCGGCCGCATCTCGACACGGTGAAGAGCTGCGTTCTGCGCAACATCTCGAGCATCGCCTTCGGCGGCGCGGACCGGCGCACCGTGTACCTCGGCTGTCTGCTGGACGACGCGATCTATGCGTTTCGCGCTCCGGTCGCCGGGCTTGCGCCCGCGCACTGGAACTGGTTCGACTGACGGCCCGCGCGATGTCACCGCGAACGGACACCCTTGCCGACGATACCCACGCCGCGGGCTTATCGCTCGTCGAATCGGCGTACCAGACGATGCGCCGGCGCATTCTCGACAACGTCTGGCCGCCGGGCTATCGCGCGCTGGAGCAGGAGCTCGCGCTCGAACTGCGCATGAGCCGCACCCCGGTGCGCGAGGCGCTGATCCGCTTGCAGAAGGAAGGCCTGGTCGAGGTCGTCCCGCGCCATGGCATGAGCGTGCTGCCGGTCTCTGCGGACGACATGCGCGACATCTACGAGATGCTGACGGCGCTGGAAGCGATGGCCGCCGAGCTCGCGGTGCGCCGCAAGCCGAGCGAGGCGCAGCTGAAGCCGCTGCTCGACGCGTCGCGCGACATGGGCCGTGCGCTCAAGGCCAGCGACCTCGATGCCTGGGCTGCCGCCGACGAGCGCTTCCATCAGCACCTCGTGGCGCTGTCGGGCAATCGCCTCGTGATCGACGCCGTGCAGAACTGCTGGGACCGCGCGCACCGCGCACGCATGGTCACGTTGCGCATGCGTCCCAAGCCGATGCACTCGACACGCGAGCACATGGAAGTCGTCGAGAAGATTCGCGCCGGCGACGCGCGCGCGGCTTTCGACGCGCACCGCGCGCACCGCGAGCGCGGCAGCCGCGAGCTCCTCGCGATCCTCGAGCAATACCGTCTCAACAACCTGTGAGAAGCCCATGACTGCCGCGATCGCCACCCGCGTCCTCGACATCGCCCTGCTGCCCGGGGACGGCATCGGTCCGGAGGTGATCGACGCCACCCTCCCGCTGCTGGAAAAGCTCGCGCGCAACGCGTCCTACGCATTCCGTTTCGCGACGCACCCCGCCGGCGCGCAGCATTACAGGGCGACCGGCGTCGCGCTGCCGCCGGCCACGCTCGCCGCCGCGCGTGCCGCCGACGCCACGCTGTTCGGGGCGATGGGGTGGCCGGCGATCCGCTATCCCGACGGCACCGAGATCGCGCCGCAGCTCGACCTGCGCGTCGAGCTCGAGCTGTATGCGGGCGTGCGGCCGGCGCGGGCGATTCCCGGCATTGCGCTGTCGCTCGCGGATCCGCGCGCCGCGACGATCGACCTGGTCGTCGTGCGCGAATCGACCGAGGGGCTGTTTGCATCGCGGGGCAAGGGCGTGGTGACCGACGATCGCGAAGCGCAGGACACGATGGTGATCACGCGGGCGGGTTCCGAGCGCGTTCACGACTTCGCCTTCCGCCTCGCGCAACGCCGCAAGGAGCGCGGGCGCCCGGGACACGTCACCTGCGTCGACAAGGCGAACGTGTTTCGCTCGATGGCCTTTTTCCGCAAGGTCTTCGACGAGCGGGCCGCACGCTTTCCCGGCATCGAGGCGCGGCACAACTATATCGACGCGACCGCGCTCGACATGATCAGGAAGCCGTGGGACTACGACGTGATGGTCACCGAGAACATGTTCGGCGACATCCTCTCCGACCTTACCGCCGGGCTCGTCGGCGGCATGGGCATGGCGCCGTCGGCCGACATCGGCGATGCGCACGGACTTTTCCAGCCGTGCCACGGCTCGGCGCCCGACATCGCCGGACAGGGCAAGGCGAACCCTACGGCGACGATACTTTCCGCAGCGATGATGCTCGACTGGCTGGCCACGAGCTGCAGCATCGACGCGCTCTCTCGCGACGCGTTGCGCCTGGAGCATGCGGTCGACGCGGTCTACGCGTCGGGCCGCGTCAAGCCCTTCGAGCTCGGCGGGCGCGACGGCACGCAGGCGATCGCCGCCGCGATTGCTTCCAACCTGTGACGGGGTTCCTGTGAGCGGACTTCGGGTTCTGGGGGTGGGCGCCGGCTACTTCAGCCAGTTCCAGTACCAGGGCTGGCGCAACATCGAAGGCGCCGAGTGCCTGGCAATCGTCAACCGCGACCAGGCGAAGGCACGCGCGCTCGCCAACCAATATGGCGTTCCGGCGGTCTACGGCGATCTCGACGCGGCGATCGACGCGATGCGGCCCGATCTGGTCGACCTGATCACGCCGCCGCCGACGCACCGCGCCTTCGTGGAAAAAATCGTCGCCCGCGGCATTCCGGTGATCTGCCAGAAGCCCTTCGGCACGTCGTACACCGACGCCGTCGCGATGACCGAGGCGGCCGAACGCGCGCGGGTGCCGCTCGTCGTCCACGAGAACTTCCGCTGGGAGCCGTGGTACCGCGAGGCGCGACGTCTGATCGACGCCGGCGAGCTAGGAACGCTCCACTCGGTCGCGTTCCGGCTGCGTCCCGGCGACGGGCAGGGCCCGCGCGCGTACCTCGATCGCCAGCCGTACTTCCAGCAGATGCCGCGGCTCCTGGTGATGGAGACCGCGATCCACTGGATCGACACCTTCCGCTTCCTGATGGGCGAAGTCGCTGCGGTCTATGCGCGGCTGCGCCGCGTCAATCCGGTGATCGCCGGCGAGGACGCGGGCTACATCGTGTTCGAGTTCGCCAATCGCGCGACGGGCCTGTTCGACGGTAATCGCCTCAACGACCACGTTGCCGCGAACCCCCGGCGCACGATGGGCGAAGCGTGGCTCGAAGGCTCGGCGGGCGTGCTGCGCCTCGACGGCGACGCGCGGCTCTGGTGGAAGCCGCACCAGCAGCCCGAAACGCCGCACGCCTACGACCGCGGCCCCGACGACACCTTCGGCGGCGGCGCCTGCGAGTGGCTGCAGCGCCACGTCGTCGCGCACCTCGTTTCCGGCGCGCCGCTCGAGAACACGGCGCTCGATTACCTCGCCAACCTGCGTGTGCAGGAGGCGGTCTACCGCTCGGCGGCCGAGGGTCGCCGCATCGAGCTCGCTAGCTTCGACCCCCTGCAGCCGGAAGCGGTCAGCGCCGGCGCAGGTTCCGCATGACCGCACACAAGGAGGAAGTCCAATGAAACGCAGATCGTTCGTGAAGCAGGTCGCCGTTGCGGGAGCCACCG